>CAZEIW010000125.1:0-7498 GCA_964512305.1 uncultured Burkholderiaceae bacterium | reverse complement strand
AAGCCCGGCCATGACAATGCTACTGGCGTTGCCCTGAATCGGCGTCATCCCCGGGCTCGTCCCGGGGATCCACGTCGGTGCAAAACGAAGCGCTTCCAGTTCGCACCGACGTGGATGGCCGGGACAAGCCCGGCCATGACGGTGCTATTGGCGTCCTCCGTGGCGGGCATCATCCCCGCCGGGGATGACGGTTGCTGCTCTTCGCCCCCCTACCGCCGCAGCCACAACCTCCACGTCTCGTCCGGGCGCGCGCGCCGGTGGCCTTCCCATACCGGCATCCATAGGTCGGTCCCGCCCAGCGGCGGGCCGGCGTCGATCGTGCTGCGCGAGGATTCGCGCTGCAGCGCGATCGGGCACGTCTCCGCGGACCCGTCGCGATCGAACCGGAGGCGGCCGTAGTACGCGAGCATCGCCCGCTCGGCGAGCGGGACCCGGTGGGTCTGGATACACGCGGCGGCGGCCTGCGCCGGCGGCAGCTGGAAGCGGACCTGCGTCGCGATCTCCTGCGCCATCATGCGCAACGAGAAGATGTAGTCGACCGCGGGCAGGTACAGCGCATTGACGACGAACCAGAGCATCACGACCCCGCCCGCCGACAGCAGCGGGCCGCGCCAGAGCACGCGCGGCCGCACGCGGATGCGCCACGCGACCAGTGCGGCCCACAACGCGGTGGCGGCGAGCGCCGCCAGCACCGCGCCCGGGCGCCACGCCGCCTCGAAGCCGGGCGCCAGGCGCGCGATCGAAGCGGCCATCGCGCGTGGCGAGCCGGTCATCATCGCGACGAAATAGGCCCAGACGAAGAGCGCGAACAGCGAGAAGACCGCGATCGCGAACCAGTCCACCAGGTTGTCCAGGGCGCGCCGCAGCGTGGTGGCGCCGAACGCGGCCAGCAGCACGAGCGGCGGCACCAGCGCGACGAGCTGGTGCTCGTTGAGCGGCGCCGACACGACCATCGACGCCGCCAGCCCGGCCAGGATCAGCAGCGGCTGCCCCAGGTGCGCCGCAGCCAGCGTCAGGCGCCACGCGTACACGGCCCAGGCCGCCAGCGGCCACAGCGGCCACGTGAACCAGGTCGCGTTGCGGATCAGCCAGATCGCGTCGGAGGCACCGACCCATTCGAGCGCCCCGAACCCGTTGCGCCAGAACGCGAGCGCGGCACCCGCGGCGCGCGGCTGCAGCCACCACGCGAGCGCCGGCCAGGCCGCGGCGACCGCGAACGCCGCCACGGCGGCGGTCGCGATCGAGCGCAGGGCGTCGCGCCGCCGGCCCGCCGAAAGCCACCATGCCGCGCCGCAGCCGATCAGCAGGCCGACGGCAGGCAACGGGCCCTGCGTCAGCGCGAGTCCGCCGATCGCGGCGCCGGCGGCCGCCGAGCTCACGCCGCGCCGCCATTCGGCGGCGGTCAGGCAGAACAGCGTCGCGGCCACCAGTGCGGCCGTGACGCAGTCGGCCTGCACCTCGTGCAGCCGTTGCGCGATGCCGATCGTGCCCAGGTAGAGCAGCAGCGAAATGTCTGCCAGCATGCGCGCGTAGTCGCGCCGGCTCGCCTCACCGCCGAACACCAACGCCACCGGCTGCGCCTCTTCGCGGCGCGCCAGCCGGTAGGCGGCGGACCATAGCGCGGCGGCGCCCAGGGCGAACCACAGCAGCACGGAGACGGCGGCCGCGGCCGGATCGCCGGCCAGTCCACCCAGGGCGCGCATGGCGAGCGCCCCGACCCAGGCCGGCAGCGGTCCCTCGCGCAGGGTCGCGGCGCCGGCGACGTTGGGCAGCCACCAGTCGGCAGGGTGCCCGTGGGCCAGCGTCCACATGCGGCCGAACTCCTGCGCGTCCGGGGTCCAGAGATCGTGCCCGAAGAGACCCGGCACGATGTAGGCGGCCAGCAGTCCGAGCAGGAGCCACCGGGGAAGCGCCGCCGCGGCCTGGGCCGGCACGTGCGCGGGGGATCGGTATCGCGGTTCGATCATGCGAAAAAGGCAGCCGCAGCTGCCTTTCCAGAAACGCGGCGGCTGCCTCGCCCAGCCCCGCGTGTACCGGCTGCCACCGGTACGCCGACCGGCAGCCGCCGGCGCAGCCGCGCGCTTACTTGCGCTTCTTCGCCGCCGAAGCCTGGGCCGCAGCGGCGTTTACCGCCTCGGTCTTGGCCGCGAACTTCTGGCGGAACTTCTCGACCCGGCCGGTTTCGACGATCCGCGTCTGCGCGCCGGTGTAGAACGGGTGCGACTCGGCCGAGGTGTCGAGCTTGACCAGCGGGTATTCCTTGCCGTCCTTCCACGTGATCTTCTCGCGGGTCGCCGCGGTGGAGCGCGTCACGAAGCTGAAGTCGCACGAGACGTCCAGGAAGACGACTTCGCGGTATTCGGGGTGGATGCCTGCTTTCATCGTTTTGCTCTGGGCGCGGTTTTTGGGCGCTTTCGGGTCCGGCAGAACCGTGCAGTCTAGCAGAAACGGGGCAACCGACAAGCGGCCACGGCCGTGCCCGGCGTCTGCGGCAAGGCGTCAGCCGCCGCGCCTCATCATGTCGAAGAACTCGCCGTTGTTCTTGGTCTGCTTCATCTTGTCGAGGAGGAATTCCATCGCCTCGATCTCGTCCATCCCGAACAGGAGCTTGCGCAGGATCCAGACCTTCTGCAGCACCTCGGGCTTGAGCAGCAGCTCCTCGCGCCGCGTGCCCGAGCGGTTGACGTTGATCGCGGGGTACACGCGCTTCTCCGCGAGGCGGCGCTCGAGGTGGATCTCCATGTTGCCGGTGCCCTTGAACTCCTCGTAGATCACGTCGTCCATCCGGGAGCCGGTGTCGATCAGCGCGGTCGCGATGATCGTGAGCGACCCGCCCTCCTCGATGTTTCGCGCGGCGCCGAAGAAGCGCTTGGGCCGCTGCAGGGCGTTGGCGTCGACGCCGCCGGTCAGCACCTTGCCGGAGGCGGGCACGACGGTGTTGTAGGCGCGCGCCAGCCGCGTGATCGAGTCGAGCAGGATCACGACGTCCTTCTTCGATTCGACCAGCCGCTTGGCCTTCTCGATCACCATCTCGGCGACCTGGACGTGGCGCGCCGCGGGCTCGTCGAAGGTCGACGACACGACCTCGCCGCGCACCGAGCGCTGCATCTCGGTGACTTCCTCCGGGCGCTCGTCGATCAGCAGCACGATCAGGATCACGTCCGGATGGTTCGCGGTGATCGCGTGCGCGACGTGCTGCATGATGACGGTCTTGCCCGACTTCGGGCTCGAGACCAGCAGGCCGCGCTGGCCCTTGCCGATCGGCGCGATGATGTCGATCAGGCGCCCGGTGATGTTCTCGTCGCCGCGCATGTCGCGCTCGAGCACGAGCGGCTTGTCGGGAAACAGCGGCGTCAGGTTCTCGAACAGGATGCGGTGCTTGGTCGAGTCCGGCGCCTGGCCGTTGACCTTGTCGACCTTGACCAGCGCGAAGTAGCGCTCGCCGTCCTTCGGCGTGCGCACCTCGCCCTCGATCGAATCCCCCGTGTGCAGGTTGAAGCGCCGGATCTGCGACGGCGAGATGTAGATGTCGTCGGTGTTGGCCAGGTACGAGGTCTCGGGCGAGCGCAGGAAGCCGAACCCGTCGGGCAGCACCTCGAGCGTGCCGTCGCCGAAGATCTGCTCGCCGGCCTTCGCGCGCTTCTTCAGGATCGCGAACATCAGTTCCTGCTTGCGCATCCGGTTGGCGTTGTCGATCTCGAGACCGGCCGCCATTTCGAGCAGTTGCGAAACGTGCAGTGCTTTCAGTTCGGACAGTTGCATCGGTGGGCAGCGGCGAGTGGATCGGGAGGGGTGGGCGACGGGGCGAGGTCAGAAGTCGAACGACGGTCCGGGTCGAAACGTCTGCACACAAAACTCAATGGGGCGCCTGGGATCTGCGCCCGCGAGGGCAACGGGCGGGCGGATCCGCCCGCCGGTGCGTGGATATCAGAGGTTGCTGTCGATAAACGCGACGAGTTGGGGTTTGGAAAGCTGGCCGACGCGGGTCCCGACCACGGTGCCGTTTTTGAACAGCATCAAGGTCGGAATGCCGCGGATTCCATACTTCGCCGGCGTGGCCTGGTTCTGGTCGACGTTGATCTTCGCGACGGTCAGGCGGCCCTGGTAGTCCTTGGCCACTTCATCGACGATCGGCGCGATGATCCGGCACGGGCCGCACCACTCGGCCCAGTAGTCGACCAGGACCGGCGTCGGCGCCTTCAGCACGTCCTGTTCGAAAGTCGTGTCACTGACGTATTTGATTTCGCTCATGGGGGAAAGCCTTTTCGTCCCCGGGGGCCCGGAAGCGCCCTCGCGGGAGGTCCAGGAATTGGTTCGCGGCCGCCCGGCAACCGCGCTCGGGATGCGCACCTGTGCGGCGCCCGCACCGTCCTCTGGGAACCCTGTCGGGGGGGTCTGACGACCGTGAAAGCCGCCGCTGCAGGAAAACCCGCACCGGCTAGCGCCGGCACGTAACGAGTTCATCTTATCACTTTGGCGCCGGGCCGGTGTGAATTCCCCCTGAATGACCCGCCGGAGGTCCGCGGGTACCGCGCCCGCCGGCAGCCGGGGCGCGAGGATAATCCGGGCGGGTCTCGTCGTGGAGGAATAGTCGCGTTGGCCGCCATCATCGTGCGGGCGCCGCTGGACCGGCGATGGTGGACGACGGTCGCGGACGCGGCGCTGCAGCTCGGCGCGCAAGGCGGTCTTCCGGCGAGCGACCTGCGCCACCTCAGTGTGATCGTCCCGAGGCTGGCGCACGCGCCGCTCCTTCGCGCTGCGCTGCACGCGGCGCGCGGGCGCACGGCATTCGTTGCGCCGCGCATCTCGACGCTCGAAGGATGGGCGGGCATCACGGACGACCCGCGGCTGGCGCGGCGTGCCGAGCTCTATGGCGCGCTGCGCGACAGCCCGTGGGCGCGCGCGGCGTTCGGGGCCCAGCCGGCGGCGCTGTGGGCGCTGGCGCGCGACGTGGCCGAGCTCGCCGACGAGCTGACGCTCGCGGCCGTGGGAGGACCCGAGCCCGGCGGCGGGGCCGGGGCGGATGCGGCGGCGGAGCAGCCTTCGCATACCGGCGACTTCGAGGCGCGCTGGCGCGCGGCGGTCGATCGCCACTTCGCGCGCCGCGCTGCGGCGGCGGCACACGCGCAAACGCAACTCGTTCTCGGCCTTTGGCGCGCGAGCGCGGACCTGGACGCGGGTGCCGCGCGACTGTGGGCGCAGCTGGCGCGCCGCGCCGCGCGGGCCGACGGTCCGCTGCTCGTGCTGGCGCCGCACGGGGCGCAAGGCTGGCTGCGCGGGCTGGCCGATGTGCACGCACGCCGCTCGCCCGCCTGCATCGTCGAGGGCGACGCCGCGGCGCTGGCGGCGCCGCAGCCGTGGATCGCCGCAGCCTGGCCGGAGCTGGGTGCGAGCGCGCAGCCGGCGCCGATCGCAACGCGCGCGCGGCATGTCTTCGGGTCCGATCCGCCCGCGCTGCGGATCCTCAAGGCGCCGACGCTCGAGGCCGAGGCAGGCGCGGCGGCGGCCTGGGTGCTGGAGCGCCTGCGCGACGGCTGCCGGTCGCTCGCGATCGTCGCGCTCGATCGCCTGGCCGCGCGTCGCGTGCGGGCGCTGCTCGAGCGTGCCGATGTGTGGGTGGCCGACGAAGCCGGCTGGAAGCTGTCGACGACCAGCGCGGCCGGCGCGGTGATGCGCTGGCTCGACCTGTGCGCAGGGGATTTCGACCACCGCGATCTGCTCGATTTCCTGAAGTCGCCGTTCACGCTCGATGCGGGCGGCGACAAGGCCGCTCTCGTCGAGACCGTCGAGCGCGCGCTGCGCCGCGACGGCGTGCACGCGGGCGTGCGTGCGGTACGCGCCGCCGTCGCCCGGGAGGCCGCGGCCGGCGCGGGCGGCGGCGGGAGGTCCGGGGCCGGGGTCGAGGCGCTGGCCTGGATCGATCGGCTGATCGAGATCGCGCGCCCCTGGCGCGAGGCTGGCCCGCTGCCGCAGTTCGCGGCCCGCCTCGGCGCCACGCTCGATGCGCTCGGGATGCGCGCGGCCCTCGCCCGCGACGCGGTCGGCCTCGAGGTGCTGGCGGAACTGCGGCGAATCGAGGACGAGTTGGGCGTCGACCCTCGCGCGGGCAAAGGCGGTCGCGACCCGGGCGGGGCCGCGATGCGCGTGTCGCCGGCCGAGTTTCGCGCGCTGCTGATCGACCGTTTCGAGGAGACCAGCGTTGCCGATCCGGGCATCGAGAGCCCGGTCGTGATGACCTCGCTCGCAGGCACCCGCCTGCGGCCGTTCGAAGCCGCGATCCTGGTCGGAGCCGATGCCGAACACCTGCCGTCGACGCGCAGCCCCGGCGCGCTGATGTCCAACGCGGTGCGCCGGGACCTCGGCCTGCCGGCTGCCCGCGACGCCGAGCGCGAGCAGCTGGTCGACCTGGCCTCGCTGATGTCGGCCACCCCGAGCGTCGCCGCCACGTGGCGGGTGCAGCGCGATGCCGAGCCCAACGCGCTCGCTGCGCCGCTGGACCGCCTGCGCCTGCTGGCGGACCTCGCCGGCTGGCCCGATCCGCTGCGGCCTGCCGAGGTCGCAATCCAGCGTGTCGTCGCAGAGGCGCGCCCGCGCCCGGCACCGGTCGCGGCGGCGCTTCTGGAGGCCGGTTCGCGGCGGCATGCGGCCGCGCTCTCGGCAAGCGCGTGCCAGAGCCTGGTCGACTGCCCGTACCAGTTCTACGCCCGCCACCTGCTCGCGCTACGGCCGGCGGAGCCGATCAAGCCCGTGCCGGACAAGCGCGATTTCGGCCAGGCGCTGCACGAGATCCTGCTGCGCTTCCATACGGCCTGGCGCGAGGCGGCCTTCGACCGCCTCGACGCTGCGGAGCTCGAGCGCGATCTGGGCGCGCATGCCGACGCGGTGTTCACGCCCAGACTGGCGCGCCAGCCGGCCATCATTGGCTACCGGCAGCGCCTGCGCTCGATGATCCCCGGCTACGTCGCGTGGCTGCGCGAACGGGCGCGCGCCGGCTGGCGCTGGCAGGAGGGCGAATCGACCCGCCGCCTCGAGCTGCAGCTCGACGGCGGCGCGACGGTCGAGCTGGTCGGGCGCATCGATCGCATCGACCGGATGGACCGCACGGACCGTGGCGAGGGCGGCCGTCCAGACGACGCCTGCCTCGAGCTTCTCGACTACAAGACGCGCCCGTTCACCGACCTGCGGCGCGCGCAGGCCGAGCCCGGCGAAGACGTGCAGCTGCATCTTTACGGCCTGCTGGCCGGCCCCGGCGCCGGGCAGGCGGCGTACTTGAGCTTCGAGCGGCCGGCGGACCCGGCGCGCCCCGGCGCTGCGTCGGTGCGGCGCGTCGACGCGGCGGCGCCGTTCGCGCTCTGGGTCGATGCGATCGGCGCGCGCCTGCGGCGAGACCTGGGCCGCATCGCGGCCGGCGCGCCGCTGCCCGCGATCGGTGCCGACAGCATCTGCGCACGCTGCGAGATGAGGGGCCTGTGCCGGCGCGACTTCTGGAGCGGCCCCG
>CAZEIW010000124.1:0-13282 GCA_964512305.1 uncultured Burkholderiaceae bacterium | reverse complement strand
GCCCCCGTCGAGGAACTGGACGAGGACCTCGGGGCGCTCGCCGATCTCGGCGACCCGGGCCCGGCGGTCGATCCCGGCGAGGTGGGCGACCAGGGCGTCGCCGGGCAGCCGACGCGCGAAAGCGCGAGCGACGGACCGGCGCCCCCAGCGGGTGCCGGGTAAGCTCACGGCCGTGGCGGCGGCGCGGCCGGACGCGTGGCTAAAATGGCCGCGCGCGAACACGCCGAAACCCGACGCTCGCGCATCCCAGGGAGGTTGCCGACCGGGGACCCCGCGCTCGTGGCCGAGTGCCCCAGGCGGGTTCGGCAGACGTTTCAACAAATGGATTCGACGCATCGCTTCTTCGGCAATCGGGTCTTGATGTCGGCATTCGCCGTCTCGATCGGCGTGCACGTGGCCGCGTTCGCGGTGAGGTTCGTCGACCCCGAGCTGTTCCAGCTGCGCAGCGCCGAGACCTCGCTCGAGGTCGTTCTGGTCAATGCCAAGAGCGACACCCGGCCGTCGTCGCCGCAGGCCCTGGCGCAGGTCAACCTTGACGGCGGCGGCAGCAACGAGCAGGGCCGCCGTTCGTCGCCGCTGCCCAACTCGTTCCAGGTCAGCGATGGCGACACGCTCGAGTCGGCGCGGCGCACCGTCGAGCGTCTCGAGCGCGAGCAGCGCCAGCTGCTGGCGATGTACAAGACGGCCGCGGACGCCGCCTCCGCCAATTTGCGCGGGGACTCGACGACCGCGACGGCCGTGGCGGAATCGAAGCAGGCGCGGCAGCAGCTGGCGCGGATGCAGGCGGAGATCTCGAAGGAGATCTCCGATTACCAGAAGCGGCCCCGGGTGCAGCGCTTCATGCCGAGCACGTCCGAGTATCGCTTCGCCCGCTACGTCGAGGACTGGCGCGCGCGCATCGAGAAGGTCGGCAACGACCACTACCCCGATGACGCCCGCGGCAGGATCTACGGCGCGCTTCGAATGACCGTGGTGATCGGCAAGGATGGCTCGCTGATCGACTCCATCATCGAACAGTCATCCGGTTCGCCGGTGCTCGACCGCGCGGCGCGGCGTATTGTTAAGCTAGCGGCGCCGTTTCCGGCCTTCCCGCCCGACATGGCGAAGGACACCGACGAGTTCGAGATCACCCGGACCTGGATGTTTACCAACGACCAGTTCGCCACCCGCGCCAGTTCCGGCGTCTCTGCCCAGTAAATCCCCAATGGCTGGCGTCGACCGTTACGCTGTTGTCGGCAATCCCATCGCGCACAGCAAGTCGCCCGAGATCCACCGCCTTTTCGCGCGGGCGACGCGGCAGCCGATCAGCTACGAGCGCCTGGAGGGGCCGCTCGACGGGTTCGAGGAGTTCGCGCTCGGGCTGCGCGACGCCGGCTACCTCGGACTGAACGTGACGATCCCGTTCAAGCTCGACGCCGCCAAGATGGCCGATGACCTGAGCGCGCGCGCGCGCCTCGCCGGCGCGGTCAACACGCTGAAGTTCGACGGCGACACGATCGTCGGCGACAACACCGACGGCGTCGGCTTCGTGCGCGACGTGACCGGACGGCACGACTTCCGGATCGCCGGCGCGGCGATCCTCGTGCTCGGCGCCGGCGGCGGCGTGCGCGGGCTGGTCGCCTCGCTCCTCGAGGAGAAGCCCAAGTGGATCGCGGTGGCCAACCGGACCCACGGGCGCGCCCAGGAGCTCGCCGACGAGTTCGGCGTCGAGGCGATCCGGTTCGACGAGATCCCGGCCGAGCACTTCGACCTGATCATCAACGGGACCGCGAGCAGCCTCAATCACGAGGCGCCGCAGATCGACCCCGAGACGTTCGACGACTGCGTGCTCGCCTACGACCTGGTGTACGCGCCGGCGCCGACGCCGTTCATGCGGCTGGCCGAGCGCAGCGGGGCCCGGCGCGTCACGGACGGATTGGGGATGCTGATCGAGCAGGCGGCCGAATCGTTCTGCCTGTGGCGCGGCGTGCGCCCCGATACCGCCGCCGTGTACCGGGAGCTGCGCCGACAGCTCGATCAGAGCGCGACGCACGGGTGATGGACCGGGTGCCGCCGGCGCGCCGCTGGCTCGGGCGCGCGCTGCTGGTGGCGCTGGCGGCGGCCGCGCTGCCGCAGATCTGGTTCTTCGGCTGGGTCGTCTACTGGAAGTGGCACGACCCGGTCCGGACCTCGTTCATGACCATCGACCAGCAGCGGCTGGACAAGCGGCGGCCGCCGGCACGGCTGCAGCACCAATGGGTCGATTACGGTCGCATCTCCGTCCAGCTCAAGCGCGCGGTCATCACGGCCGAGGACGCGCGCTTCACCGAGCACGAGGGGGTGGACTGGACGGCGGTGGAGAAGGCGTACAAGGAGAACCGCAGACGCGGACGGCCCGCGCGCGGAGGCTCGACGATCTCGCAGCAGCTCGCCAAGAACCTGTTCCTGTCGCCGGAGCGAAGCTACGCCCGCAAGCTGCAGGAACTCCTGATCGCATGGATGATCGAAGCCGCGTGGGACAAGCGCCGCATCCTGGAGGTCTACCTGAACGTCGTCGAATGGGGCGACGGCATCTACGGCGCCGAGGCGGCCGCGCATCATTACTTCGACGAGCCGGCCGCGGCCCTGACGCCCGACCAGGCGGCGCAAATGGCGGCGATGCTGCCGGCGCCGAAATATTTCGACCACCATCGCGACGCGCCGTTCCTGACCTGGCGGACCGACTCGATCCTGCGCTACCTGGATTTCGCGCAAATACCGCAGTGACGTCTTTGCCGGTCAAATGGGGCCGAAGCCGGGCCGAAGCGGGGCCGAAACGCCGGATCGCCCCGATATACTGCGCCGCCTGCCGTGAGCGGCCTGCCCGATGAAACGCGCCCGACCCGACGACCGATACACCGATGCCGCGATCGCCCTGCACTGGCTGCTGGCGATCGCCATCGCGGCGACGTTCGCGCTCGGCTTCTACATGTCCGACCTGAAACTCTCGCCGACGCGCATCAAGCTGTTCAACTGGCACAAGTGGGCCGGCATCACGATCCTTCTCGCCTCCGCGGCGCGCCTGGCCTGGCGTGCCGGCCACCCGCCTCCGCCGCCGGCGGCCGGCACGAGTCCGGTGCAGCAGCGCATCGCCGAGTGGACGCACCGGCTGCTCTACGTATTCTTCTTCGTCATCCCGCTGTTCGGATGGGCGCACAGTTCCGCCGCCGGCTTCCAGGTCGTGTGGTTCAAGCTGATTCCGCTGCCCGACTTCGTGCCGGTCGACAAGGCGCTTGCGAAGACGCTGGCCCAGGTGCACGGCGCGCTCGCCTACTCGATGGCCGGCGTGGTCGTCCTGCACGCAGCGGCGGCGCTCAAGCACCATTGGTTCGACCGCGACCAGGTGCTGCGGCGGATGCTGCCTGCACGAGCGTCCACGGCGGCCCCGAGCGTCCGCGCCCCGGCAGCCGCGCAACCGCCTGCCGGCGACCTCTGATTCGGCGCGATGCACCGGTCGCTGGCTGCCGCCGCCCTGTCGTGCGCTTTCGCGCTTGCGGCCGCGCCGGCGTCGGCCCAGCCGGAGCTGCTGCCGGCGCAGAGCGAGATTGGCTTCGTGTGCAGGCAGATGGGCGTCCCGGTCGAGGGCGGCTTCACACGCTTCGCCGCGGTGGTCGATTTCGACCCGCGGCGGCCGCAGGGCGGCGCGGTCTCGCTGACGGTCGACCTCGCAAGTGCCGTGCTTCCGACCGAGGAGGCGCAGGACGAGGTCGCGAAGTCCGACTGGTTCGACACGCGGAAGTTTCCGCGCGCCGAGTTCCGGTCGAGCAGCATCCGCGCGCTCGGCCCCGGCCGCTACGAGATCGCCGGCAGCCTGACGATCAAGGGCCGCGCGCGCGAACTGGTCGTGCCGTTGACGCTGGCGCAGTCCGGGGCGGTCACGGTCGCTTCCGGGTCGTTCTCGATCCGGCGCCTCGATTTCGGCGTCGGCGACGGCGAATGGAGCGATACCTCCATCGTCGGCGACGACGTCCGGGTCAGGTTCAAGCTCGCCCTGAAAGGTATCGCCTCCCTGTAACCGATGGCCGCACGAGCCGGCCGCTTTCCCTCGAAATGGAGACTTCCATGCGCCTGCCGTCCGTTCGATCCGTCACCGCCGGGCTTGCCCTGACGCTTGCCGGTGCCTGCTACGCCGAGCCCGTCTCGTACTCGATCGACCCCAACCACACCTGGACCATCTGGGAAGCGAGACACATGGGGACGTCGACGTATCGGGGGCGTTTCGACCGCAAGGAGGGCAGCGTGACGATCGATCGCGCGGCCAAGACCGGTCACGCCGAGATCACCATCGACCTGACGTCGGTCGATACCGGCGTCGCCGCGCTCGACAAGCACCTGAAGAGCAAGGACTTCCTCGACGTCGAACAGTTCGGGCAGGCGCGCTTCGTCGGCGACAAGTTCACGTTCGACGGCGACCGGGTGGCTGCGGTCGAGGGCTCCCTCACGCTGCACGGACAGACGCAGCCCGTGACCCTGAAGGCGAGCGGCTTCAACTGCTACGTGAACCCGCAGCTCAAGCGCGAAGTGTGCGGCGGCGATTTCGAGACCACGCTGCAACGCGCGCAGTGGGGGATCGATTACGGCCTGCCGTTCGTTTCGGACAAAATCCGCCTGCTGATCGAGATCGAAGCGATCAAGCAGCAGTAGGAAAGCGTGCTACCGGGCCCGGCTCACTTCACCCGCCGGGACGGGAACTCCTCCTCGATGTTGTCCTTGTAGTAGCTCGCCGGCGCGCTGCTCGACAGCAGCCGGCGCGCGATCTCCTCGCCGACGCCGGTGTGGCGGACGATGCTGCCGTTGTCGAACTCGATTTCGAGCGCGCGCTCGGCGCGGTCGTAGCCGGCCGATCGGATTCCGCCGCGACGGATCGGTTGCCGTTGCATCGTGGGGCGGATTGTATCGAGGCGAGTCCTGCTGCCGCTGCGGCGGTGGCACACGGACCATGAACCGCGTGCCGCTACGGTTCATGGACTACAGACCGAGCTCGCCCCACAGGCGGTCGATGCGTGCGACGACCTCGGCATCCATCGCGATCGGCCTGCCCCACTGGCGCGAGGTCTCCCCGGGCAGCTTGTCGGTCGCGTCGATCCCCATCTTGCTTCCCAACCCGGAAACCGGGCTCGCGAAATCCAGGTAGTCGATCGGCGTCTGGTCCACCAGAACGGTGTCGCGCAACGGGTCGACGCGGGTCGAAATGGCCCAGATCACGTCGGTCCATTTTCGCGCGTCGATGCCTTCGTCGACGACCACGACGAACTTGGTGTACATGAACTGCCGCAGGAAGCTCCAGACGCCGAACATCACGCGGCGTGCGTGCCCCGGGTACTGCTTGCGGATCGAGACCACCGCCATCCGGTAGCTGCACGCCTCCGGCGGCAGGTAGAAATCGACGATCTCGGGAAAGGTCCGGCGCAGGATCGGAACGAAGACCTCATTGAGTGCGACCCCGAGCACGGCGGGCTCGTCGGGCGGGCGTCCGGTGTAGGTCGACAGGTACAGCGGGTCGCGCCGCATCGTGATCCGATCGACGGTGAGGACCGGAAAGCGCTCGACCTCGTTGTAGTAGCCCGTGTGGTCGCCAAATGGCCCTTCGAGCGCGGTTTCGAAGCCTGCGTTGGCCGGGCTGAGCTCGCCGTTCGCGTTGGCTTCGTCGGTCTGGACGTGTCCCTCGAGCACGATTTCGGCGGCCGCCGGTACCACCAGTTCACTTCCCAGGCACTGGGTGACTTCGGTGCGGCTTCCGCGCAACAGGCCCGCAAACTGGTACTCGGAAAGCTGGTCGGGCACCGGCGTCACCGCGCCCAATAGGGTCGCGGGGTCGGCTCCCAGCGCGACTGCGACCGGAAACGGCCGCGCGGGATGGAGCAGACGATGGTCGCGGAAATCGAGAGCACCGCCACGGTGGGACAGCCAGCGCAGGATGACCTTGTTCCGTTGGATCAGCTGCTGGCGGTAGATACCCAGGTTCTGACGCCTCTTGTGCGGGCCACGGGTAACGACGACACCCCAGGTCACCAGGGGCCCGGCGTCGCCGGGCCAGCAGGTCTGGACCGGCAGTCGGGCCAGATCGACGTCGGCGCCCTCCCAAACGACCTGCTGGCAGCTGCCCCCGCGCACGAGCCGCGGCGCCATGTCCCAGAGCGCGGCCTTCAGCATGCCGATCTTGCCCAGGGCATCTCGAAATCCGGTCGGTGCCTCGGGCTCCTTGAGCGCCGCCAGCAGTTCCCCGATCTCGCGCAAGCCGGAGACGTCATCGACCCCCATCGCCAGCGCGACGCGCCGGGGGGTCCCGAACAGGTTGCCGATCACCGGCACCGAGAAACCCCGGGGCCGCTCGAAGAGCAGCGCCGGACCCTGCGCTTGGAGCACTCGCCGGCAGATCTCGGTCATCTCGAGGCGGGGCGAGATCTCGGTGCCGATGCGGCGCAACTCGCCGATCTGCTCCAGCCGGGCCAGGAAATCGCGCAGGTCGGAGTACTTCATTGTGTGCTATTGTTGCATTGCAGCAGCAAGGCCGAGGCCCGTGGCAACCGATGGGGATCCTGGCTTGATCTCATGTAATAAGATGATTTATAAGACAATTTCCTCAAGATCGACCATCCCGATCCAGAGGGCGCAATATTCCGGTTGGGGTGCGGATTCGTCCTCACCATTTTAGATTGACGCAGATACGGTAGGACTTACAATCAAGCTGTCCAACATGGTTCTTCGCTGAGGTTGGTGCTGCGGCGCATGAGAAGCCGCGGCCAGAAGGCAGCGAACACAACGAAGTCGGGCCTCGGGGATCGATCGAACCCGGGTATCCCCGACCAAACAGGACGCCGGCAGGCCTTTTGCCCCGGCGCCAAGCGGCCGCCTGGGGCGCGGGGATTTGCACAGGCGGGTTCCATACATGTAAGTGGCGACTCGCTTTCGGTTTAGATTCGCCATCATCTTGGTGCAAGGGGGTGCCATGAACGACTCCAACCTCACCGGGGTTCGCTGTAGCCGATTCGACTGGTCCCAGGCGGTGACCGACCTGCGGAGCGGGCTCAGTTGTGTCGTCCGCTGGTCCATCGATGCCGTCGGCGTCGCGACCGTCATCGCGGGCGCCATTCTGATCGCTCTGCCGGCGGCGCGGGATCAGCTGGCCGCCATCGTGCCGGCGTCCTGGGCGAACCGGGCCGAACTCTCGATCATCGAACTGCCGGCGCCGGAAGCGGCCACTTCCTGGCGGGACGTCCTGCGGGCGGGAGGCAACGCCGAGTTGCATCCGCGCGACGCCTTGGTCGCCCAGTACCTGGCGCGCCGCTATCACGTCGCGGACGACGCGGTCCGCCTGCTCGTCGCCGCCGCGCGCAAGGCCGGCACCGAGCAGCAGGTCGACCCGTTGCTGATCCTCTCGGTCATGGCGGTCGAGTCGAGCATGAACCCGTTCGCGCAGAGCCCCGTCGGGGCCCAGGGCCTGATGCAGGTGATGACCAGCGTCCATGGGGACAAGTTCGAGATTCCCGCGAGCGACCTCGGGGCGCTCGACCCGGTGGCCAACATCCGGGTCGGCTCGGCGATCCTGGGCGACGCGATCCGGCGTGGCGGTTCGGTCGAACGCGGCTTGCAGCTGTATGTGGGCGCGGGAAATCTCCCGGACGACGCCGGCTACGCGGCGCGGGTCATGGCGGAGCTGGGGCGCTTGAAGCTGGCGGCCTCCGGCGCGGTCGACGCGGCGCTCGCATCGAGCCTGCGGGCGGATGCGAAGCCGTCCGCCGGCGATGCCGGATCGCCCGGCGACCGGGCGCCCGCGCGGCCGCTGCCGGTCTCGCGCGCGGAGCCGTCCGAGGTTGGTCGGGCGGATATCGCCTAGAGATCCGCCAGGAACCGCTCGATCCTGCGCACGGCCTCCTCGAGATTCTCGAACGCCGTCGCGTACGAAACCCGCGCGTACCGCCTGGCCTGCGCGGTGCCGAAATCGGCGCCAGGAACGACGCACACACCGGCATCGTGCAGCAGCCGCTGCGCGAAATGATGGCTGTCGGCAGCGAAGCGGCTGACGTCGACGTACACGTAAAACGCCCCGTCCGGCCGTACCGGCACGCCGAAGCCCAGGCGTGTCAGCGACGGAACGAGGAAATCGCGGCGGCGCTTGAATTCGGCGCGCTGCGCCTCGTAGACCGCGAGCGATGAGGGCTCGAAACACGCCAGCGCGGCATGTTGGGCGATCGCCGATGGGCAGATGTAGAAGTTCTGGGCCAGCTTCTCCACCACCGGGATCCACGCCTTCGGCGCAACGAGCCAGCCGAGGCGCCAGCCGGTCATGCTGAAGTACTTCGAGAAGCTGTTGATCACGATGGCGTCCCCGCCGAGGGCGAGCGCCGTCGCCGGCTCGTGGTCGTAGCTCAGGCCCTGATAGATCTCGTCGACCACGACGAAGCCGCCGCGTCCTTGTACCGCCTCGAGGGTTCGCGCAAGCGCCGCGGGCGTGATCGACGTTCCGGTCGGGTTCGACGGCGACGCGAGCAGCACGCCGCGCGTGCGGGCACCCCAGGCCTTCTCGATCGCATCGGGCAGCAGCTGGAATCCCTGCTCGGGGCCGCAAGGCAGGCACGTGGGCGTGCCGCCGAAGGCGGTGATGAAATGGCGATTGCACGGGTACGACGGGTCGGCCAGGAGGACTTCGTCGCCATGGTCGACCAGCACCGCCATCGCGAGCAGCAGGGCGCCCGACGCGCCGGCGGTGATCACGATCCGCTCGGGCTCCACCGCGGCGCCGAACCGGCGCCGATAGAAGTCCGAGATCGCTCCGCGCAGCGGCGCGATGCCGACCGCGGGCGTGTACTGCGTGAGCCCGCGGTCGATCGCTGCACGCGCCGCGAGGCGCACCGGTTCCGGGGCCGTGAAGTCCGGCTCGCCGATGCTCATGTGGATCACTCGTCGACCCGCGGCCTCGAGCCGCGCGGCCTCCTTGAGGATCTCCATGACATAGAACGGCTCGATGGCGCGCGTGCGCGCGGCCAGCGCTGTGAGATTCATGGCAGGGGATCAAGTGCCGACTGAAAAGTCAGCACACACTACTACAGGATCGGAGGCAAAAAAAAGAGCCTGCCGGCCAGGCGCACCCTAATTCGGCTGAGGAGGGAGGGAGGAGAGGCACCGAGTCAGGGCTTAAACGCGCCAAGGCCAATGACAGGCCCCGCAGTACATAAGTCTAGCCCCGCGTGCCTTGAAGTCAAGCTTTTGTCTAGGACAAAACACCTTTTTGCATGAACAAAGTGCCGGCCGGATCTGCGGAAGGGCGACGGCTTTGTCCCGGCGCCGGAGCACGAGCCGCCGTCCGCCAACTTGGGACCCGCCGATGCCCGCCTGATAATGTCTCTCTTTCTCCACCGGGTCCCGAAGAAGATGTCGAACGAACCGAATACGGACCAGCAAGTCGACCTGCGCAACGCGGCGCTCGATTACCACGCAAAGCCGCAGCCAGGGAAGATCTCGGTCACACCGACCAAGCAGCTGATCAACCAGCGCGATCTGGCGCTGGCCTATTCGCCCGGCGTCGCCGCCGCATGCGAAGCCATCGTGGCCGACCCGAAGACGGCCGCGCTCTACACGGCGCGCGCCAACCTGGTCGGCGTCATCACCAACGGGACGGCAGTGCTTGGGCTGGGACCGATCGGGCCCCTGGCGGCCAAGCCGGTCATGGAGGGCAAGGCGGTCCTGTTCAAGAAGTTCGCCGGCATCGACGTCTTCGACATCGAGCTCAACGAGCGCGACCCGGACCGCCTGATCGAAATCATCGCGGCGCTGGAGCCGACCTTCGGCGGCATCAACCTGGAGGACATCAAGGCGCCGGAGTGCTTCTACATCGAGCGCCGCCTGCGCGAGCGGCTGAAGATCCCGGTCTTCCACGACGACCAGCACGGCACCGCCATCATCGTCGGGGCGGCCGTCCTCAACGGCCTGAAGGTGGTCGGCAAGGACATCGGGCGGGTGAAGCTCGTCTGCAGCGGCGCCGGGGCCGCGGCACTCGCGTGCCTGGACCTGCTGGTCGAGCTCGGGCTGCCCCGTTCCAACATCTGGGTCTCGGACATCGAGGGGGTCGTCTACGAGGGACGCACGGTGCTGATGGACGAGGAGAAGTCGCGCTACGCGCAGCCGACTTCCGCGCGCAAGCTGGCCGACGTCATCGGCGGCGCCGACATCTTCCTCGGCCTCTCGGCTGGGCGCGTGTGCAACCAGGACATGGTGCGCGGGATGGCGCCGCGCCCGCTGATCCTCGCGCTGGCCAACCCGACCCCCGAGATCCTGCCCGAAGAGGTCAGGGCGGTGCGCAGCGACGCGATCATCGCGACCGGCCGCTCCGACTACCCGAACCAGGTCAACAACGTCCTGTGCTTCCCGTTCATCTTCCGCGGCGCGCTCGACGCGGGGGCGACGACGATCACGCGCGAGATGGAGGTCGCGGCGGTGCGCGCGATCGGACAGCTTGCGCAGGAGGAGAGCAGCGACATCGTGGCAACGGCATACGGCGACTCGAGCCTGTCCTTCGGGCCGGAGTACCTCATCCCGAAGCCGTTCGATCCGCGCCTGATGCTGCGCATCGCGCCCGCGGTCGCGCAGGCGGCGATCGCGAGCGGCGTGGCGACCCGCAAGCTCGACGATCTCGACGCCTACCGCGAACAGCTGCAGCAGTTCGTCTACCACTCCGGCACGTTCATGAAGCCGATCTTCGCGATCGCGAAGAAGGCGCACGCGCGCGCGGCCACGCGCCTCGTGTTCGCCGAAGGCGAGGAGGAACGCGTGCTGCGCGCGGCCCAGGTCGTGATCGACGAGGGGATCGCGCGCCCGATCCTGATCGGCCGGCCGAGCGTGATCGAGCGGCGCCTGGAGCGCTATGGCCTGCGCATGCGCCCGGGGACGGAATTCGAGCTGATCAATCCGGAGTTCGACCCGCGCTACCGCGACTACTGGCAGACGTATCACCGGATGACCGCGCGCCGCGGCGTCACGGAGCACTACGCGCGCATCGAGATGAGGCGCCGGCACACGCTGATCGGCTCGATGATGATCCACAAGGGTGACGCCGACGGCCTGATCTGCGGCACGTTCGGCACCCACGGCCTTCACCTGCGTTACATCGACCAGGTCCTGGGCAAGCGTCCCGGCAACCAGGTCTACGCGGCGATGAACATCCTGATGCTGCCCGGGCGGCTGATCGCGCTGGCCGACACGCACGTGAACGTCGATCCGACCGCCGACCAGATCGCCGAGATCACCGTGATGGCGGCGGAGGAATTGCGCCGCCTGGGGCTGTCCCCGCGCGCGGCCCTGCTGTCGCATTCGAATTTCGGCACCAGCGACGCGCCCACCGCGCTGAAGATGCGCGCCGCGCTCGAGCTGGTGCAGGCCCGCGCGCAGGGCTTCGAGGTCGACGGCGAGATGCACGCGGACTGCGCGGTCGATACCGAGATGCGCCGCTCGATCATGCCGCTGTCGACCCTGACGGGCGACGCCAACCTGCTGATATGTCCCGGCATCGACGCCGCGAACATCAGCTACAACCTGTTGAAGACGATCTCCGGCAACAACGTCGCGGTCGGTCCCATTTTGCTCGGCGCCGCGAAGGCGGTGCACATACTGACGCCTTCGGCGACGGTGCGGCGCATCGTGAACATGGCGGCGCTGACGGTCATCGACGCGAACTCTCCGCGCTGACGCGGGCGGCGGCGCTGGCGGCGGGCGGCGGTTGCTCCCACAATGTCGGGCATGAGCGAGCGTCATTCGGACCGCCTGCGCCTGCGCACCTCCCCCGCCGCGCTGATCCTCATGGGGGGCGGCGCGCGCGCCGCCTACCAGGTGGGCGTGCTCAAGGCGATCGCCGCCCTGCTGCGCGACGCCCGCCGCGGCCTCGATCCGAGCATCGCCCAGGGCCACAACCCGTTCCCGATCCTTGTCGGCACCTCGGCCGGTGCCATCAACGCGACCGGGCTGGCGTGCCGCTCCGACAACTTCCACGAGGCCGTGGCCCAGATCGTCCACGTGTGGGAGAACATGCGCGCCGATCAGGTGTACCGCGCCGATCTGTTCGGCGTGCTGCGCAGCGGAGCGCGCTGGCTGTCGCTGCTGTCGCTGGGCTGGGTCGTGCGGCGCTCGCTGAAAGTGCGCCCGAAGTCGCTGCTCGACAATTCGCCGCTGCGCGACCTGCTCAACGGAATGATCGAGCTGCCGCGGCTGGCCCGCGCGCTGGAGCGCGGGCATCTGCGCGCGCTCGCGATCGGCGCGTCGAGCTACAGCTCGGGGCGACACGTGACCTTCTACCAGGCGCGCAACGACTTCGATTTCCGCAAGCTGCAGCGGGTGTTCTCGCGCGCGCAGATCGGCATCGACCACCTGCTCGCGTCGAGCGCGATCCCCTTCGTGTTTCCGGCCGTTCCGCTCGACCTGTCGTCGGCCGGCACCGGCGGCATCGAGTACTTCGGCGACGGCTCGATGCGCCAGCTGTCGCCGATCAGCCCGGCGATCCACCTTGGCGCAGAGCGCATCCTGGTGATCGGCGTCGGCCAGCACGGGCAGCCGGGAGTGCTGCCGAGCTTCGACCCGACCGCGTATCCATCGCTGGCGCAGGTCGCCGCGCACGCGCTGTCGTCGATCTTCCTCGATGCGCTGGTGTCCGACGTCGAGCGCCTGGAGAAGATGAATCAGATCGCGGCCGGGCTGTCGGAGCAGGAGCGCAGCGCGCTCGGCGTGCGCACGATCGAATCGCTGACGATCTCGCCGAGCCGGCGGCTCGACGGCATCGCGGCCGAGTTCCTGGCCGCCCTGCCGCGCCCGGTCCGGGCGCTGCTGGAAGTGATCGGCACGTATCGCGGCAGCGGCGCCGGGCTGGCGAGCTACCTGCTTTTCGAGCCCCCGTACACGCGCGCACTGATCGATCTCGGCTACGGCGACGCGCTGGCGCGCCGGGAAGACCTGCTCGCGTTCCTCACCGAGCGCCGCGAGCCCAATCCGGCCGCGGCGGCGAAAGTCGTGGTGGCCTAGGCGTTCGCGCGGCTGTAAGCGCAGTTCCCCCTCTCCATGAACCGTAGCTTCGAAGGGCGGCGGGACAGGTCGCTTGGCGCCTGCAGCCTCGGAACCGAAAAGCGGGAGGATCGGCTTCGAGGGGTGGCTGCGCCCCCCCTCGAGCACCCCCCGCGGCATTCACGGGCGTCATTCTTGCTGGCACGCGGTTCATGGTCCTGTGCAGCCGCCGCCGCGGTAGCAGGCTCTCCCGCTCGCGTGAGAGGGCTGGGGTGTGCAG
>CAZEIW010000123.1:0-14013 GCA_964512305.1 uncultured Burkholderiaceae bacterium | reverse complement strand
CACGGCCAGGAATCGCTCCCAGTATTGCAGCCGGCTCTTGACGACGGGCTCGTTGGCCAGGGCACGTTCGAAACGGCGGCGCGCGCCACCGCGAAGCGTGCCGACGAGGTACTCGCCGCAGATGGCGTCGAGCTTAGGATGTGCCCCGAACCTCACCTCGTGCTCCGATGCAGGTCTCGACGCAATCGCGCAGGTTCTCCATCGCGCGGCGCACCCAGGCTTTGACCGTCCCGAGCGGACGGTGAAGATGGCGCGCGAGGTCGCCGTGGCTCATGCCATGGTGGTACGCGAGCACGAGCGCCTGACGCTGCGGCGCCTCGAGCTCCGAAAGGCAATCTCGCAGCCAGCGCGCCCGGCGATCGCTCTCGAGCGACTGTTCAGCCGAATCGCCAGGATCGATCACCTGATCGAGCAGGTCCTGTACCTCCTCGTCGACCGGGACGATCCGCGCGACATCGGCGCTCGTGACGAGGTCGAGCGCGCGGTTGCGGACGATCGCGACCATCCACGCGACCGGATGCGCCGCGGTCGGGTCGAAGCCCCCGGCGGCATGCCAGATCTTGAGGAAGCCGTCGTGCAGGACTTCCTCGGCCAGTTCCCGGCGGGCAACGATCCGCGACGCGACGGCGAGCAGCAGGGGTGCGGTCTTCCGGTACAGGCGCTCGAAAGCGTCGACATCGCGGTCCGCGGTCGACAGCAGAAGCAGGCGCACTTCCCGTTCGTCGAGCATTGCCGCCCTGGGAGTCGTCTTCGTCAAGGGGTCAGGCTTCAATGGTCTGTTGTGGCCGCCGGCGGCCGGCCGGCGACCGGCAGGGCGGCGCCGTTCATTTGACCGTCTGCGGGGTGGCGTGTTCCTGCACCTGCAGCGGCACGGCAAGCGTCACCTCGGCGCCGCTGCCCGGCGCGCTCGCGATCCGCACGCTTCCGCCGATGAAGGAAATGCGTTCGCGCACGTTGGTCAGGCCGAAGGCGCCCTGCGCATCGATCTTGTCCGGATCGAACCCCGCGCCCCTGTCCCGAATCACGACCAAGAGGCTCTCGCCGCTGCGCTGCGCGACGACCTCCGCGGCGGTGACCCCGGAGTGCCTGGCGATGTTGATCAGCAGCTCGCGGATCGCGCGGAACAGGATCGAGCGTGCGTCCTGGCTCAGCGGCTTGGACGCGCCGTCGTCGGCGAGTTCGACAAACAGCCCGTAGTCTTTGTTCATTTCCTCCGCCAGCCACTCCAGCGCCGGGATCAATCCCAGCTCATGCAGCACCGCGGGGCTGAGCTGGAACGCAAGCGACTGCATGCTGCGCGAGGCCCGATCGACCAGCTCCTCGAGCTCGCGTATCGCCGCTGCGCGATCGTGCCGGTCGCCGTCGTGCAGCTTGCCGAGCTTGAGCTTCGCGACCAGGAGCAACTGACCCAGATCGTCGTGCAGATCGCGCGCGATGGCCTGCCGCTCGTTCTCCTCGGCCCGCGCGAGTTCGAACGAGAGCGTCCGCAGCTGCCTGGTGCGCTCCTCGACGCGCCGCTCCAGGGCCTCGGTCATGAGTTTGTTCGTCTCGAAGGTCGCCTCCGCTGCGCGCTTGCTGTCGGTGACGTCGGTGAAGGTGACGATCACGCCGTCGACGCGCTTGTCGTCGGTTCGATAGGGCACGGTCCGGCGCTGGTACCAGCGGTCGGCCTCGCCCATGACTTCGCTCTGCACCGGCTCCATCTTCTCGAGCACGGCGCGCGCCGCGTCCTGCAGCGAGCGGCCCAGCAGCGGCATGCCGAAAACGAGGATCGGGCGGCCGACGTCGGTCGCGATCAGTCCCAGCACGCTCTGGGCCGCGGGGTTGAACCACTTGATGCGCAGATCGTGGTCCAGGCACACCGTCGCCACCTCGTTGATCGCGAGCAGGTTCTTCAGGTCGTTGTTGACGACTTCCAGCTCGCTGATCTTCATCTGCAGCTGCTGGTTGAGCGTGTTGAGCTCCTCGTTGAACGACTGCAGCTCCTCCCTGGAGCTTTGCAGCTCTTCGTTGCTCGACTGAAGCTCCTCGTTGACCGAGACGACCTCTTCGTTGGCGACCTTCAATTCCTCGTTCGAGGTTTCCAGGCCTTCGACGGTCGCGCGCAGATCCTCCCGCACGGCCTGCAGCTCTTCTTCCAGCTGCTTGACCAGCTTGCTCTGGCTGACGCGGTCCGCGGCCGGCGGCTTGAGCTCGTCCTCGAACACGACCAGGAACGCCCTTTGCGACTCCCCGATGGCCGTCGGGACGACCGTCAGGCGCACCGACTCGTACGTGCGGCCCCGCTTGACCTGCGCGTCCCGTACCACCACGGTGGTATTGCCGGCCGCCGCCTCGGCGATCGCACCGCGCAGCCGCGAGCGCAGGCCCTCCCTCGACATCGACAGCAGGCTGTGGGTGGGTGCGCCGCGAGGGGGGACGAGGAACCGCTCCGTTGCGCCGGCGAAGTACAGCGTGTCGAAGTCGCGGCTCACCAGCACCGACGCTGGGGCAAACCGGTCGAACAGGATCTGCTGCGCCACGCGCGCGGCCTGCGTCACTTGCGCCGCGGGAGGCTGGACGCGGAAGCCCGGGGGCGCGGCGCGCTGCCCGCCCGGGGCGCGGATCGACAGCTGCTCACGGCGCGTCGAGCCGACGCGCCGATAGATGCGCTGTCCTTTTGCAAGCGGCTTGAACAGATCTTCGCACGACGCCGGCGTCTCGGCGTTGCCCAGGAACAGGAAGCCGTCGGGCTTCAACGCGAAGTGCAGCAGCAGGAACACGCGGGACTGCACCTCGGGTTCCAGATAGATCAGCACGTTGCGGCAGATCACGAGGTCGACCCCCGAAAACGGCGGGTCGCTGAACAGGTTCTGCGCGCCGAACACCACACGGCCGCGCAGCTCGCTCGTCACCTGGTAGTGGCGGCCATCGTCGATCTCGTTGAAGAAACGGTGAAGCCGCGCCGACGGGACCTGGGTGGCGATTCCGGCCGGATAGATGCCCATTCTGGCCACCGCCAGGGCTTCCTCATTGATATCGGTCGCGAAGATCTGAAGCGGGCAGCGCTTGCGCGCCTTCTCAACCGCCTCCAGCAGGATCATCGCGACCGTGTAACCCTCCTCGCCGGTGGAAACGCCCGGCACCCACACGCGGATCGGCTCGTTGTCGCCCTTGACCGCGACCATCGGCGCGATCGCTTCGGTTTCGAGCGCCTGCCACGCTTCCGGATCGCGGAAGAACTCGGTGGCGCCGATCAAGAAGTCCTTGAACAGCGCATCGATCTCGTGCGGCTCCTTCGCGATCTTGGCCGCGTAGTCGGCCATGCTCTCGATATAGCTGAGCCCCATGCGCCGATGGATGCGTCTGAGCAGGGTGGCGCGCTTGTAGCCGGTGAAGTCGTGTCCGCGCTTGGCCAGTACCAGATCCAGAATCGAGCGCAGCAATGCTTCCTGTGCGCCGGCCGCCGGCGCCGGACTTTCGGGGTGCGCGGCGTACGGGTGGTTGGCGTAGCCGAGCAGCACGACCGGCATGTCCTCCACCGCCAGGACATGCGTCGCCAGCCCGGTGGCCAGCGCCGCCCGCGGCATGCCGTCGAATTGCGCGGTGTCCGGCCGCTGCACCAGCACGATTCCGCCGTTGCCGGCGATGCTCTTCAGACCCTGCGCGCCGTCGGCACCGGTGCCCGACATGACGATTCCGATCGCCTTTTCCTGCTGGTCGTCGCCCAGCGACTGGAAGAAACGGTCGATCGGCATGCGCTGCCCGCGCGTCGTCTCCGGAACCTCCAGGTGCAGCGCGCCGGCGCGGATCGTGACCTCCCGGCCGGGCGGAACCGTGTAAACGTGGTCGGGCAGCGCCCGGACGCCGTCCTGAGCCTCCGCCACGGACATTTGCGTTCGCTTGGCGAAGAGCTCGGTCGCCAGGCTCTTCTGGGTCGGATCGAGGTGCTGGATCACCACGAAGCACAGGCCGCTGGTCGGCCGCATGGCCGACAACAGCTGCTTGATGGGCTCGAAGCCGCCGGCCGAGGCGCCTATCCCAACGATGCAGGGCCCCACACCCTGTGCGAAATGTGCGACAGGTCGAGGCGCCGAAGCCGCGGGCGGGGGTTTGCGCGCGGCGATCGGGCGCCTGGCGCCCTGCTTCCGGAGGCCCGAAGCCTTGCTCCGCTTGCCTGTCGCTGCGGCACTCATCGCAAAGTTGTCCGAAGCCGTCGCACAGAGGCAAGTGTGACGCTGAGTCCGGCCTCGAGCAAGGTCCGCCGAGCCTCCACGAGCGGCAGATGGGTAAGCGCGTTGCCATTCACCCGCATCCAATCGGGGAGCCCGACCGTATAGAGATTGGGACGCCGATGCAACCGACAACGCAACGGCCCCGAGTTCCAGCCACTCAACGGATCGAGGAAAAGATGAACCCATCTCGCTTTCTGGCTCTTGCCGCCGTCGCCGGACTGATGTGCGCCGCCGGCTGCTCGTCGTCGAACATGCATCAGTCCATGTCGCAACCGTCGCTCTATGACCGTCTGGGCGGCAAGCCCGCGATCACGGCAGTGGTCGACGACTTCATCGCCAATGTCGCCGCCGACGAGAAGATCAACGCGCGCTTCGCGATCGCCGACATTGCGCACCTCAAGATGCTGCTGGTCGAACAGATCTGCGCCGGAACGGGCGGGCCCTGCGCCTACTCGGGCCGTGACATGGCGACCGCGCACCGCGGCATGAACATCCGCGAGGAGGAGTTCGACGCGCTGGTCGGCGATCTTGTGAAGACGCTGGATAGATTCAAGGTGCCGGCGCGCGAGAAGGGCGAGCTCCTGGCCGTGCTGGGGCCCGCCAAATCGCAGATCGTTGGGCATTAGCGAAGCGGGGCGCGCCGGCGCTGTAAGAAACGACGCACTTCGTCGACGAATAACCGCAAGACCGTTTCGCACCCACCCCGAATCGCGATCCGGTCGAGACATTCAACCTCTCAAGCCACGAAAGGAAACACCATGAACTTCAGCCGTCCCCTTGGCGCGATCGCGGTTGCCGCCGCGCTGGCCGCCATCCAGATGCCCGCGCTCGCCGATCAGGGCAAGACCCGGGAGCAGGTCCGCGCCGAGCTTGCCGATGCCGTGCGAACCGGCGACATCGTCGCCGGCGAGTTCGGCCTCAAGCTCAACGAAGTGACCCCGGGCCGCTATCCCGCCATGGCGCAGGCGGGTAAGACGCGCGATGAGGTCAGAGCGGAGCTCGCCGAGGCGGTTCGTACTGGCGACATCGTCACGGGCGAGTTCGGCTTCAAACGCAACGAGATCGCGCCCTCGCTCTATCCGTCCCGGATGGCATCGAGCGCCGGCGCGCAGTTCGAGACGGCCGGAATGGAGGTGACGCCGGTTTTCGACGGTCGCAACGTCGCGTGGGGGAAGTAGGACGCCCCCAGGGCAACGCCGATAGCATCGTCATGGCCGGGCTTGTCCCGGCCATCCACGCTAGCCCTCAGGGGCCTGCCCCGAGGGTCGGCGCAGAACGAGGCGCTTCGAGCCCACGCCGACGTGGATCCCCGGGACGAGCCCGGGGATGACGCCGATTCAGGGCAACACCAGTGGCATCGTCATGGCCGGGCTTGTCCCGGCCATCCACGTCGGCGCGAGACGACGCGCTCGCGGTTCGCACCGACCCTCGGGGCAGGCCCCTGAGGGCGAGCTTGGATCCCCGGGACGAGCCCGGGGATGACGCCTTCTCAGCCCCGGGGATGATGCCGTTTCACGCCCTCAGCACGCACTTTTCGTACAACCCGAGCGTGCGGCCCTGCGGGTCGTACCTGGCTTTCAGCGGGTGGTACTGCGCGATCCCGTAGGCGCGATCGAACTCCTCGCGCGAGAAGTAGCTGTCCGAATACAGCGACTTGATCCCGCCCAGGCGCAGGACTTCGCGCTCGACCAGGCGGTTGAAATGCCCCGGCTTGCTCGCGATGCCCTGGTCGACCCGCTGGTCGACCTTGTCCCAGAAGCCGAAGTTCACGTACAGGGTATCCGGTTCGAGCGGGTACAACGTGAAGCGCGCCTGCGGGTCGGCCGTGCGCAGCGGGCAGATCCACACCGGCAGGATGCCGATCTCGCGCAGCAGGAACGCGAGGAATTCGCCGGCGCGCGCGATCGGGATGTCGACGTCCTGGATCACGGTTTCGGGATGGCGGCCGAACAGGCGATCCAGCCCCTTGGTCAGCCCCCAGCGCGCGTTCAGTCGCATCAGTCGCGTGTAGGTACGCGAATTGAGGCGCCCGCGGCCGAGGAGCCGGCGCACCAGCGGGCGCTGGGCGCCGAAGTTCTTCGAGCACCAGAACCAGTCGGTGTCCCAGCGCCACAGGTAGTCCTTCACGGCGAGATAGTCGATCTCCCGTTCCAGCAGTGAGCGGTAATAGATGCGCTCGTAGCCGTAATCGCTCAGCCACGGCGCCTCGTCGACGAAGCGGGCGACGTTAAGCACCAGCGACCCCGGTCCGAACACGACGCCGTCGACAAAGTCGGCCGTGCCCGCGCATTGTTCGGCCAGCGCGTCGAAGAAGCCGTCGGGCGACCCGAACGGCCGGTGCTCGACCCGCACGCAGGGCTTCACCGGGATCGTGCGCTGGCGCAGACGCAGCGCATACCCGAGCGTGCCGTAGGAGTTCGGAAAGCCGTGGAACAGGTCCCGATGCGGGCCTTCGGGCGTGCAGAGCACGATCTCGCCGCCTGGCAGCAGTACGTCGAACTCCAGCAGATTCTCGTGCACCAGGCCGTGGCGGAACGAAGTGGCCTCGATGCCCACGCCGGCCGCCGCGCCGCCGATCGTGATCGTCTTGAGCTCGGGCACCACGGCCGGCATCACGCCGTGCGGCAGCGTCGCGTCGACCAGATCCTCGTAGGTCGTGAGCCCTTCGGCGTCGACCCACCCGCCCCGCGCATCGACCGCGATCACGTGGCAGAAGCCCCCCAGGTCCAGCCGCTGCTTGCGGCCCTCGGCGCGATCGCGGAACAGGTTCGAGGTGCGCTTGCCCAGCCCGAGCGGCAGGGCGCCGGCGGCTGCCGGCACCGCGGCGGTCAGCGCGGCCCTGCGCTCCGCGTAACGCGTCGGCTCAAGCGGCATACAGATGCGCGCGCGACATCGGATAGTTCGAGCGGGTGATGTTGCCCTTGCTGAAGACGATCTGGAACAGGTGCGTATAGCCCGCGGGCGAGCGAAACATCTCGGCGCAGCCGACCAGGTAGCTGCGCCAGATGCGGCGGAACCGCTCGTCGAAGCGCTGCGGATCGAGAGCGTGGATCGCATCCCAGTTGAGCTCGAAGCGGCGCGCCCATTCGTCGAGCGTCGGCGCGTAGTGCCGGCGCAGGTTCTCGATGTCGACGACCTCGAGCCCGCAGCGCTCCATCTGCACGATCACGTCGGCGAGGCTTGGGATCCAGCCGCCCGGAAAGACGTGCTTGCGGATGAAGAGCTCGGTCTCGAAGCGGCCGACGTGGCCGATGAAGTGCAGCATCCCGAGGCCGCCGGGCTTGAGGAAATCGGCGTGCGCGCGGATGACGTCGGCCAGCTGGTCGCGGCCGGCATGCTCCAGCACGCCGATCGACACCACCTTGTCGTACTGCCGGTCGACCTCGCGGAAGTCCGCCTCGCGCACGTCGAGCCGCTCGGCCAGCCCGCGGCGCGCGATCTCCTCGCGCAGCCATTCGACCTGCTCGGTGGTCGTGTTGAGCCCGGTGCCGACGGCGCCGGTCGTCTCCAGCGCGCGGAACATGAAACCGCCGAACCCGCAGCCGATGTCGACGTAGCGCTCGCCGGGGGCCAGACGCAGCTTGCGGCATACGTGGTCGATCTTGTTGCGCTGGGCCTGCTCCAGCGTCGTCGTGCCCTCGCTCCAATAGGCGCAGGTGTACATCTTGAGCGGGTCGTCGAGCCACAGACGGTAGAACGGCTCTCCCAATCCATAGTGCGCGCGCGCGTTGGCCTTGGCCTGCGCCAGGCTGCGGTTCGAGTAGCGCAGCTCGTGCAGTCCGTTCTCCACCCCGACCAGCGCATTGGATTTCTTGCTGAAACGGCCGGCCAGGCCGGTCGCGAAGGCCGCTGCGACATCGCCCTCGACATCGACCGCGCGGTCGAAGTACGACTCGAGCAGCCCGACATGGCCGCGCGTGAGGACCGACATCAGCGCGGCGCCGGTGCGGAAGATGATCGTGAAAACCGGCTCGCCGGTGCCGCTGCGATACATGGTGCGATCGGGTGCCAGGATCGCGAACGGCACGCCGGCTTGCGTGCCCATCGAATCGACCAGGTTTTGAATCGCGAAGCGCACGGAGCCTCCTGTCGGGGATGCGGCAGCGCGATTGTGCCCAACTTCCGCGGTTTCGCGGGCGGCCCTCGCTTCAGCGGGCGACCCTCACTTCAGGGAGAACTGCACGCGGCTCGCATTCCCCTTGGGTGCCGCGGTCTGCGCGTCGGCCGCCGGCGCGTTTATCCTCGTCGCGACCAGGAACATTCGCTCCTCGGGCACCTGCCCGCTCTTGAGCAGCCAGTCCTTGACCGCCTGCGAGCGCTGGTTGCCCAGGTTCGTGAGCTCGTCATCACCGACCGGCGTGGCCTCGAGCAGAAGGCGTTCCTTGTCCTGGGGCGTCAACTCCAGCGGCTTGCCGGCCGCATCAAGCGGTTTTGCGGGCGGTTTGCCGGGGTTGTCGGCAGCGAAGATCCGCCCCAACAGGTCGGGATATTCCTGGGCCGAAACCTCGACGCTGTCGATCGTGGCCGACTGCCCCTTGGCGACCAGATCCTTGAGCTTCTGCGCCCGAATCCGGCGGTCGAGCTTCTCGCGGCGCAGAGCCTCGGCATCGGAGTCCCGATCGACCATGGCGGTGATCTCGAGCTTGAGTCCCGGCCGATCGTTCAGGGCCTTGGCGAGCGAAGTCAGCTTGGACTCGGCGGCTGGCGGGATCGCGCCACGGCCCGGGTCGAATTCGATGAAGGACAGCTCCTCGCCGCCACCGAAGAGCTTCCCCAGCAGCGCGAATGGCGCGGTCACCGCCTTGGTGACCAGGTTCACGATCACCCTGACCAGGAGGCCGCCGACCGAGAATTGCGGGTCGTCCAGCGATCCGCCGATCGGCAGGTTGATGTCGATGACACCGTTGCGGTCCTTCAGAAGCGCAATCGCGAGCTGCACCGGAAGCGAGGTGGCGGTCGGGCTGTCGACTTTTTCGCCGAAGGTCAGCTGGTCCAGGATCAGCCGGTTCTCCGCCGCCAGCTGCCGGTTCTCGAGCTTGTAGGCCACATCGAACGACAGTTTGCCGCGCTCGATGCCGTAGCCGACGTACTTGTCGGAGTACGGGCTGAGCGGAGCCAGCTCCATACCGTGCACGCTCGCCTTGAGGTCGAGGAACAGGTCGCCCTTGATCGGATTGATCCGGCCCGCGATCGTCAGCGGCGCGCTGTTCACCTGGCCGCGCAGGTCGACCGCCGCGGTCGTCGAGGCGTCGGATGACAGGCCGGAAACCGTCCCGCCGAGGTCGACCAGGTTGGCCGTGTAGTTCGGCTTGATGAAGTTGTCGGTGAAGCGGACCCGGCCGCCCTGCAGCCCTACCTCGCGGATCTTGATCGGCGGCATCGCCTGCGGCGCCGCCTCTGCCGCCGGCGGCGCGGCTTGCGCAGGGGGCGCGGCTTCCGCCGGCGCGGCCGGTGCCGCGCCCGCCGGCGCCGCCTCGGCCTTCCGCTCGGCGGCTTCCGTCAGACTGCGCCGCTCGGCGGGCTCCGCGCGGATGATGTCCTGAAGGTTGATGCGCCCGCTCGGATCGACGATCACCCGGGCGAAGAAGTCGTCGAGCGCGATCCGGTCGATGTCCAGCGCGAGCGGTTGCAGCCTGACGTCGACGCCGGTGAACCCGAGCGATTTCCAGCTGACGAAGTCGTTCGCGCTGATCTTATCGATCGTCGTCAGGTTGCCAAGCGATGCATCGCCCCGGAATCCGCCTTTCAGGTCGCCGGCGCGCGCTTGGTCCAGCCGCAGGCGCCCGCGCGCGCTCAAATCGGCCTGCGTGACGAGCAGATTGATCCGCTCGGTGACGTACGGCTGCGCCGCCAGCAAATCCACGCCCTTCAGGTTCAAGGCAACGTCCATGTGCAGCGGCTCGATCCCGACGTCGCCGGAGATGGACAGCGAGCCTTTGCGATTGACGCTTGCGCTCAGCGCCACCTTGCCGGCCTTGCCCGCGGCGGTCGACATCCCGTCGGCCGCCAGAGTCACCGCGGACAGCGTGGTGACGGCCATCTGCGGCAGGCCGAGGCTCTCGATGCGCGCGGTCCAGTCGCCGATCTGCACGTGCTCGACGGAAACCGTCAGCGGGGGCGCGGCCGCAGCAGCGGGCGCCGTTGGGCGTGCCGCGGTCGCGGCGGGAGCGGCCGGCGCCGCAGGAGTCGGCGCGGCCTCGCGGTCGGTCTCCGCCCGGCCCTGCCGGACGCGAAACTGCGCCCCCTTGGATTCGATCCGACCGATGGCCAGGCTTCGGCCGGTCGAATCCAGCACCGTGTCGCCGATGCTCAGCTCGAAGTTCTTCAGTTCCACGGACAGCGGGTGAGCCGGATCGCGCTCCGTGTAGCGGACCGACCCGTCCCGCAGCGCGATCTCGCCGATCGATAGGGCGAGGCCAGCCGTCGCCGGTTCCGACGGCGCGGCCGAAGCCGCGGGCGGCGGCGGCTCGGCGGGCTTGGCCTGCGGAGGCAGCAGCAGCAACAGGTTGAACTTGCCGTCCGCGCTTCGCTCCAGGTTGAGGTCGGGGGCGTCGAAAGACACGCGCGACAGCTCGATGCGGCCGCCGAGCGGATCGGCCCTGGCGACGGCCACCGCGAGCTCGGACAGCTTGATCATCGGCTGCTGCTCGAGGCCCGTGATCTCCAGCGATCTCAACGCGACGGTTCCCGCCAGGGTGACGGTGGGCGGCTTCTCGGCCGGCTGCTGGAAGCTTGCCTGCAGGTGCACGTCGAGCTGCCCGCCGGGCATCCTGAAGCGAGGCGGAAACGGCAGGTACTCGAGATACCGCGGCAGGTCCACGCGGTCCAGGTCCAGGTCGACCACGGCCTCCTTCGGTTCCGCGAACGGCCGCGCCTTGCCCTTGACCAGCAGCGGCGCGCCGTTGACGGTCGCGCTCAGCAGCGGTTCGACGAACACCTCCTCCTTGGACGGGAGCGAGGACAGGAACGGGATATCGAGCCTCACGTCGGCGACCGTGTGGTGCGCGTGCTCGGGTTCATCGTCGAACTCGAAGCGGCCCCCCTCGATGCGGATGTTGTAGACCGAAAAGCGTGCCGGCCTGGCCGGCGTCGGCTCGGTGCTCGGTTGTGCCGCGGACGCGGCTGCGAGCGCCGCGACGATGTCGTCGGTGCTGTATCGATTCGGCGCCGCGCGGACCCAGTGCACGAACGGCCCGGTCACCCGCAACTCCTTGACGACCGGCGCCAGGTAGAACAACGAAGCGGTCGAGATGCGAACCGTGGCCTGCTGCAGCGACGCGAACACGGTCCGGCCGTCGGGCTCCATCACCTGCACGCCGTGCAGCGAGACCGCGAGCGCGAACGGCCGCACTTCGACGCGATCGACCGTGATCCGGCGATGCAGCTTCGCGGCCGCGACCGTCTCGATCTGCGATTTCAGGACCGGCGGCAGCGCGAAGGTGCCGAGCAGTCCGTACAGCGCGGCCAGCGCGACGACGGTCAGGACAGTGTTGCGCAACCACGGCCGCCGTGCGGCCGACACGATGCGCTGCCGAATTGCTGGCAACATGGACGCAGCTCCCCCACCGCGATGCCCGAACGGCCTTCGGCGCGGCGCGCGCCGCGCGTCGAGTACGACGCGGCACGTGCCGCCGAAATCCGTTTTGTAGGAGAGTACTGTAGGCGGTGCCGGCCGCGCCGTCCACGTCCGGCGCCGCGGCGATGGCGCGTCTCAATCGCCGCGCCGCGCGCAAGTTCCAGCTGGCGGACGCGGGCGGCGTCCGCGGTCAGAGCGGGATCTGCGCCCGCAGCATCCGGCCGTCTTCGGGATGCGCCATCAGGCGGCCGCCGACGCGCTCGACGAGCGCGATCATCGGCGCGTTTTCCGCCAGGACGTCCCCGACCAGCCGCCGCAAGCCTTGCGCGCGCGCATGTCGCGCGATTTGCTCGAGCAGCAGGCTGCCGAGACCGACGCCCTGCCAGGAGTCGGCCACCGCGACCGCGAACTCCGCGCTGCCGCCGTCGTCGAGGCGGATGTAGCGCGCATCGGCCACGATCGCCGGCCGCGCTCCACGGTCTGCGCCGTCGCGCGCGACCACCGCGACGCGGGTGCGGCAGTCGATGCGGACCAGATCCTCCAGCATGGCGTCGGACGGCTCGTTCAGACCGAAATGGAAGCGGCGGTAGCGTGCGCCCGGCGACAGGGCGGCGACGAACGCGCGCTCGGCCGGCGCGTCCGCCGACGATAGCGGCTGCACCTCGACCGTGCGGCCGTCGGCGAGGGTGAGGCGGCCTGAGGGGCAACCGGTGAGGCCGGCCGACTCGTCGATGACCGCCCGTGTCGCGCCGGCGGGGCCGATAAGCCCGGTTTCACCGCTCGAAACCGCGACGGCGCTCATTCGCGTCCCCGCCGCCTCAGCCGGGCTCGCCACCCCTGCAACCGGCCTGAGCGGGGCGCGCCGACGCGGTGCACTGCGCCGACGTCGCCCTCGATCTGGAGCAGTGCCGGCCCCCGGATGGGGTCGACCACGACCCGGGTGTCGGACGGCACGACGAACGAATCGCCGGGCCGGATGAAATAGTCGTGCAGGTCGCCGTCGACCGTGATCCAGGCCACGCCCTCGATCGACGTCAGTCGGGCATTGCGGGCGTCCTCGAGCCGCGCATGGAATCCCTCGTCCAGCCGCAGCCTCGCTTCATGGGTGTCGATCAGCATCGGGACCTCCGTGGGCTTCCGGTTTTGCATGCGGGTGGTTCATACTTGCACACCTGCACGGGTGCCGGTGTCGCGACCATCATCGACGGCCGGCAATTCCGGTGCAAACGATCTTTCGGAATCGATCGCATTCGCCCAGCGCATGCAAAAGGACCCGCAACGGCTGCCCCCGCTCGACCTGCTGGCCTCGTTCGAGGCGGCCGCGCGCCACCTATCGTTCACAAAGGCCGGCGCCGAGCGTTTCGTGACCCAGTCGGCGATGAGCCGGCAGATCAGGGCCCTCGAGGACGATCTCGGCGTGGCGCTGTTCAGGCGCCATCACCGCGCGCTGACGCTGACCGACGAGGGCCGCCGGCTGCAGCAGACCTGCGCGGCAGCGCTGGCGCAGCTGCGCGCGACGGTCGCGGCTCTGCGCGCGCCGTCAAGGCGAGAGATCCTCGCGCTGTCGACGACGCCCGGCCTGGCGTCGTTGTGGCTGATCCCGCGCCTGCCGTCGTTCACCGCGACCCACCCGGGGATCGACGTGCGGATCGACGCCAGTGCCGAACTTCGCGACCTGCAGGCCGACGGGTTCGATCTGGCGATCCGCTACGGCCGCGTCGGCGCGACGCCCGGCACGCAGCTCTTCGCCGAGACGACGCTCCCGGTGTGCAGCCCGAAGCTCTTGCGGCCGGGCGGCGCGCCGCTGCGCGAGCCGGCCGACCTGCGCTTGCACACGCTGCTGCAGTTCATGGCGCCGCCGCAGTCCGGGCTGCGGTTCGAGTGGGCAACCTGGCTGCAGGCGGTCGGGCTGGCGGATCTGCAGCCCCGCTCGATCCTGACCTTCAACACCGAGCCCGAGGTGATCGGAGCCGCGCTGGCAGGGCAGGGCGTCGCGCTCGGCCGGCTGCCGCTGATCGATCGCCTGCTGCGCGCTCGAAAGCTGGTCGCGCCGTTCAAGGGCGCGCTGGCCTCGCCGCGCGCGTTCTACCTGATCCTCGCGCCCGGCGCGCGCACGAAACCCGCCGTGCGCGCGCTCGAACAATGGCTGACGGAACAGGCGCGCGCCGCCGCCTAGCTCCCCTCTCCCGCTTGCGGGAGAGGGGCCGGGGGTGAGGGCGTTCG
>CAZEIW010000122.1:0-3920 GCA_964512305.1 uncultured Burkholderiaceae bacterium | reverse complement strand
CTCGTCCATGCCGTCCTTGCCGTAGACGACCAGCACGTGGCGGCTGCCCAGGCGCTGCAGCACCCGCACCTGGATCCCGACGAGGTCGGGATGGAACACGCCCATCAGCTGGTTCGGCGCCGATGCCGGGTTGGTGAGCGGACCCAGGATATTGAAGATCGTCCGCACGCCGAGCTCCCTGCGCACGGGCGCCGCATGGCGCATCGCCGCGTGGTGGTTCGGCGCGAACATGAAGCCGATCCCGCTCTCGGCCAGGCAGGCGGCGACCTTGTCGGGCGCGAGCGCGATGTTGGCGCCGAGCGCTTCCAGCACGTCGGCGCTGCCCGAACTGGACGACACGCCGCGGTTACCGTGCTTGGCCACGCGCGCGCCCGCGGCGGCGGCCGCGAACATCGCCGCCGTCGAGATGTTGAACGTGTGCGCGCTGTCGCCGCCGGTCCCGACGATGTCGACCAGGTGGGTCTGGTCCGCGACCTCGACCTTGGTCGAGAACTCGCGCATGATCTGCGCGGCCGCGGCGATCTCGCCAACCGTCTCCTTCTTGACCCGCATGCCCATCAGCACCGCTGAGATCTGCACCGCGCTCAGCTCGCCGCTCATCAGCCGCCGCCACAACGACAGCATCTCGTCGTGAAAGATCTCGCGGTGTTCGATGCAGCGCGCCAGGGCTTCGGTCGGAGTGATGGACATGGCGTCGGCCTGGAGGTTGTCGGACGGGGCCCGGGCAGCGAACGCGCCGCGAGCGCTCAGTGGCTGCCCAGAAAGTTCTTCAGCATCGCGTGGCCGTGCTCGGTCGCGATCGATTCGGGGTGGAACTGCACGCCCTCGACGGCCAGCGTCTTGTGGCGCAGTCCCATGATCTCGCCGTCCGCCGTCCACGCGGTCACCTGCAGGCAGTCGGGCAGGGTTTCACGGCGCACCGCAAGCGAGTGGTAGCGCGTGGCCGTGAACGGGCTGGGCATGCCGGCGAACACGCCGGTCCCCGTGTGCTCGATCGGCGACGTCTTGCCGTGCATCAGCACGTGTGCCCGCACGACCTGCCCGCCGTAGGCCTGGCCGATCGCCTGGTGCCCGAGGCAGACGCCGAGGATCGGGATCGCTCCGCCGAAGCGCTCGATCAGGCCGAGGGTGACGCCGGCTTCGTTCGGCGTGCACGGGCCGGGGGAGATGCAGATCCTTTGCGGCGCGAGCGCCGCGATCTCCTCGAGCCCGATTTCGTCGTTGCGGTAGACGCGAACGTCCTCGCCCAGCTCGCCGAAATACTGCACGAGGTTGTAGGTAAAGCTGTCGTAATTGTCGATCATCAGCAGCATTTCGAGGCGACCCCTAGGTGCAGCAAACGTTTTCCGAGGAGGGTGCCGACCGGTCGAGCGGGGGCCTCGTTCCGAGGCATTGCGGCGCGCCGGCATCCGGCAGCGCGGGCGGCGTCAGGTGATCGGACGGCGCGCGCGAAGCGGCGATCGGTGCCATCGGCCGCCAGGCGGCCGGCCGGCGACGGGGCGCGGTTCGGTGCTCACCAAAGTATTCTCGCACAAGCGCAGGGACCCGCTCGAGGCGGCCGCCAGGCCCGGCAGCCGCCCCAAAAATGCCCCCTGAACGCGTCAAGCTCCTGCCTCGTCGAGCGCGTAACATCGGCCGCCCGGAAACGCTCGGCCATGGCCGGGAATCGCGTCCTATGACAACCGTGACGCTCACCGTGAACGGCTCGCCCGTGACGCGCGAGATCGAAAATCGCACGCTGCTGGTCGAGCTTCTGCGCGACGGCCTTGGATTGACCGGCACCCACGTCGGGTGCGACACCAGTCAGTGCGGCTGCTGCACGGTGCTGCTGGACGACCGCCCGGTCAAATCCTGCACCGTACTTGCGCTTCAGGCCGAGGGCAGGTCCGTCACCACGGTCGAGGGGCTCGCGCGCGGCGAGGCGCTGCACCCGGTGCAGCAGGCGTTCATCGATGCGCACGGGCTGCAGTGCGGGTTCTGCACGCCCGGCATGATGATGACCGCGGTCGCGCTGCTCTCCCGCAACCCGCGCCCGAGCGACGAAGACATCATCCATTGGCTCGAGGGCAATTTTTGCCGTTGCACCGGCTACGTCAACATCGTGGCCGCCGTGCGCCAGGCGGCGGAGGCGATCCAGCGTGAACGCCGTCCCTGAGGCCTGCGCAACCGGCGGCGACCGTCGGCCTGGCCGGCTTGCGGTCCCGCGTGAGGGACGAACCGGCGGCGGAGGACGCCTTGCCTAGCAACGAAGGCGGCCGGTCCGCCTGGGGCCGCTTCGGCAGCGGCCGCGCGGTCAAGCGCATCGAGGATCCGCAACTGGTGCGCGGCCGCGGCCGTTTCGTCGACGACGTCTCCGAGCCGGGCCAACTTTACCTCGCGATCGTGCGCTCCGATCGCGCCCACGCGCGGCTGCGCTCGGTCGACGTGTCGCGCGCCGCCGGCATGCCCGGCGTGGTGGCGGTGATCACCGCGAAGGAACTGGCGGCCGACGGCGTCGGGCCGCTGCAGCCGCCCGCCCGCATCAGCGCCGACAGCAAGCCGCCGGCGACACCGACGCGCCATCTGCTTGCGCTCGACACGGTGCGTTACGTCGGCGAGGCGATCGCGGCGATCGTCGCCGCGACGCGCGCGCAGGCGCGCGAAGCCTGCGCGGCCGTCGCCGTCGACTACGACGAGCTGCCGTCGGTGGTCGACGCGGCCGATGCTGCCGCCCCCGGCGCGCCGGTGCTGCATGCGCCCGCGGCGGGCAACGTCACCGCCGCCCTGCGGCACGGCAACGCGGCCGCGGTCGATGCGGCGTTCCGCTCCGCCGCGCACGTGGTCGCGCTCGACCTGATCAACCAGAGGCTCGCGCCTTCGCCGCTGGAGCCGCGTGGCGCGCTCGCGGTGCCGGACCCCGGCACCGGCCGCCTGACGCTGCGCGTCAGCAGCCAGATGCCGGCGGGCGTGCGCAACACGCTGGCCGACGTCGTGCTCGGGATCGAGCGCGAGAAGGTGCGGGTGCTCGTGGGCGACGTCGGCGGCGGCTTCGGCATGAAGACCGACCTGTACACGGAAGAGGCGCTCACCGCCTATTGCGCGCGCAAGCTGCAGCGGCCGGTCAAATGGAACGCCGAGCGCAGCGACGAGTTCCTGGCCTCCGCGCCCGGCCGTGATCAGCGCAGTCATGCCGAGTTGGCGCTGGACGCCAATGGCAAGGTGCTGGCGCTGCGGGTCCGCACGCTCGCCGGCGTCGGCGCCTACGCGACGCCGGCCGGCGTGGCGATCCCGCTGATGGTCGGGCCGTGGGTGATCACCAGCGTCTACGACATCGCGCAGATCGACCTCGACCTGCGCGCGGTGCTGACCAACACGGCGCCCACCGGCGCATACCGCGGCGCGGGCCGGCCGGAGGCCATCTACCTGATCGAGCGCCTGATGGACGCCGCGGCGCGCAAGCTCGGGATGGACCGGGCCGAGATCCGCCGACGCAACATGATCCGGCCGGCGCAGATGCCCTACCGCAACGCCATGCAGCAGACCTACGACAGCGGCCAGTTCGAGCGCGTGCTGGACCAGGCGCTGGCGATCGGCAACTGGGACGGCTTCGACGGCCGCGCCGCGCAGTCGCGCCGCCGGGGTCGGTTGCGCGGGATCGGCATCGCGACCTTCCTCGAGTGGACCGGCGGCAACGTGTTCGACGAGCGGGTCGTCGTGACGGTCTCGGCGGACGGCACGATCGAGATCGTCAGCGCGACCCAGGCGATGGGCCAAGGCATCGCGACCAGCTACGCGCAGCTTGCGGTGGACGTGTTCGGCGTTCCGATCGACCGGATCCGCATCGTGCAGGGCGACACCGACCGCGCCACCGGTTTCGGCAGCGGCGGATCGCGGTCTCTCTTCACGGGGGGCTCGGCGGTCCGGGTGGCGGCGTCCCAGAC
>CAZEIW010000121.1:0-2836 GCA_964512305.1 uncultured Burkholderiaceae bacterium | reverse complement strand
TAGAAGCGGGCAAGAAACGGGTTTTCGCGCGGTGCCTCGAGCAGCATGTCCGCGCCGAGATGCTGCGCGAGTGCCTGGGCCAGGCTGGTCTTGCCGGCGCCGATGGGGCCTTCGACGACGACGTAGCGACACTTGGCGAGGTCCATGGCGGGCCGCGAGTCTACCGCCAAAACGCAGTGCGCGTGGGCGCGATGCGCTGACCGCGCGTGCCGCCCAGACAACGACGGGCGGCACCGCGGCCCGGGATCGTCACGGCCGGCGCGATGTCGAGCAGCGGACGCACGACGAAGGCGCGCTCGTGCATGCGCGGATGCGGGACGACGAGCCGCGACTGCGAAACGCGGCGCCGCCCATAGAGCAGCAGGTCCAGATCGAGGACGCGCGGCGCGTTGCGCCGGCCGCCGGGAGGGCGCCGCCGCCCATGGCGGCGCTCGACGGCGAACAGCTGCCGCAGGAGCGCGGAAGGCGCTAACGCGGTGCGCAGCATCGCCACGGCGTTGACGTAATCCGGCTGCGGTTCGGCAGCGCCCAGCGGTGCGCTCAGGTAATTCCCCGACGCGGCCACGAGCCGTGTGCGCGGCAGCAGCGCGAGCGCCCGCAACGCGCGCGCCAGACGGCGTCGCGGGTGGCCGAGGTTGCTGCCGAGCGCGACGTACGCGCGGCTGGTCATCGGTGCTCGGAGGAGGACGGCACGTCGGGTCCCTCGCTCGGCGCCGCCTGCCTGCGACCCCGCGAGCGCCGGCGCTTCTTCTTCGGCGCCTCGTCCGGGCGCAGTAGGCGCTCGCGCTCTGCGGTGTCGGCGTGTTGAAAACGCTCCCACCAGTCCGCGATCTCGACCGGGATCTCGCCGCTGTGCCCGCGCAGCCACAGGAAGTCATAAGCCGCACGGAAGCGCGGGTGCTCGAGAAGACGGAACGGCCGCTGGCCGGCGCGCTGCTCGAATCGCGGCTGCAACGCCCAGGTTTCCTTGATCACGGCCTCGAACCGGCGCGGGATCGCCAACCGCTCGGCCTGTTGCTCGAGCACGCGATCCATCACGGCGAACAGCGCCGGGATCGGCCGCTCGCCCTTGGCCTTGGCCGCGGTCCAGCTTGCGAGCACTTCGTGCCACAGCAGGGTGGCGAACAAGAACGCAGGTGTCACCGGCTTGCCCACGCTCACGCGTTCGTCCGTGTTCGCGAGCGCCAGGTCGATGAAGCGCTGGCCGAGCGGCTGCTCGAGGATCACGTCGAGCAGCGGCAGCACGCCGTGGTGAAGACCGTGCCGGCGCAGGCTCTTCAGCGACTCGACCGCGTGACCCGAGAGCAGCAGCTTCTCCATCTCGTCGAAGAGCCGCGCCGGCGGTACGTTCTGAATCAGCGGCGCGAGCGCGGGGATCGGCACAGCGGTCTTCTTCTCGATGCGCAAGCCGAGCTTCGCGGCGAGCCGCACCCCGCGCAGCATCCGCACCGGATCTTCCCGATACCGGGTCACGGGATCGCCGATCAGCCGCAGCCTGCGCGCCTTGACGTCGGCGACACCGCCGACATAGTCCCAAACACTCTCGGTGGCCGGGTCGAAGTAGAGCGCGTTGATCGTGAAATCGCGACGGACCGCGTCTTCGGCCTGGTTGCCGAACACGTTGTCGGACAGCAGCCGGCCATGCTCGTCGGCAGCATCTTCGCTGTCCTGCCGGCCGCGGAAGGTCGAGACCTCGATCGTCTCCGGCCCGGAGAGCACGTGCACCAGGCGGAACCGCCGGCCGATGATGAAGGCCCGGCGGAACAGCGGCTTCACCTGCTCCGGCGTGGCGTCGGTCGCGACATCGAAATCCTTCGGCTGGAAGCCGAGCAGCAGATCGCGGACCGCGCCGCCGACGATGAACGCCTTGAAACCCGCCTGCTGGAGCTTGCGCGTCACGTCGAGCGCGCCGCGCGAAAGCTGACTGCGGCGCACGCGATGCGCGTCAGGACCGAACGTGCGCGGCTCGGTCGTCGGCCGGCCCGGAATCAAGCGCGCGAAGAGGCGACGAATCATCCGTCCTGCGCGGTCGCGATGCGAGCCGGTCTGGCCGTTCGAAGCGCCGGTGGGGAAAGCAAACGAGGCAACTGAGGCAACAGAAGCAAGGTGGTATGCCGGAGCGGGGCGCGAGTGGCCAGCCGCCGAATCGACTGCCGGGGAAGCCGGGGCAGCGGCGATCATAGCATGGACCAGCGCCGGCCCGGCGCGCGTCCCCACTGATCAGGATCAAGGCCGCGCATGGCTGCGCGCGTGAAAATCACGGATAATTCAGCCCCTTTCCCGAGACTTAAAGCCGCGCCAAGGAGAAGCCATGCCCGCGTATCAGCACGTGACGGTCCCGACCGGGGGCCAGAAGATCACGGTCAACAAGAATTTCAGCCTCAACGTCCCGGATCAGCCGATCATTCCCTACATCGAGGGCGACGGGACCGGGCTCGACATCACGCCGGTGATGATCAGGGTGGTCGACGCGGCTGTGGCCAAGGCCTATGGCGGCAAGCGCAAGATCCACTGGATGGAGATCTACGCAGGGGAGAAGTCGACCAGGGTCTACGGTGCGGACGTATGGCTGCCCGACGAGACGCTGGCGATCCTCAAGGACTACGTGGTCTCGATCAAGGGCCCGCTGACCACGCCCGTCGGCGGGGGCATCCGCAGCCTCAACGTCGCCTTGCGGCAGCAACTCGACCTCTATGTCTGCCTGCGCCCGGTGCGTTACTTCGCGGGCGTGCCCAGCCCCGTGAAGGCGCCGGAGAAGATCGACATGGTGATCTTCCGCGAGAACTCCGAGGACATCTACGCCGGCATCGAATGGGAGGCGGAGTCCGATGGCGCG
>CAZEIW010000120.1:0-35709 GCA_964512305.1 uncultured Burkholderiaceae bacterium | reverse complement strand
CGACGAGCGGCTGCGTCCGAGCTGGGACAGCTGGTGCGCCAAGGCGGGCATCAAGCTCGACGTTGCGGCGAGCGGTGCCCACTTCCACGACTCGGCGATGGTGCTGGCCGCCGTGGCCGACGGCATGGGTGTCGGCCTGGTTGCGCGGCAACAGATCGGCCCCGATCTGGCCGCCGGCCGCATCGCGGTGCCCTTCGATATTTCCGTGCCCTCGGTCTACTGCTACTACCTGGTCGCGCCCGAGGCCATCGTCGACCGCCGCGAAGTGCGAGCCTTCCGCGAGTGGATCGAACAGGAGGCCGCGCTCGCCGCCCAGGCGGACGAGGTTGTCAAAGCCGATCGGGGCGCCTGATGGCGCTCGTACGACGAACCGCAAGGCCCAACATGAGGAAGTCCATGAACATCCGCGCCGCTCTGGTCTCGAGCCTGCTCTTCGCGTTGCTGAGCCCGGCGTCCGCTGCCCCCAATGTCGAGGAAATGGCAACGCGCGCGCAGCAGAGCCTGGCAAGGGATAACAAATACAGCATGATTTCGGCAAAGGCATTCTGGGGCGATGCCTCGTTCATGCGGGAATGCGTGCCGGCAAGCGTGAAGATTGCCGCGCCGTTTACCATCTACTTCGAGGTGCGTCCCGACGGCGCGCTCGGCGATGTTCTATTCGTGCCTGAGACGAAGACGGCGGAATGCATCCGGCAACATGTGATGGACCGCCGGTTCCCGACGCCGCCCGGCGGTGCGTATGTCACGAAGATCGACATGCGGTTCAGTCCGTGAGACGTTGCGGGCTCGGGTCGCATTGAAGGGTCACACGCTCAGTAGCTTGCGGTAGACGGTAAAGTCGTGCGCCGAGTAGCAGCAGAACACGACTTCCCGCAACTCCGGTCCGGCGCGGTCGAAGTTTCGCACCGTCGACACGGCTACGGGCGCGGCCAGCTCGAGCGGAAACGCGTATGCGCCCGTGCTGATCGAAGGAAAGGCGATCGACGCTAGCCTGTGCTCCGCGACGAGCTCAAGAGAGCGTCGGTAGCACGAAGCAAGCAACGCGCTTTCGCCCCGCGTGCCGCCGCTCCAGACCGGGCCGACGGCGTGAATGACATATCGCGCAGGCAGCCGGTAGCCGCCCGTCATCTTGGCGTTGCCGGTCGCGCACCCGCCGAGAAGCCGGCAGGCCTCAAGGAGCTCGGGTCCTGCCGCGTCGTGGATGGCCCCGTCGACGCCGCCACCGCCAAGCAAGCTCGAATTGGCGGCATTCACGATCGCGTCCACTTTCAGCGTCGTGATGTCACCATGCACGACCTTGAGATGGGTAGATGGGCTCATGTCAGCGCGCGGTCCAGGTGCGTGTAGCCGCCGTCGACGAAAATCCACTGCCCGGTGGTATGCGACGAGGCGTTCGACAGAAGGAACACGCAGGTGCGGGCGATTTCGTCGGCCTCGGTCATGCGCTTCCCGAGCGGGATCTTCGAGACGATCGCACTTAGCTTCTCGTCCGGCCGCTCGAAGGTCGAGATCCATTTCCGGTAAAGCGGCGTCATCACCTCGGCGGGGATGACGGCGTTGACGCGCACGCCGGATGCCGCGAGCGAGGCGGCCCATTCGCGCGTCAAGGAGAGCTGTGCCCCCTTGGCCGCGGTGTAGCCGCTGGTCCCGCCCTGGCCGGTGACGGCCGTCTTCGACGAGATGTTCACGATCGAGCCGCGGCTCGCCTTCAGGTGCGGCTCGCAGTAGTGCGCCATCACGTAGTAGTGGATGAGGTTGCGCTCCAGCGATTCGAGGAAAGCCTCGCGGCCGGCGCCCAGGCCGACGCTGTCGTTGATCCCGGCATTGTTGACCAGCCCATCGATGCGCCCGAAGCGCGCGGCGGTGTCCGCGACGCATCGGGCGCACGCGGCTTCCTCCCGCAGATCGAATCGGTGCAGCGCCCGCCTGTCCGCGTCGGGCTGCAGGCCGCTCCAGCCGCGAAGGAAATCCGCGCCGGGCTCGCTCCGCGTGCAGACCGCGACGATCGCGCCCTCCCGCGCGAGCGCCAGCGTGATCGCAGCGCCGATACCGGCGGCGCCGCCGGTCACGATGAACACCTTGTCCTTCAGTTCAAGATCCATGGGGCGCCGTCCGGTTCAAGCGGTCAAAGTCAATCCGTAGCACCGGATCGCGGTGCCGGCCCAGAAATCGCGCTGCTCGTCGGTGCTGAGGCGCGAGGCGGCCCAGCCCTGCGCGAGCCCGGCCACGGTCTCGTACGGCGCCGCCAGCTCGCACACCGGCCAGTCCGAACCGAACATCAGGCGCCGCGGGCCGAAGACCTCGAGCGCCCGGTCGAAGCATTCGAACACGATACCTGTGTGCGCCGGACTCAGCCGCGGTGCCTGGCGCCAGGCGGTCTCGGTCACCAGCCCCGACAGCTTGCAGGCGAGATGCGGAAGGGCGGCCAGCTGCCGCAGGCATGCCGACCAGCGCTGCCCGATCAGAGGGTCGTCGAGCCAGCCGCGCAACTGCGGCTTGCCGCAATGGTCGAGCACCAGCCAGTGCCGGTCGTGGCGGGCGCAGAAGCCCGTCACCAGCGGCAGCTGATGGTCGAACACCAGCACGTCGTAGACGTAGCCGCGCTGCTGCACCTGGGCGACCCCGCGGTTAAATGGCGGGTCGTCCAGCAGCTGAGCGAGCCTGGGCTCGTCCTGCAGCAGATGGCGGAATCCGCGCAGGCGCTGCCGCCCGCGCCACGCATCGAGGCGCGCCGCGAGCCCGTCTTCGCGCAAGTCGGCCCAGCCGACCACTCCCGCGACGGACGCGTCGCTCTCCGACCACGCAAGCAACGCTTCGGTCTCCGCGAGCTCGTCTCGCGCCTGCACCGCCAGCGAGGCCGAAACGCCGCAAGCCCGCATCAGCGGCAGTCGATCTGCGGGAAGCCGGTCGCGCCTGAGGACCGCCATCCCGTCGTCGATCCAGGGGTAGCTCGCCGGCTCGAAGCGCCAGTAGTGCTGGTGCGTGTCGATTCTCACGGCCGGTTCCCGAACGCGTAGCGGGACAGCGACTCCGGCTTGATGCGGATCGAGAATCCGCTCGCTGCAGGTGGCATGTAGGCGGCGTCCCGGATCAGGCAGGGGTCGACGAAATGCTCGTGCAAGTGATCGACGTACTCGATCACGCGCCCTTCGCGCGTCGCGGCGATGCACAGGTAATCGATCATCGACAGGTGCTGCACGTACTCGCACAACCCGACCCCGCCCGCGTGGGGGCACACGGGCAGGCCGTGCTTCGCGGCCATCAGCATCACCGCCAGCGCTTCGTTGAGGCCGCCCAGGCGGCAGGCGTCGACCTGCACGACGTCGATCGCCCCGCCCATGATGAACTGCTTGAACATGACGCGGTTCTGGCACATCTCGCCGGTCGCGACCTTGATCGGGGCGATCGCGTCCCGGATCGCGCGGTGCCCGCCGACGTCGTCGGGACTGGTGGGCTCCTCGATGAACCAGGGCTTCGCGAACGCGAGGTCGCGCATCCAGTCGATCGCTTGGCCGACGTCCCAGACCTGGTTGGCGTCGACCATCAGCTCGCGGTCCGGCCCCAGCACCTCCCGCGCGATCCGAAGCCGCCGGACGTCGTCCGCCCGGTCGCGCCCCACCTTGAGCTTCACGTGCCGGTAGCCGCGATCGACGGCCTCCTGGCACAGGCGGCGCAACTTCGCGTCGTCGTAGCCGAGCCAGCCCGCCGACGTGGTGTAGCAGGGATAACCTTCGGCCTGCAGAATCTCGAGCCGGCTCGCCTTGCCCGCGGCCCGTTGCGCGAGCAAGGCGGAGGCTTCGCCCGGCGTGATGCAATCGGTGATGTACCGGAAGTCCACCAGGCGCACGATCTCTTCCGGGCTCATGTCGGCAACCAGTTTCCACACGGGCTTGCCCGCGGCCTTCGCCCACAGGTCCCAGACCGCGTTGACCACGGCGCCGGTGGCCAGGTGAATCGCGCCCTTCTCGGGGCCGATCCAGCGCAACTGGCTGTCCGAGGTCACATGGCGCCAGAACCGCCCCATGTCCTCGCGGATCCAGTCCAGGTCCAGGCCGACGACGAGGTGCCGCATCGCCTCGATCGCGGCACAGCAGATCTCGTTGCCCCGGCCGATCGTGAACGTCAGGCCGTGACCCTCGAGACCCGCCTGGTCGGTCCCGAGGATCACGTAGGCGGCCGAATAATCCGGGTCCGGATTCATCGCATCCGAACCGTCGAGATGCACCGAGGTCGGGAAGCGAAGGTCGAGCACCCGCATCGACCGGATCACGGCCATCGACGGCCCTCCCGCGCAGGCTAGTCGTAGAGGACCGCGGCGATCTTCGGGTCGTCGATGTTTTCCTTCGTATAGAAGTAGAAGCCGGTGTCGATCTTCTTGGGCAGCGGCTCGCCCTTGAGCGCCTTCACCGCCGCTTCGACGGTCTTGTAGCCGATGCCCACCGGGTTCTGCGTGATCGCGCCGGCCATCACGCCGCTGCGAATGGCGTCCTTCTGCTCCTTGCCCGAGTCGTAGCCGACGATCACGACCTTGCGCTTCAGCTCCTGGACGCCGTGCAGCACGCCGATCGCCGAACCTTCGTTGGTGCCGAAGATGCCCTTGATGTCGGGATTCGCCTCCAGGATCGACTTTGTCACTTCGGTCGACTTCAGGTGATCGCCGCCGCCGTACTGGACCGAGACGACCTTGATGTTCGGGTATGCGGCCTTGATCCGGTCGAGAAACCCGTCGCGGCGGTCGATGCCGGTGCGGCTGGTCTGGTCGTGCGCGACCACGGCCACCTTGCCGGCCTTGCCGATCAGTTCGGCGAGCTTGTCGGCCGCCATCGCGGCCGCGGCGCGGTTGTCGGTCGCCGCGGTCGTCAGCGGAATGTCGCTGTCCACGCCGGAGTCGAACGCGATGACCGGAATGTGCTCCGCCTGCGCCTTCTTGAGCAGCGGGATCGCGGCCTTGCTGTCGAGCGCCGCGAAGCCGATCGCCTTGGGCTTCTTCGCCAGCGCGGCCGCCAGCATGTCGATCTGCTTGTCGACCATGGACTCGGATTCCGGTCCCTCGAAGGACACCTTGACGCCGTAGTCCTTGGCCGCCTTCTCGGCGCCCGCCTTGACCGCCTGCCAGAACTGGTGCTGGAAGCCTTTGGATATCAGCGGAATGTACGTCTCGTCGGCAGCGCGGCCGGGAGCGGCCATGAAGGCGGCCAGGGTCACGCAGGCCGCAAGGACGGGCACTACCCTTTTCAAGTCCATCTCGAGTCTCCTGTCGGGCATCACGAGGAAATCCCGCCGCTGGCGCCGCTACGCGCGGCGCCGCAGGATGTCGGTGTACACGGCCAGGATGATGATGAGGCCGGTGATCACCGTCTGCCACTCCTGCGCGACGGAAAGGATCCGCAGTCCGTTGGTGAGCACGCTCATGATAAAAGCGCCGATGATGGTGCCGAGCACGGTGCCGGTACCGCCGCCGAGGGATGTCCCGCCGATGACGACGGCGGCGATCGCGTCGAGCTCGTAGCCCTGACCCAGCGCGGGCTGGGCGGAGTTAAGGCGCGAGGCGATCAGCAGTCCGGCGATGCCGCAGATGCCGCCGCACACGGCGTAAATGGCGATCTTCCAGCGGTCGACCCGGACGCCGGACAGCCGCGCGGCCTCCTCGTTGCTGCCGAGGGCGAACGCGTAGTGGCCCAGCAGCGTCTTGTTCAGCACGGCGCCCGAGACCAGCGCCACCGAGAACAGGATGAGGACGGCGTTGGGGATCGGCAGCGACGGGATCAGGTCGCCGAGCAGCGAATCCTGCGAGATCGAGGAAAACCCCTCGGTATCCGAGAAATAGATCGGCTTGGTCCCCGAGATCACGAGCGACAGGCCCTTGAGCACCAGCATCATCCCGAGCGTGGCGATGAAGGGCGGGATCTTCAGTTTCGCGATCAGCATGCCGGAGACCCAGCCGCTCACCGCGCCGGACAGCACCGCGGCCGCGACGCCGAGGTACAGCGGCCATCCCAGGTAGGTCAGCACGACCCCCGTCATCACGGCGCAGAAGGTCATCAGGGTGCCGACCGAGAGATCGATGCCACCGGTGATGATCACGTACGTGCACGCGATCGCGAGCACCCCGTTGACGGCGGTCGCCTGCAGGATGCTGACGATGTTCTCGACTTCGAGGAAGTGCGGCGACGCGAAGCTGAAGAAGATCATGAGCCCCAGCAGGCTCGCGAACGCGAGCAGCTTCTGCCGGACCCCGGCGCGCGGCGCCGCGCGCCGCAGCGCGTTCAGCATGCCCTGGTCGGGAAACGGACGAACGCCCGTGCGGTCGGTGTTCATGGGCGGCCGGTCGGGTTGGCACCCGTTGGGCTGCCTTTGCGCCGCACGCAAAGGGCCGTCCGCCCTTGGCGGCCCGGCAGGCTCACGCAGGTGCCCCCTGCTGCGTCGCGAGCTGCATGATCCTTTCCTGCGACGCCTGCGCGCGGTCGACCTCGCCGGTGATGCGGCCCTCGCACATCACGAGGATCCGGTGGCTTACCCGCAGGATCTCCGGCAGCTCGGAGGAGATCATCACGATCGCCCGTCCCTGGGCCGCCAGCAGCTCGAGCAGCTTGTAGATCTCGCGCTTGGCCCCGACGTCGATGCCGCGCGTGGGCTCGTCGAAGAAAAGGATCTCGCAGTCGCGCTCCAGCCACTTGGCGATCACGACCTTCTGCTGGTTGCCGCCGGACAGCAAAGCGACGCTCTGGCGCAGCGACGGCGTCTTGATCCCCAGCGTCCTGACGGCGCGGCCCGCGGTGGCGTCGATCGGCTTCGACCTGACGAAGAATCCAAGGGACAGGAACTTGCGCAGGCTGGCGAGGACGACGTTGGTGCGCACGTCGAGCTGGATGACGAGACCGAGCCGCTTGCGGTCTTCGGACAGGTAGCCGATCCCGTGGCGCACGGCGTCCGACGGCGAATGCACGCGGACCCTGCGTCCGTGCACGAGAATCTCGCCGGAATCGATCGGGTCCGCCCCGAAGACCGCGCGCGCGAGCTCGGTGCGCCCTGCGCCCATCAAGCCGGCGAGGCCGAGGATTTCGCCCTTGCGCGCGACGAAGCTCACGTCCTTGAGCACCTTCGCGCGCTGCAGGTTCCTCACCTCGAGCACGACTTCGCCGCCCGCCCCCCCCGCAGGCGCGGCGGCCGCGCCCTGCTCGAGCTCGCGCCCGACCATCATCGCGATGACGTCGTCCAGCTTGGTCTCCGCGGTCGCAACGGTGGCGATGTATCGGCCGTCGCGCAGGATCGTCATCCGGTCCGAGATCCGCTTGAGCTCGGCCATCTTGTGCGAAATGTAGACCACGGCCACGCCGTGCGCGCGAAGGTCGTCGATGATCCGGAACAGATCGTCGACCTCGGCCTGGTTGAGCGCCGCGGTCGGCTCGTCCATGATGAGCATTCGGGCATCGAACGCGAGCGCCTTCGCGACCTCGACCAGCTGCTGCCTGGCCACCGTGAGCTCGCCCACCGGCGTGCGCGGGTCGAGCTTCAGCCGCAGCCGGTCGAAGATGCGCTGCGCGTCCTCGTGGAGGCGCTTTTCGTCGACCAGCAGGCCCCAGGCGCGCAGCGGCTCGGCGCCGATGAAGATGTTGCGCGCCGCGCTCAGGTGGTTCATCAGGTTCAATTCCTGATGAATGATCCGGATCCCGAGCGCCTGGGCCGCGCGCGGGGTGTCGATCTCGACCGGCCGGCCGTCGAACAGGATCTCGCCCGCGTCCTTGCGGTAGACGCCGGCGAGGATCTTCATCAGGGTCGACTTGCCGGCGCCGTTTTCGCCGACCAGTCCGTGGACCTCGCCCGGCATCAGCTCGAACTGGCAATTGTCGAGCGCCCGTACACCGGGGAACGACTTGCTCAGGTTGCGCACGGCGACGATCGGTGTCACGGCATGGCTCGAGTTCGGCGGCAGTCCCTGCTTCGACTCGCAAAGCCTGGAATGTACGCCAACGGCCTGCGATGCCGGCAACGCCCCCAATACCGGGGTAGTCAATTGCCTGGGGCCGCGCTCGGCCCGGTCAGCCGTCTGCCGACGCGGCTCGCGCGGAAGGCGAGGCCGGTCCGCGATGCAGTGCCAGGTGACGCGGCGTCCACGCGAGCGGCAGCTTGCGAACGAAGTGCGCGCGCGCCACGTGATAGCTCGGGTCGAAGCCGTAGAAATTGCGCCGCATCTGGATGAGCTCGTGCTCGCGGTATGCGGCCAGCGGCCGCTGCGCTTCGTCGCTCGCACGGCGCTCGCGCTTGGCCAGCAACTGCCGCTCGAGATCCGGGGCCTGCGCCAGCTCGCGGGCGCGCTCGGCCACCGCCCGCTCGAACGCGGCGACGTCGCCGCCCAGGCAGGCATCGACCAGCCCCAGCGCCTGCGCCTGCGGCGCGGAGACGGGAAGCCGGCTGCGCATGATCGATTCGGCCGCCTGACCGGCGCGGCGGGGCAGCAGGTAGGTCCAGTACTCCGATCCGTACAGGTTGCCCATGTTCCGGTAGTGCGGGTTCAGGATCACGCCCTCGCGTGCCCAGATATGGTCGGCCGCCAGCGCCAGGAACACACCGCCGGCGCCGGCGTTGCCGCGCATCGCCGCGACGGTCAGGTGCGTGTCGGTCTCGATGATCGCGCGCGCCAGGTCGTCGATCACGTTGATGTTGCGCCACGACTCGTCGGCCGGGCTGGGCGCCGCCTCGATCAGGTTCAGGTGGATCCCGTTGCACCAGAAGTCGGCGCCACCCATCAGCACGATCACCCGTGTCGGCCTGCTGCGCGCATGCTCGTACGCCTGGAGCAGCCGCTCGCACTGCGCGGTGCCGGCAGCGCCGTTGTAGAAGTCGAAGTGCAGGAAACCGACCCGGCCCGCGGCGCCGCCGCTCTCTTCGTGATATCGCAGCTCGCCCCAGCCGCCGCTCGCGCCGCGCTGCAGGGGCGCTGGCCGATGCGCAAGCGCGCCCGCCTCGGCCTCGAACGCCACCGCGGCCGGGAGCTTGAACGACGCTTCGTCGTCGCCGCGCCGGTCGAGCCGCTTCGCCTGTCCGATCCAGACCGCGCCGTCGACGGTGGCGCGCAGCAACGCGCCATCGCGCTGCGCCAGGATCTCGCCGGGAAGGCCGCCCAGCTCGCGCTCGGGGTGGCCGTCGAACAGGTGGCAGTCGACGCCGAACATCCTGTCGAGCACGCCGGGAAACCCGTCTGCCGAGTCGAGCTTGCGCATCACGGTGTCGGTACTGTCGCGCTGCCAGTCGATCGCGCGAACCGGCTGCCGCATCAGGGGGCGCGGGTGGCCGCGCGGGGCGGGGTCGAACTCGGCCTGCGGCCGCGGCCTGAAGGCGCCGGTCTCGAAGCGCGCAACGGCGTCGAGCACCGCGCGGCTCGCGTGATCGCTGACCTCGTTTCGGTACAGGCTGCCCTTCCTGGCGCGCCGCATCGGAAAGGTCCGTTCGGACCAGACGTCGCCGGCGTCCATCTCCGCATTGGCCTGCAGGACGGTCACGCCCCATTGTTCCTCGCCCTCGAGGATCGCCCAATCGAGCGCCGATGGACCGCGGTCGCCGACGATGCCCGGATGCACGACCAGGCAGACGTGCCGGCGCCAGATGGACGCCGGGATCGCGCGCCGCAGGTAAGGCGCGACGATCAGGTCGGGGCGGAACAGCGCGACGGCCTCCTCGGCGACGCTGTCCGCGATGTCGAACTCGACCGTTACCTGGTGGCCGCGCGCGCGCAGCTCGACGAACAGGCGTTGCGTGAGGCTGTTGAAGCTGTGCGCGAGCAGGAGGATCTTCACTCGGGCTAACAGATCCTCGGCAGCTGCTCGCCCACGATCCAATCGACCATGCGCCGGCCGCCGAACCCCGTCCGCATCTGGACGAACCGGTGCGGATCCGTGGTCGCCTCGCCGATGAGGGCGGCCTGCGCGCCCAGCGGGTGCGCCCGCATTGCAGCCAGCAGCGGCGCTGCGTCCTCGGGGGCGCAGATCGCCACCAGCTTGCCCTCGTTGGCGACGTACAGCGGGTCCAGGCCGAGGAATTCGCACGCCGCCGCGACTGCCGGCTTGACCGGGATCGCGCTCTCGTCGAGCAGCATCCCGACGCCGGCCTGCGAGGCGATCTCGTTGAGCGTCGCCGCGAGTCCGCCGCGGGTCGGGTCGCGCAGCACGCGCACGCGCGGCACGGCGTCCAGCATCGCCGCCACCAGCCCGTGCAGCGCCGCCGTGTCCGACACGATCTCGGTCTCGAAGCGCAGGTTCTCGCGCCGCGACATGATCGCGACGCCGTGATCGCCGAGCGTGCCCGAGACCAGAATGCGGTCCCCGGGCCGCGCGCGCGCGCCGTCGATCTCGATGCCGTCGGGCACGACGCCGACGCCCGTGGTATTGATGAACACGCCGTCGCCCTTGCCCCGCTCGACCACCTTCGTGTCGCCGGTGACGACCGGCACCTCGGCATCGCGCGAAGCGCGCGCCATCGAATCGACGATGCGCTTGAGATCCGCCAGCGGATAGCCTTCCTCGATGATGAAGCCCGCCGACAGGTAGAGCGGCCGGGCGCCGGCCATCGCCACGTCGTTGATCGTGCCGTGCACCGAGAGGCAGCCGATGTCGCCGCCGGGGAAGAAGAGCGGCGACACCACGTGGCTGTCGGTCGCCATCACCAGGCGGCCGGGCGGCACCGTGAAGCATGCCTGGTCGTTCTTGCGGCGCAGCCACGGGTTGTCGAACGCGCGCAGGAACAGCTCGTCGATCAGCTGCGCCATCGCGCGGCCGCCGCCGCCGTGGCTCATGTCGATGCGGCCGTGCTTCAGGTCGAGCGGACGCACGTAGTCCGGCCTGACTTCAGTCATGGCGGTCCCTCACGATGCCGCCACGGGAAGCGCATCCTTGAACCGTCCGTAGGCGTAGTGGGCCGCGCACGCGCCTTCGCTCGACACCATGCACGACCCGATCGGATGCTCCGGCGTGCACACGCTGCCGAACAGCCGGCAGTCGACAGGCCGCCGCACGCCGCGCAGGATCGCGCCGCACTCGCAGGCCTTGTTGTCGGCCACCGGCCGGTACTCGAGCGCGTAGCGCCGCTCGGCGTCGAAGTCGCGATAGGCGTCGCGAATGCGCAGGGCGCTGTACGGCACCTCTCCCAGCCCGCGCCACTCGAAGCTGCGGCGCAGCTCGAACACCTCCGACACGAGCGCCTGCGCCTTGAGATTGCCCTCGCGCGTCACCGCGCGCGTGAATTCGTTCTCGACCTCGGCGCGTCCTTCGTTGATCTGGTCGATCAGCATCGCGATCGCCAGCATCACGTCGAGCGGCTCGAAGCCCGCGATCACGACCGGCTTGCCGTATTCCTCGGCGAAGAACTCGTACGGCCTCGAGCCGATCACGGTGCTGACATGCGCCGGCCCGATGAAGCCGTCGATCGGCACCGTGCCGAGCTCCCGCACCTCGGGCGACTCCAGGATGTGCGTGATCGCGGAGGGCGTCAGCACGTGGTTGCACAGCACGCTGAAATTGGCCAGGCGCGACTCGGCCGCCTGCCGGATCACCAGTGCGGTGGGCGGCGTCGTGGTCTCGAACCCGATCGCCAGGAACACGACTTCGCGCGCCGGCTCGGCGCGCGCGATCGCGATCGCGTCGGCGGCCGAGTAGACCATCCGGACGTCGGCGCCGCGCGCCCTGGCCCGCAGCAGCGACAGGCCCGATGAAGCGGGCACGCGCAGCGTGTCGCCGTAGCTGCACAGCACGACGCCACGCTCGAGCGCGAGACCGATCGCGAGGTCGAGCCGTCCGATCGGCAGCACGCAAACGGGACAGCCCGGGCCATGGATCATGCGCACGTTCGGCGGCAGCAGGTCGGCGACCCCGTAGCGCGAGATCGCGTGCGTGTGGCCGCCGCAGAATTCCATGAGCGAGTAGCTGCGTTCCGGGCGCGCCGCCCCGGCGATCCGCCCCGCCAGCACCTGCGCGAGCCGCCCGTCGCGGAATTCGTCGACGTATTTCATCGTGTGCTCAAAGTCGTCATGGCCGGGCTTGTCTCGTGGATCCCCGGGACTTCGCCCGGGGATGACACTCGCTTTGGCTTTGCCAGTTGAGCTGTCATGGCCGGGCTTGTCCCGGCCATCCACGTCGGTGCGAGACGAAGCGCGTCCAGCTCGCGCCGACCCTCGGGGCAGGCCCCTGAGGGCAGGCGTGGACCCCCGGGACAAGCCCGGGGGTGACGGCTGCGAGGAAGGTGCCCGTCGTGAGACGTTGCGGTCATGACCCCTGCTCCTGGGTCCTCATTCCAGCCTCGGCAAACAGTTCCAACGTCCGCTGCGCCTCCTCCGGATCCAGCCGCGCCAGCGCGTAACCCACGTGCACGATCACGTAGTCGCCGGGCTCGACCGCGTCGAGCAGCGCAACCGAGATCTCCTTGCGCACGCCGCCCAGATCGACGGTCACCATGTCCGCGCCCAGGCGTTCGACCACTCGCGCGGGAATTGCTAGGCACATCGCTCTTCCTCCAGGGCGCGTTGCGCGACCCATGCCTGCCCGAGGCTCAGCCCGCCGTCGTTGGGCGGCGACTGCGCCGCTTCCCAGACCTGTATACCGCGCGCCTGCAGCCGCTCGCGCAGGCCGCGCGACAGGATCCGGTTCAGGAAACAGCCGCCTCCGAAGACGACGCGCTGCAGGCCGCTGCTGCGCGCGGCCATGGCCACCCATTGGTCGAGCGCCGCGATCAGCGTGGCGTGGAAGCGGCGTGCGCCGCGCGCCGGATCGGCTTCCTCTGCCAGGCTCGCCACCAGCGGCAGCAGGTCCAACCGGTCCCCGGTGACGGCCCAGCCGCCCGACAGCAGGTCGGCCTCGCCGGCACCGTCGGCGAGGCCCTCGAGCAGCATCGCGGCCTGGCCCTCGAACGCCATTTTCGCGCGCACGCCGAGAAGGCCGGCGGCGGCGTCGAACCAGCGCCCCATGCTGCTGGTCCCCTCGCTGTTGATCCGCTGCTCGAGCATGCGCGCGACCGTGGCGGCGGCCGGCCGTGCGGCGAAGCGTTCCGGGATCCGATCGCCGCGGCCAAGGAGGTGCAGCGCCGCCGCGGCCATGCGCCACGGTTCCCGCGCCGCCCGGTCGCCGCCGGGCTGCGGCATTTCGAGCAGGTGGCCGAGGCGCTGCATGCGTGCGCCATCGACCTTCAAAAGTTCGCCGCCCCAGGCGCGCCGGTCGGTCCCGAGCCCGACGCCGTCGAGCGCCAGCGCAAGGACAGGGCCTTCCAGCCCATGTTCCGCCATCACGGCGCCGATATGCGCATGGTGGTGCTGAACCGCGATGCATTCGACGCCGAGGCCGGCCGCAAGCTCGGCCGCGTGCCGGGTACTGAAAAAGTCCGGGTGCAGGTCGCACGCGATCGCCTCCGGCCGCGTCTGCAGCAGGCGCTGCAGGTGCGCAATCGCCTCGATCAGGGCCTGGCAGGCCGCGCCGCCGTCGAGATCGCCGACGTGTGGCGACAGGAACGCTTCGTCGCCGCGCGTCTGGCAAGCCGTATTCTTCAGGTAGCCGCCCAGCGCCAGTACCGCCGGCGCGGCCCGCGCGAGGCGGATCGAGTTCGGCGCAAACCCGCGCGCGCGGCGCACGAACTGCACCGAGCCGCCACCGTCCGGGTTGCACCAGGCGTGCAGCACGCTGTCGTCGCAGCGCGCGACGATGTCGCGGTCGTGCACCAGGAGCGCGTCGGCGATGCCATGCAGCCTTTGCACGGCCTCGGCATTGCCGGTGACGAGCGGCTCGCCGCCCGGGTTGGCGCTCGTCATCACCAGCGCGAGGCCGTGGTCCTGCTCGACCCAGTCGAGCCCGGCCGGCCGGCCGGCGTGCTCGTGGAACAGCAGGTAGTGCAGGGGCGTATACGGCAGCATCAGTCCGAGCCAGCCGAGCCCGGGCGCGACGCCCGCCAGGCCGTCGTCGCAGCCCGCGGCCTTACGCGCCAGCACGACGGGCCGCGCCGGCGAAGCGAGCTGGCGCGCCTGTTCCGGGTCGAGCTCCGCCCAGCGGCGCGCCGGCGCCAGGCCCGCGACCATTACCGCAAACGGCTTCTCCTCGCGCTGCTTGCGCTGGCGCAGCCGGGCGACCGCTTCGGCGTTGCGCGCGTCGCAGGCGAGATGGAAACCACCGAGCCCCTTGATCGCCACGATCTGTCCGGCGTGCAAGCGACGCAGCGTGGCCGCGACCGGGTCCTCCCCGGCGAGCGGCGCGCCGCCGCCGTCGAGCAGGGCCAGGTGCGGACCGCACTTCGGGCACGCGTTGGGCTCGGCGTGGAACCGGCGGTCGGACGGGGTTTCGTATTCGATGCGGCACGGGTCGCACAGCGCGAACGCCGCCATGCTGGTGCGGCCGCGGTCATAAGGCAGCTCGCGCGTCAGCGTGAAGCGCGGCCCGCATTCCGTGCAGTTGATGAAGGGATAGCGCCAGCGCCGGTCGACGGGATCGAACAGTTCCGACAGGCACTTCGGGCACACCGCGCTGTCGGGGCCGATCGCGGTGCGCGAGCGCCCGCGCCCGGTCTCGACGATCTCGAAACCGCGCTCGCCGGCGCGCGCAGCGCTCGGGCGCTCGGCCACCCGGATCACGCGCGCGAGCGGCGGAGCATCGGCGCGCAGCCGCGCGACGAACGCATCGAGGGCGGCGCCGTTGCCTTGCGCCTCGATCGAGACCCCGTCCGGATCGTTGCGCACCCAGCCGCTCAGCCCGAGCTCGCGGGCGAGACGGAACACGAACGGCCGGTAGCCGACGCCCTGCACCACGCCGCGCACGCCGATGCGCCGGCGCTGCGGGCCGGTTTCGACGACAGCGCTCATCGATCCATCTCGAGCGCCCCTCAGCCCGCGCGCGAAGCCAGCCGCGCCTCCAGCTCGGCGACGCGGCGCTGCAGCGCCTGCACCTCCGCCGACGGCGCGCGCGTGGCGGCGGCGCGGTCGATCCAGGCCAGCCAGTCGTCGAACCCTTCGCCGGTGGCTGCCGACACGCGCATCACCTGAAGCGCGGGGTTGACCCGTCGCGCATACTCGGCCGCCCGTTGCGCATCGAACGCGAGGTGCGGCAGCAGATCGATCTTGTTGAGCAGCATCAGGTCGGCCGCGCGGAACATGTCGGGATACTTCAGCGGCTTGTCCTCTCCCTCGGTGACCGACAGGATCACGACCTTGTGGGCCTCGCCGAGGTCGAACGCGGCGGGGCACACCAGGTTGCCGACGTTTTCGATCAGCAGCAGGCTGCCGGCCGCCGGCTGCAGGCGTTCCAGCGCATGGCCGACCATGTGCGCGTCCAGATGGCAGCCCTTGCCGGTGTTGATCTGCACGGCCGGCGCGCCGGCGGCGCGGATTCGATCGGCGTCGAGCGATGTCTGCTGGTCGCCCTCGATCACCGTCACCGCCATGCGGTCGCGCAGGCGCTCGATGGTGCGCACGAGCAGCGTGGTCTTGCCCGAGCCCGGGCTCGACACCAGGTTCAGCGCGAGGATCGCGCGCTGCTCGAGCCAGCTCCGGTTGCGCTGCGCGTAAGCGTCGTTCTTCGCCAGGATGTCGCGCTCGACCCGCACGACCCGCGCGCGTTCGTGCTCGCCGTGGTCGTGGTCATGCTCGAGCGGGAGTGGTGCCTGCTCGAGCACCGCTGATTGCCGGTCATGGCCGGGCTTGTCCCGGCCATCCGCGTCGGCGCAGGTCGAAGCGCTTCCGGCTCGCGCCGACGTGGACCCCCGGGACAAGCCCGGGGGTGACGGCTGCGATGGGGCGTGTCCCTGGTAATGGTCGTGGTCATGCCCGTGACCGTGGCTGTGGCCATGGTCGTGGTCGTGGCCGTGGTCATGGTCATGACCGTGATCGTGGCCGTCACCATGCTCGTGATGGGGCCCATGACCATGGCTGCGGTCGTTCGCCTCGCGCGGTTCGCCATCGGGGTCGCCCTCGAGGCGCGACGTTCCGCTGCAGCCGCAGGTGGTGCACATGTCCTGTCTCCGTGTCGCGCCGTGTCGACGGCCGGCGCGCGCGCCGTCATGCAATCTCGAAATCCTTGACCCGCATCCCCGTGCCGGCGGTCGTCTGCACCTGATAGCTCCCGCACCGCGGGCAGGCGTCGCCGGCCGTGCCGATCTGCACCGGCTCGTCGCAGCCGAGGCACCAGCCGCTGCCCGGCGTCTGGTCGATCTCGAGGCGCGCCCCGGCGGCGATGCTGTCGCGCGTGACGGCATCGAAACAGAACCGCAGCGCCTCGGGCTCGACCGCCGCCAGCGCGCCGATCTCCAGCCGCACGGCGGTCACGCGCGCCCCCTCGTACGCGCGCGCGGCATCCTCGACGATGCGCAGCACGCTCAGCGCCAGCGACATCTCATGCACGGGAGAGCTCGACGTCGTATTCGACGCAGGGATCGAGCGCCAGCGTCAAGGTCTCCAGGTAGCGCCGCAGCGTCGCTTCGTCGTCCGCGCGTGCGCCCAACGCCTGCGAGCGGAATGCGCCGCCCGGATGGAAGTTCCATTCGGTCGGCGCCACGATCGTGTAGCGCTCGATGTGATCGCCGCTCACGTCGGCCCAATGCAGCAGCATGCCGCGGGCGGTCTCGACGCGCGCCAGCCCCGAGCCGTCCGCAAGCCGGCCGGCGTCCGCGCGCCGCTGCGGCGGCCGGCCGCCGGCGAGGCGCTGCGCGTCTTCGATCAGATCGAGCACGCGGGCGAGCAGCCGCGCCGCGAGCGTGCGCCCGGATCGCAGCAGGGGCTGCAGCAGCGGGTGATCCGATTGCCGCGCCAGCGCTCCGGTCTCGGCCGGCCCGCCGTCCCAGGTCGGAGCGGCCGCAAACGCTTCGTCGACCGGCCACGACAGGTGGGCCGCGGTCTCGCCCGCGCTCGAGGCGTCGACGAACGGCGTCGCCGCCGGCCGCGCCGGCGCGCAGGCCTCGATCCGGGCCAGCGCATCGAGCATGCGGCCGACCGTTCCGGGCAGCCGGGTGCCTTCGGGGTCGAGCAGCGCCCGGATCATCAGTCCTTCCCAACGCAGCAGGTCGACGCCGACGATGTCGAGCACCGGGCCGGCCATCAGCTCGTTTCCGGCTTCGACCCAGCGCGGGCTGCCTTCGACGCCGTCGACGCGCGCAAGCCGGCGGTGCCAGTCGATCGCCACCTGCTGGGCCGGCGCAAACCCGAGCAGCAGCGGCCAGTCGACCAGCAGCCGCCACAGATGCTCCTGCGCCGATTCGAGCGCGACCGTGGACTCGTAGCCGTCCATGTGCCGCTTCAAGTCCTCGCCGACGAGGCGGCCGCGTGCCGCCGTCCACGCCGCGTGCGCGGCGACCGACTGCGCGCGTCCGCAAACGGCGAACAGCAGCGGCACCATCTTCATGACTTCGAGCGCCGGCCGTCCCGCCAGCAGGCGCGCCGCCTGCGGGCGCGTATTGCGCACCTCCACCGAGCGCACCTCGCGTCCGTCCCAGCGGACCTGGATCGCCAGCCGGCCGGCGAAATTCACGTTTCGGCTCCGGTGGCGCAGGACCCGCCGAACGCTCGCGCGCGCCGCCGCAGCGCGGGCGTGCCGGCGCGGTCGCGCGCGCTCGTGCCTTGGCGGCAGCGGGTCGCACTCATCGGGACTCATCCGGGCCGCGCCGTGAATCGGTGGCGCGGCGCATGCTCGTGCGTTTACGCACTTCCCCCTCTCCCGCTTGCGGGAGAGGGTCGGGGTGAGGGCATGAGCGCACCGTGATTTAGACAATCGGTGCGGTTTGGGCAAACCGCATCCTTGGACGCACCGCGCAGTCGCGACCACCCTCACCCCGGCCCTCTCCCGCAAGCGGGAGAGGGGGAAGTGGGTAAGCGCACGAGCATACGCCGCGCATCGGCATGGCGCGCCAATCCGCCGACCCGCTCCGGGGGCGGGAGGCCTGGAATCCACGGCTCATGCATCTCCTCGGGCCGCACGCGGTGCGATCGCCTTCATGTCTCTGAAAAGTAACGCGTCTCGACTGCGGACAGGTTGCGTGCCATCAAATGCGGGCGCCGAAATCCCCCTGCCGGCCCAGGGATGTGCGCTGGCGCGGGGCGGAATCGAGGCGCTTTGATCCTGGTACAAGTCTTGTTTCCGAAATCGTTGCAAATTCGGTCGCCGCGTACCAACCAACGGGCGGCCGAGGGGACCATGGAAGGCCTGCCGAGCGACTGGACGGCGCTTTGCGCCGTCATCTTCCTGCTGGGTGTCAAGCACGGGTTCGACGCCGATCACCTGGCCACGATCGACGGTCTGACCCGCTTCAACGCACGCGCCCGGCCGCGCCTGGCTGCGCGCTGCGGAATGCTGTTCTCGCTCGGACATGGCGCGGTCGTGATCGCCGTGGCGCTGGCCACCTCCGGCTTCGCGCACCGGTGGCAGGTTCCCGGCTGGCTCGAAGTGAGCGGCGCCTGGATCTCGGTGGCCCTTCTGACCGCGCTCGGGGCGATCAACCTGCGCGCCGTGTTCTCGACCCCGGCCGGGACAGTGGTGCAAACCGTGCCCCTGAAAGGGCGCTGGCTGGGCCGTCTGCAGCGGTCGTCCGACCCGCTGTCGATCGCAGCGGTCGGGGCGCTTTTTGCCCTGTCCTTCGATACCTTCAGCCAGGCGGTGCTGTTCGCGGTCGCCGGCGCGCGCTTTGGCGGCGCGGGCCAGGCGGCGATCCTGGGCACCTGCTTCATGGCCGGCATGCTCGCGACCGACGGCATCAACGGATGGTGGATTTCACGCCTGATCCGCCGCACCGATCGGATTGCGCGTCGCGCGTCGCGAGTGATGACGCTGGCCGTGGCCGGTGCCAGCTTTGCGGTCGCCGGCTTCGAGGCGACGCGCTACTGCGTGCCGGCGCTCGATGCCTGGAGCCAGGGCAGGGAACTCGGCCTCGGCATCGGCGTGATTGCGGTGATGGCGAGCGCATTCCTGCTCGCGCTCGCCCTGGCGCGCCCGCTTTCGGCGGTGCGCAGCGGAAGGGCATAATCGCGCGCGTCCGGCTCCGCCGCCTTTCGGAGCTGCGGTTCACGGAGAAAGCATGCGCGTGGCGGGGTGGGTGGCGGCGCTGTTGCTGGCGGTCGCGATTGCGGCGGCCGGCGCCGTGCTCTGGTACCGGCAGGCGACGCTGCCCGAGCACGAGGGGACGCTGCGGCTGCGCGGCTTGGGCGCGCCGGTCACGATCGCACGCGATGCGCAGGGAGTGCCGCACATCAGCGCGGCGTCCGAAGCCGACGCGCTGTTCGCGCTGGGCTACGCGCATGCGCAGGACCGCCTGTGGCAGCTGGAGTTCGACCGCCGCATCGCGCAGGGGAGGGTGTCCGAGATCGCGGGACCCGACGCGCTCGAGAGCGACCGTTTCATGCGCACGCTCGGCATCTATCGCGCGGCGCAGGTGATTGCCGGCAATCTCGATGCCGGGTCGCTCGCCCTGCTGGAGGCCTACGGCGCCGGGATCAACGCCTACCTGCAGGACGACCGGTCGGTGCTGCCGCCCGAGTTCCTGCTCACGCGGACGCCGCGGCCCGCGCCGTGGCGGCCGGCGGACACCGTGGCCTGGACGCTGATGATGGCGTGGGACCTCGCGTCGGCCTCGTACTACAACGAGTTGGCGCGGCTGCGACTGGCGGCACGTTTCAGCAAGGCCGAGATCGACGAGATCCGGCCGCCCTATCCGGGCGAAGCGCCCCTGAAGACGCGGGACTATGTCGAGCTCTATCGATCGCTCGGCGTGGCGGGACCGGGCGGCTCGCCGCCGCAGACCCTGATGCAGCAGGCCGCCCGGCTGGCGCGGCTGCATCCCCTCGACCCGTTCGGCAGCGGGGAGGGAATCGGCTCGAACAACTGGATCGTCAGCGGCGCGCACACGAAGAGCGGCAAGCCGCTGCTGGCGAACGACCCGCACCTGGGCCTCAGCACGCCGTCGGTCTGGTATTTCGCGCGCCTGCATGCGCCGGGCCTCGACGTGTTTGGCGCGACCCTTCCAGGCGTGCCGTACGTGATCCTCGGCCGCACGCCGAAAGTCGCGTGGGGTTTCACCAACACCGGCACCGACGCGCTCGACCTGTACCTGGAGCGGGTCGACCCCGACGACCTGCAGCGCTACCAGACGCCGGACGGATTCGCGCGCTTCGACACCCGCATCGAGACCATCGGCGTCAGGGGCGAGCCCCCGGTCGTGATGACGGTGCGCGCGACGCGCCACGGCCCGGTGATGTCGGACGCCGTGCCGGCGCTGCAGCAGGCGCTGCCGCGCGGCGGCGGCGCGCGCTACGTGCTGGCGGTGCGCTGGACCGCGTTCGAGCCAACCGACGGCACGCTGGGCGCGATTCGGGCGATGAACCACGCGACCGATGCCGCGCAGTTCGAGCAGGCATTGCGCGACTTCACCGTCGTGATGCAGAACGTCGGATTCGCCGACTCAGACGGCCACATCGGGTTCGTCGCTGCCGGGCGCCTGCCGCTTCGGCGGGCCGACAACGACATGATGGGGCTCGCGCCCGCGCCGGGCTGGGATGCGCGCTACGACTGGCAGGGCTGGCTGCCGTTCGAGCAGCTGCCGCGCGTGATCGATCCGCCCGACGGCATCATCGTGACGGCCAATCAGCGGATCACGCCGGCCGGCTACCCGCATTTCGTGACGTCCGAGTGGAACCTGCCGTACCGCTCCGATCGGATCCGCGCGCTGCTGCGCGACTTTCCACGCCACGACGTCGCGTCGTTCGCGCGCATCCAGGCCGACGTCACGTCGCTGGCCGCGCGCGATTTCCTGCAGGCGCTGCGCGGCACGCAACCCGCGACCGAGGGCGGGAAGGCGGCACTGGCGCGGCTGCTCGCCTGGGACGGGACGATGCGGGCCGACGAGCCCGAACCGTTGATCTTCCATGCCTGGCTGCGCAAACTGCGCGCGCGCCTGTTCGACGACGACTTCGGGCCGTTGGCGGACAGTTTCGTCGCGCACACCGAGATGACGCATTTCACGCTCGACGTGCTCACCGGGCGCACAAGCGCGCGCGACTGGTGCGACGACCTGAGCACGCCCGACCGGCACGAGACCTGCGCCGAGCAGGCGGCCGGCGCGCTCGACGACACGGTCGCGGAGCTCACGCGCGACGGCGGGCGCGAGCTGTCGGCGCTCAAATGGGGCAAGGCGCACCGGGCCGTGTTCGAACACCGGCCGCTGTCGTTCGTCCCGGTCCTGCGCGACTGGTTCGAGCTCGGCATCACCGACCCGGGCGACACCTTCTCGGTCGACGTCGGCTCGCTGCGCCTGCGCGGCGACCATCCGTTCGAGACCCGCCATGCGCCCAGCCTGCGCGCCATCTACGACCTGTCCGATGGCGGCGGCCAATGGATCTTCGGCCCGGGACAGGTCGGCAACCCGTTCTCGGAGCACTACGGCGACCTGCTCACCGACTGGCGCAACGTCCGCTACCGGAAAGTCGACTGGAACATGCCCCGGGGGCCGGAACTGGTGCTCAAGCCGACGGGCAGATAGATGGCGGGGCCTGAAGCGCCTGCGCCTCACACCGACGTGGATCCCCGGGACTGCGCCCGGGGATGACGCCTGCTATGGAGGACGCCATTGGCGTTGTCACGGCCGGTCGCGTTGTCACGGCCGGGCTGGCTTGCGCCTCCGGTGCGCCCGCGTACCATCCCCGCATGCCGCGGCGCGCCTCGAAACCGGACCCGATCGACATCATCGTCGACGTCAATCGCGGACGCGACCCGCACCTGATGCGGCGCAAGTTCGACGCGATGGCGACCGATGCCTTCGTGTTCCTGCGCGCCACCGCGGCCCTGGGCCATCGCGCGTTCGATCTCGACGCGCTGCCGCCGTCGCCGCTCGGCTGGGTATGCGGCGACCTGCACCTGCAGAATTTCGGCTGTTTCCGCGGCGCCAACCGGCTGGTCTACTTCGACCTCAATGACTTCGACGAGGCTGCGCGGCTGCCGGTCGCGGTCGACCTGATGCGCTTCCTGACCAGCATCTTCACGGCCGCGCCGGGCATCGGGCTCGAGCGCGCGGTCGCGCACGAAGCGGCGCAACACGCGCTCGACTGCTACGCGATGGCGCTGTCGCGCGGCAAGCCGTTCTGGCTCGAGCGCGAAACCGCACGCGGCGCGGTCCGGCGGCTGCTGATGCAGGTGTCGATGCGCCGCCGGCGCACCCTGCTGTCGCAGCGCACGCGGCTCGAGGGCCGGCGCCGGCGTGTCGCGATCGATGGCCGCCGCTATCTCGCCCTGGCGCCGGATCCGGTGCTGCACGAGGCGCTCGAGGGGGGGCTGGCGGCGCTCGCCGAGCGGTTCGGGGACGCGCGCTTTTTCCGGCCGCGCGACTTCGCGTTTCGTGTCGCCGGCATGGGCAGCCTGGGCGTCGCGCGCTACGTCGCGCTGGTGCGTGGCAACGGCGACCCCGACCGCAATGCCCTGATCGATTTCAAGTACGCGGCCCGATCGAGCGCGGCGGACGCGTTCCCGTCGATCGCGCAGCCGCACTGGCCGAGCGAGGCGGCGCGGGTAGTGATCGTGCAGGACCTGTGCCAGGCCGCGTCACCCGCCTTCCTCACCGCGCTGCCCATGGCGGGTACTTCGTTCGTCGTGCGCGAGCTGCAGCCCGTCGAGGACAAGATGGCGCTGCCGCACCTCGCGCGCCGATCCCGCCGGCTGGACGACGCGCTGGGCGAGATGGCGCGCCTCGCCGCCTACGCGCAGCTGCGCAGCGCCGGCCGCATGGGCGCAACCGGCGCCGACGCCCTGGTCGAATTCGGCGACGAGCTGCGGGCGCGCCCACGCCCCTGGCTCGATACGGCGCGCGCGGTCGATGCCGCCAACCGGGCTGCCTTCTCCACCTTCCGCACCGCGTGGCGCAAGCGCGATCCCCGCCTGACCGCGCTGTGCGAGCCGGCAGAGGCGCCCGCCGCGAAATCCTCCGCGCGCCGGCGCGCCCGAACGGCCTCGCGCAAGGCGTCGCCCTGACGCCGGCTATCGGCCGTCGAATGCAGCCCGCAGCGCGGCGATGTCGAGCTTGACCATCTTCATCATCGCGTCAGAGGCTCGCTTGGCCTTGGCCCGATCGGGCGAGGACATCATTTCTCCCAGAGCCCGCGGAACGATCTGCCAGGAAAGGCCGTAACGGTCCTTCAGCCAGCCGCACTGCTCGGCCGACCCGCCCTCGATCAGCGCGTTCCAGTAGCGGTCGAGCTCGGCCTGAGTGTCGCAATTCACGACGAAGGACACCGCGTGGTTGAACGGGTCGAGCGGCCCGGCGCTCATCGCCATGAAGGGCTGGCCGAACAGCACGAACTCGACGACCTTCACCGATCCGGGCGGCCCGCTGGGCGATTCGCTGGGCAGGGCGGTGACGCGTGTGACTCGCGAGTCGGGAAATACGGAGGCATAGAACGCCGCAGCTTCCTCGGCCTCCTTGGAATACCACAAAAAAGGCGTGATCTTTTGCATCGGCTGCTCCTGCAACGAAGACGACCCACTGCCGCCCGCCTCACCCGGATTCGGGTTTCGATCGGTACGACACGGGAACACGGTCCCGCGAGCTAGTCGATCGGCGCGGAGCCGAATCGACACCGGCTGCGCAAACTCCGGACTAAACCCCTTCGATGGCGATCAGCGTCCCCTTCGACGCGCCCTGACGCACGGCGACAAGCCGCCTGTACTCCGCGCACGTATAAAAAGCGCGCAGGTGCGCCATGTCTGGGAATTCCAGGATGACCTGGCGTTGCGGCGTGGTGTCGCCCTCCAGCAGGGTCGCGGCGCCACCGCGCACCAGGTAGCGGCCGCCGTGGGCGGAAATGAGCTTCGGGACCTCGCGGCGGTACGCTTCGTAAGCGGCGGGGTCGGTGACCTCGATGTTCGCGTAGATGTAAGCGGCCATGGGTTTGCTCGGGCTTGGCATTGAGGGTTTCGCGTGATCGTCTATCTTGCCACCGAAGCGATCGCCTGCCATCGAGGGTCGCCGATCCGGGGAAATGGCACCATGAAGGCGCGTGAATCCGGAGAACGGCCGCCGGTTGCGCCTGTGGTACACTGCGCCTCGTGGCTTGAGACCAGCGTGCCTGTTCCCAACAGGCACCTCGCCACGGTCAATTCCGACTTGCATCAATCCCCACCTCGTTTGTCTGCAATCGGCTGGTCGATGAACGCCTCGCTTCGCGATTGAAGCGGCGGCAGGCCGACCCCTTGAAAGTATTTTCATGTCTTTCGCAAGCTTCGGCTTGTCCGACGCGCTTGTGCGCGCGGTCGCCGACGTCGGCTATAAAGAGCCGACACCCATTCAGAAACAGGCAATTCCCGTCGTCCTCGCTGGCGGCGACCTGCTCGCAGGCGCGCAAACCGGCACCGGCAAGACGGCCGCGTTCGTGCTGCCCATCCTGCAACGCTTGGCCGATGGGGCCTCTGGCGCCCCGGCTCCCGAGGACCGTTCCGCTGGCAGCCGCGGCCGCCATGCGGCGAGGAAAATCCGCACGCTGATCCTGACACCTACCCGCGAACTGGCGGCGCAGGTCGAAGAGAGCGTGCAAACCTACGGCAAGCACACCACCCTGACCTCGACCGTCGTTTTCGGCGGGGTGGCCATCAACCCCCAGATCGACCGGCTTCGCCGCGGCGTCGACATCCTGGTCGCCACTCCCGGGCGGCTGCTCGACCATCATGGCCAGCGCACCGTCGACCTCTCGGGCGTCGAGATCCTCGTCCTCGACGAGGCGGACCGCATGCTCGACATGGGCTTCATCCACGACATCAAGCGCATCCTCGCGATCCTGCCGCGTCAGCGCCAGAACCTGCTCTTCTCGGCCACGTTCCCCGACCCGATCCGGGAGCTGGCGAACGGCCTGCTGAAGGCACCGGAGCACATCCAGGCGACGCCGCGCAATTCGACCGTCGATGCGGTCGAGCAGACGGTGCACCCGGTGGATACGGCGCACAAGGCGGACCTTCTGGTGCACCTCGTAAAGGGGAGCAACTGGTTCCAGGTGCTCGTGTTCACGCGCACCAAGCACGGCGCCAACAAGCTCGCCGCCCGGCTCGAAAAGAGCGGCGTGCCGGCGCTCGCGATCCACGGCAACAAGAGCCAGGGCGCGCGCACGCGCGCGCTGGCGGAATTCAAGAGCGGCAAGCTGCAGGTGCTGGTCGCGACCGACATCGCGGCGCGCGGGCTGGACATCGAACAGTTGCCGCACGTGGTCAATTTCGAGATGCCTCACGTGCCCGAGGACTATGTGCACCGGATCGGCCGCACCGGCCGCGCCGGCGCGACCGGCGAGGCGGTTTCGCTCGTGAGCCCCGAGGAGATGGGGCGCCTGCGCGACATCGAACGGCTGATCAAGCGGCCGATCAAGCGCGTCGCGGTCGCCGACTTCGAACCGCCCCGCGTCTCGCCTTCGACCCAGGCCGACAACCGGGAGGAGCGGCCCTCGCCTCGTCCGTCGCGTTCGCGGCCAGCGCATGCGCCGGCGAAGCGGCGCGATTCGCAGCCGCCGCGGCGCGAAGCACAGCCGTCGCGGCGCCCGTCCGGCGAAGCGCGTGCGGCGTCGCCGGAATCGGCACCGCGCAAGCCTCGTGCGCCGGCGCCGGAATCAGCAACGCCCAAGCCTCGCGCGCATGCGCCGTCGCAGCCTGCTCATCGCGGGGTGCCGGCCGCGCAGCGTTCGGAGCCGCGCCGGGCAACCGCGCAGCCCGATCACCGCCGCGAAGCCTCATCGCTCGTCCGCAGCAACCTGCCTCCGGGCTGGACCGTGTCCGCCCCGGCGCGCCGCGGCCGCTAACTGCCGTCCCCTCTCCCGCATGCGGGAGAGGGGCAGGGGTGAGGGTGAGGAGCGGAGCTTCGTTGGCCGCCCTCACCCCCACCCCTCTCCCGCTCTGCGGGAGAGGGGAGTTACAACGCCTACCGACCGCGCTGCACGCTCAACACCAGCAAGGCGCCGATCACGAGGACAGCCCCCAGCGTGTACATGCCGACATTCGTGCTGCCGGTCACGTCGCGCACGAAGCCGACCATGTACGGGCTGGCGAACCCGGCAAGGTTGCCGAGCGAGTTGATCAGCGCGATGCCTGCGGCCGCCCCCGCGCCGCCCAGGAACTCGCTCGGGATCGGCCAGAACACGGGGAAGGTCGACACGATCCCGGCCGTCCCGATCGTCAGCGCGATGACGGACAGCGCGGTCTGGTCGGGGCCGAGCAATGCCGAGGCCACCAGGCCGGCGGCGCCGAACAGCGCGGCGACGGCGGCGTGCCAGCGACGCTCGCGGGTGTGGTCGGAGTGGGCGCCGTTTGCCACCATCGCGATCGCCCCGACCGCGAACGGGATCGCGGTGATCAGCCCGATCGACAGCAGGTCCTTGACGCCAGCGGCCTTGATCAGCTGCGGCAGCCAGAACGTCAGCCCGTACAGACCCGCCACGAAGCAGAAGTAGACCACCGCGAGCACGAAGACGCGCGGGCTCAAGAACGCCGCGCGCACCGTCCGCGTTGCCTGATCGCGCTCGTCGCGCGCGAGCGCGCTCTTCAGCGCGATCTTCTCGTCGGCCGTCAGCCAGCGCGCCTGCTCGATCCCGTCGTCGAGTCGAAGCAGCACCCACACCCCGACCAGCACCGAGGGCAGGCCTTCGAGCAGGAACAGCCACTTCCAGCCGGCGAGACCGCCGGCGCCGTTCAGGTCCCTGAGGATCCAGCCCGAAAGCGGCGAACCGAACACGCCGGAGATCGCGATCGCGGTCATGAAGATGGCGACGATGCGTGCGCGCCGCGCGGCTGGAAACCACAGCGTCAGGTAGTAGATGATGCCGGGAAAGAAGCCGGCCTCCGCCGCGCCCAGCAGGAACCGCGCCGCGTAGAACATGGTCGCCGAGTCCACGAGCATCGTGCCGGCGGACACGACTCCCCAGGTGATCATGATGCGGGCGATCCAGATCCGCGCGCCGACGCGTCGCAGGATCAGGTTGCTCGGGACCTCGAACAGGAAGTAGCCGATGAAGAACACGCCGGCGCCGAAGCCGTACACCGCGTTGCTGAAATGCAGGTCCGCGCCCATCTGGAGCTGCGCGAAGCCGACGTTGACGCGGTCCAGGTAGGCGACCACGTAACCGACGAACAGCAGCGGCAGCAGCCGCCATGCCGCCTTCGAGCTGGCGCTCAGCTCGGCTGCAGGCAGCCCTTGCATCGCATCGGACGCCATTCGTGAACCTGAGCCCGGTTCCGTCTGCCGGATCCGAGGCTCAGTCCGACTCGGGGATGAAGCGCAGCGCGACCCCGTTGTTGCAGAAGCGCTTGCCGGTCGGCGGCGGGCCGTCGACGAACACGTGGCCATGATGCCCGCCGCAGCGCGCGCAGTGGTACTCGGTGCGCGGCCAGATCAGCTTGAAATCGCGCTTGAACTCGAGCGCGCGCGGTGCCGACGTGTAGAAGCTCGGCCACCCGGTGCCGCTGTCGAACTTCATCGCGGAAGTGAACAGCGTCTGGCCGCAGCCGACGCACACGAAAACGCCTTCGCGCTTCTCCTCGTTCAGGGAACTCGTGAAGGCAGGCTCGGTGCCCTCGCGCCGCAGCACGTGGAACTGCTCGTCGGTCAGCAGCAGCGACCACTCCTCATCGCTGCGCTCGACGCGCTCGTCGATCGGAGTGCCGTCCGGCGCCGGTCCCGCGCCGGACGCCGTACCGGTGCCCGGGGGCGCCGGCGGCTTGCGAAGCTTCAACATCGGCCTTCCTTTCTGGTTGGTGTGTGCCGGAGATCACGCTTCGTCGCTGTGGTCGGACATTCTTGCACGAGGCCGCGGGGACGGGTGATCCCATGACCTGAACACGGGTTAAGCCTCACGGCGCCGGCTCCGGCAAGCCGGCGCCGCGGCAGGCAGGCGCATTCGGTATATTTCCGCATCGTGATCCACCCGCCTTCGAACCGGGAAGCGCCGCGATGACCGCATTCGTGGTGCGCCGGCTGGTTCAGGCGGTGTTCGTGATGCTCGCGGTCGGCTTCGTGTCGTTCCTGCTCTTCCAGTACGTCGGCGACCCGGTCGCGCAAATGGTGGGGCAGGACGCGACGCCCGAGCAGCGCGCCGAGTTGCGCGCCGAACTCGGCTTGGACAGGCCGTTCTTCGTGCAGTTCGCCCGCTTCGCCGCCAACGCGGCGCGCGGCGACTTCGGCCTCAGCCTGCGCCAGGGGCGCAAGGTCTCGTCGCTGATCGCCGAAAGGCTGCCGGCAACCCTCGAGCTGTCCCTGGTGGCCGCCGTGCTGGCAGCCGCGGTCGGCATACCGCTCGGCGTGTGGACGGCGCTCAGGCCACGCGCGTGGACCTCGCATGCCCTGCTGGCGGCATCGCTGCTGGGGGTGTCGCTGCCGACCTTCCTGATCGGGATCCTGCTGATCCTCGTGTTCGCGGTGCTCCTGGGCTGGCTTCCGTCCTACGGCCGCGGCGCCGTCGGCGGCTTCGGCTGGTGGACCAGCGGACTCGGCAGCGTCGACGGCCTGCGGCACCTGATCCTGCCCGCGATCACGCTTTGCCTGTTCCAGCTGACGCTGATCATGCGCCTCGTGCGCGCCGAGATGCTGGAGGTGCTGCGAACCGACTACATCAAGTTCGCACGCGCGCGCGGATTGACCGAGCGCGCGGTCAACTTCGGCCATGCGCTCAAGAACACGCTGGTGCCGGTGATCACGATCGCCGGGCTGCAGCTGGGCGGCATCATCGCGTTCGCGATCGTCACCGAGACCGTGTTCCAGTGGCCGGGCATGGGCCTGCTGTTCATCCAGTCGGTGCAGTTCGCCGACGTGCCGGTGATGGCCGCGTACCTGTGCCTGATCGCACTGATCTTCGTCGCGATCAACCTGATGGTCGACCTCCTGTATTTCGCCGTCGACCCGCGGCTGCGCGTCGACGGCGCCCAGGCACACTGACCTCCTACCTCCCGAGCCGGACCATGGATCCATCCGTTCACCCGGCGGCGCGCACGGCGGCCGCGGTTCCCTCGGCGCCGGTCGCCGCGATCGCTTGCCATCTCGACGAGCTGACGACCCTGCGGCGCGACCTGCACGCGCATCCGGAGCTGGGCTTCGAGGAGCGGCGCACCGCGGCCTGCGTGGCCGAACGGCTGCGTGCGTACGGCGTCGACGAGGTCCACACGGGCATCGGCCGCACCGGCGTGGTCGGCGTCGTGCGCGGCCGCAAGTGCGGCTCCGGGCGCGCGGTCGGCCTGCGCGCCGACATGGACGCGCTGCCGGTGCAGGAGGACAACGATTTCGCGTGGCGGTCGACGCGCGAGGGCCTGATGCACGCCTGCGGTCACGACGGCCACACCACGATGCTGCTCGGCGCGGCCCGCTACCTGGCCCAGACGCGCGAGTTCGACGGCAGCGTCATCCTGATCTTCCAGCCCGGCGAAGAGGGCTACGCGGGCGCGCGCGAGATGATCAACGAGGGCCTGTTCGATCGCTTTCCGGTCGACGAGGTGTATGCGCTGCACAACTGGCCGGGGCTGCCGGCAGGCTGGATCGGCCTGAATCCGGGGCCGATGATGGCCGCGGCCGACCGGGTCGAGATCTCGATCTTCGGCCGCGGCGGCCACGGCGCGCACCCGCACCTGACGGTCGACCCGGTGGTGATCGCCGCGCACGTCATCACGGCCGCGCAATCGATCGTGTCGCGCAACGTCGGGCCGCTCGATGCCGCCGTCGTCTCGCTGTGCGCGATGCAGGCCGGGCGGCTGGACGCGATGAGCGTGGTGCCGCGCGAGGCGAAGCTGTCGGGCACGGTGCGCACGTTCCGGCCCGAGATCCAGGACCTGATCGAGGCGCGCCTGACCGAGCTGGTGCACTCGACCGCCCGCGCGTTCGGCGGCAACGCGCGCATCGACTACAGCCGGATGTATCCGGCCACCGTCAACCACCTCGAGCCGTACCGGCACGCCCTGCGGGTGGCCGAGGAAGTGGCCGGAGCCGAACGCGTCGAACGCGACCTGACGCCGAGCATGGGCGCCGAGGATTTCGCGTTCATGCTGCAGCGGCGGCCGGGCTGCTACGCGCGCCTGGGGCAGGGCGGCGAGACCGAATCCGGTTGCTGGCTGCACAACTCCCGATATGATTTCAACGACGCGGTGATTCCGCTCGGCGCCGCGTACCTGGCTTCATTGGCGCAGAGGCGGATGCCGGTCGGCTGACGCCAAGAGCGAACGACAAGAAGGGGGGACGAGATGAACAGGCAAGGCGCGGTCAGGCGCTGGACCCATGCGGCGCTGACGGCGCTCGCTCTCGCGCTTGCGATCGCCGCACCGGCGCAGGCAGCGACCTTCCGCTTCGCCGACCAGGGCGACGCGCTGTCGATGGACCCGCACTCGCTCAACGAATCGCTGCAGCTGTCGGTGCTCGGCAACATCTACGAACCGCTGGTCGGCCGCGGCAAGAACCTCGGCCTCGTGCCGGCGCTCGCGACGAGCTGGAAGCAGACTTCGCCGACGGTCTGGCGCTTCAACCTGCGCACGGGCGTCAAGTTCCACGACGGCAGCCCGTTCACCGCCGACGACGTGATCTTCTCGTACCAGCGCGCCCACGGCGACGGCTCGGACATGAAGACCTACGTGCAGGAGTTCGCGGAGGTCCGCAAGATCGACGACCACACGGTCGACATCGTGACCAAGGCGCCGTTTCCGATCCTGCCGGACGTGATCACGCTCTGGTACATCATGAGCAAGAAGTGGTGCGAGGAGAACCACGCGGTGGCGCCGGTCGACAAGCGCAAGGGGGTCGAGAACGCCGCGTCCTTCAAGGCCGACGGCACCGGGCCGTTCAGGCTGCGCGAGCGCAACCCGGGCGTGCGGACGACCATGGTGCGCAACCTGAACTACTGGGGCAGGATCGAGGGCAACGTCGACGAGGCGATCTTCACGCCGATCGGCAACCCGGCCACCCGGGTGGCGGCGCTGCTGTCCGGCGAGATCGACTGGATGGAGCCGGTGCCGGTGCAGGACGTCATGCGCGTGGCCGCCGATCCGAAGCTCAAGGTGCTGCAGGGCCCCGAGCTGCGCACGATCTTCCTCGGCATGGACCAGAAGCGCGACGAGCTTCTTTATTCCGACGTCAAGGGCAAGAATCCGTTCAAGGACAGGCGCGTGCGCCAGGCGTTCTACCAGGCGATCGACATCAACGCGATCCAGAAGGTCGTGATGCGCGGCGCCTCCACGCCGACCGCGCTGATGATCGCGCCGGGGATACACGGCTTCGCGCCGGACCTGAACGTGCGGCTGCCGTACGACCTCGACGCGGCGCGCCGGCTGATGGCGGAGGCGGGCTACCCCAACGGATTCCAGGTCGGGATGAACTGCCCCAACGACCGCTACGTCAACGACGAGGAGATCTGCAAGGCGGTGGCGGCGATGCTGGCGCGCATCGGCGTCAAGATCGACCTGATGGCGGAGAGCAAGGCGACCTACTTCCCGAAGATCCTGTCGCGCAACACCTCGTTCTACATGCTGGGCTGGACCCCGGGCACCTACGACGCGCACAACCCGCTCAATGCGCTGATGGCGACGCCCGACGACAAGATCGGGCGCGGGCAGTTCAACCTGGGCAGCTACAGCAACCCGCGCCTCGACGAGCTGACGGTCCAGATCGCTTCCGAGACCGACGACGCGAAGCGCAATGCGATGGTCCACGAGGCGATGAAGCTGCACCAGGACGACGTCGGCCACATCCCGCTGCACCAGCAGGCGCTGGCGTGGGGCATGAAGCAGTCGGTCGACGTGGTCCAGCTCGCCGACAACCTGTTCCCGCTCAAGTGGGTGCACGTGAAATGATGGGCCGCCGCGCTTGAGCTCGACCCTTGAGCTCGACGCGTGAGCTCGACCATGGCCCGGACGCGCCTCTGGCACGGCTTCTGGGACAGCGACGTCCTTTATAGCTTCCGCCGCTCGCCGGTGGCGGTGGGCGCCGGCGCGGTCGCGCTGCTCCTGCTGTCGGCCGCGCTCGGCGCGCGCTGGATCGCGCCGCACGACCCGTTCGATCTCGCGTCCCTGCAGCTGCTCGACGCCGGCAAGCCCCCGGCGTGGCTGCCGGGCGGCGAGCGCGACTACCTGCTCGGCACCGACGGCCAGGGACGCGACGTGCTGTCGGCGATCCTCTTCGGCACCCGCCTGTCGCTGGTGATCGGCCTGGCGGGCGTCGCGCTGTCGCTCGCGTTCGGCATCGCGCTCGGCCTGGCCGCGGGCTTCGCGGGCGGCCGAATCGACGCGCTGCTGATGCGGCTGGCCGACGTGCAGCTGTCGTTCCCGGCAATCCTGATCGCGCTGCTGATCGCGGGCGTCGCCCGCCAGGCGGTGCCGCGCGAACTCCACGACCAGATCGCGTTCCCCGTGGTCGTCCTGGCGATCGCCGCGGCCGGCTGGCCGCAGTACGCGCGCACGGTGCGCGGCTCGACGATGGTCGAGAAGAATCGCGAGTACGTGCTCGCGGCGCGGGTGATCGGGGTCTCCCCGCTGCGCATCGTGCTGGGGCACATCCTGCCCAACGTCCTCGGCCCGGTGCTGGTGCTGGCGACCGTCCACATCGCAACCGCGATCATCACCGAGGCGACCTTGTCGTTTCTCGGCGTCGGCGTGCCGCCGACCACGCCGTCGCTCGGGACATTGATCCGCGTCGGCAACGATTTCCTGTTCTCCGGCGAGTGGTGGATCACGGTATTCCCCGGCCTGACGCTGGTGGCCCTGGCGTTGTCGGTGAACCTGCTGGGCGACTGGCTGCGGGATGCGCTGAATCCGAAGCTGCGATGAGCGTCGCGCCGGCAACGTCTGGTAACGACCCCCCTGTCGCGTTTCTGCTAGCGTCTTGCCAGACGCGCGCCACCGTCCGCAATCCTGGGCGCGTGCGTACCGCAGGAGGCTGCAATGCTGCCGAGACATGCGATCGCGCCGGCCGTCCTTCTGATCGCGGCCGCCGGCTGCGCAACGACAGAGCCTTTCTCGTACCTCGACGGCGGCCGCTGGCTCAAGGCCGAGATGAACACCTACGACACGGTGATCGTTGCCGTCGACGGCTCCTCGTACACTTACAACTCCCGGATCCGGGTCGACCCGGGGCCGCACACGATCCTGCTGCGGGCCCCGCCGGCCGCGGGGTTCCACGACGGCGTCGAGAAGGCGCTGGAGGTCAACGTCGAGCCGTGCACGCGCTACTGGTTCGAGGCGAAGAAGGTCAACCGGCTCGACCAGGATTTCGAGCCGCGCATCAACTACAAGGAACCGATCGCCGGTTGCGGCACGGCGGGCGGCAAGGGCTGAGACGTTCCGGCACGCGCCCGCCGGGCCTGGCGCTCGACGGGGTTCGGGCGTGACCGCCGCCGCCGGCGTGCGCGGCGTCGTCGAGCCGGAACGCGCCGGGGATGCCGGGGCGCGCCTTCCCCTGCTCGAAATCCGCGATCTGCGGGTCGAGTTCCCGACACGGCGCAAGACGCTGGTCGCGGTCGACGGCGTCTCGCTGTCGATTGCGCGCGGCGAGGTGCTGGGTGTGGTCGGAGAATCCGGTGCCGGCAAATCGCTGACCGGTGCCGCGATCATCGGCCTGCTCGAGCCGCCGGGCCGCATCGCCGGCGGCGAGATCGTGCTCGACGGGCGCCGGATCGACCGCCTGCCCGAGGCCGAGTTGCGTCCGCTGCGCGGCCGCCAGATCGGCGCCATCTTCCAGGACCCGCTGACTTCGCTCAACCCGCTTTATACGGTGGGCCGCCAGCTGGTCGAGACGATCACGACCCATCTCGGCCTGAGCGCGAGCGCGGCGCGGCGGCGCGCGATCGATCTGCTCGCCGAGACCGGTATCGCGGCGCCGCAGCGGCGCATCGACCACTACCCGCACCAGTTCTCGGGCGGCATGCGGCAGCGGGTCGTGATCGCGCTGGCGCTCGCCGCCGAGCCCAAGCTGGTGATCGCCGACGAGCCGACCACCGCGCTCGATGTCTCGGTGCAGGCGCAGATCATCGCGCTGCTCAAGCGGCTGTGCCGCGAGCATCACACCGCCATCATGCTGATCACGCACGACATGGGCGTGATCGCCGAGACGGCGGACCGGGTCGCGGTGATGTACGCGGGGCGCGTCGCCGAGGTCGGCGCGGTCGCCGACATCGTCCATCGGCCCCGGCACCCGTACACGGTGGGGCTCATGGGCTCGATCCCGAGCCTCGAGCGCGCCACCGCGCGGCTGATCCAGATCGAGGGGACGATGCCGCGGCTCGACGCGATACCCGGCGGCTGCGCGTTCCATCCGCGCTGCCCGCACGCGTTCGAACGGTGCCGCAGCGAGCGGCCGCAACTGGCGCCCGCCGGCGCATCGAGCGCCGCCTGCTGGCTGCACGTGCCGGGGGCGCCCCCGGCGCCGGAAGGCGGCTGCGTCGCACCGGCCGGCACGGGCGGCGCCGCGCGGCCCGCCCACGCGGCGCCGCCGGACGATGCCGGCGAGGCCACCGTGGTGCGCGCCGAGGGGGTGGTCAAGACCTTCGACGTGTCGCCGCCATGGCTGAACCGGGTGCTCGAGCGGCGCTCGCGCCAGTTCGTGCGCGCGGTCGACGGCGTGAGCTTCGAGATCGGGCGCGGCGAGACGGTCTCGCTGGTCGGAGAGTCCGGGTGCGGCAAGTCGACGGTCGCGCGGCTGCTGGTCGGCCTGTATCGGCCCGCCTCCGGGCGCATCGATTTCTTCGGCCGCGATCTGGCCGAGGCGGCGGGGCCCAGCGGCAGGCAGTTGCGCCAGCGGCTGCAGATGATCTTCCAGGATCCCTATGCGAGCCTGAACCCGCGCTGGCGCGTGGCCGACATCGTCGCCGAGCCGCTGCGCGTACACCAGGCCGGGCTCGGTCGCGCGGCGATCGACGCGCGGGTCGACGAGCTGCTCGAGCTGGTGCGCCTGTCGCCGCTCGACCGCGACAAGTATCCGCACCAGTTCTCCGGCGGGCAGCGGCAGCGTGTCTCGATCGCGCGCGCGCTGGCGTCGAATCCGCGGTTCCTGGTTTGCGACGAGCCGACCTCCGCGCTCGACGTTTCGGTCCAGGCGCAGGTGCTGAACCTGATGAAGGACCTGCAGCGCGAGCTCGGGCTCACCTACCTGTTCATCTCGCACAACCTCGCCGTCGTCCGGCACCTGTCGGATCGCGTCGGCGTGATGTACCTGGGAAGGCTGGTCGAGCTGGCGGCGACGTCAGCGATCTTCGCGTCGCCCCGGCACCCCTATACGCGCATGCTGCTGGACGCGATCCCGGACCTCCACATGACCGGCCGCCCGCGCACGCCCGTATCGGGCGAGGTGCCCAACCCGCTCGAGCCGCCTCCGGGGTGCGCCTTCAACCCACGCTGCCCGTACGCGCAGGCGCGCTGCCGCAGCGAGGTGCCGCAGATGAGGCCCGTCACGGCCGGGCACCAGGGCCTCGTCGCGTGCCATGCGGTGGAGGAGGGGCGGTTGGCGTAGCAGGCGTCATCCCCGGGCGAAGTCCCGGGGATCCACGTCGGTGCGATACGAAGCGGCGGCAGCACGCCGCTGCGGACGCCTGGACGACCCGAGCGTGCGCCGCCGGCCTACCAGTTGACCGGGGCCGTCCTGTGAACGGCCGGCACGGCGGACGCGGTCGCGGCCGCGGTGCTTACGGCCGGGCGCACCGTGGCATGCATCGCCGTGGACTGGGCCACCTTGATGCGGGGCGCCGCCGCCGCACTCGCGACTTTCGGCGCGGATGCCGGCAGCGCCACG
>CAZEIW010000119.1:0-7863 GCA_964512305.1 uncultured Burkholderiaceae bacterium | reverse complement strand
CTTGCCGGCCAGGCGGTGCAGCACGTAGAGCCACGCCAGCACCAGCGGCGAGATCACGTGCACCCAGTACGCGCCGTTGCGCAGCGCCGGATCCTTGAGGTCGAAGAAGCCCAGGCGCGTCAGCGCGATGCCGCTTGCGAGCAGGACGAGTGCCGTGGAAAAGAGCGCGATCCCCGCGCGCACGGCGCGCCGGTTGGGACGTGTGTGGGCATTGCGAAAGTGCAGGGCGCCGAAGACGATGACGGGGACGACGATCAGGAAGCCCAGCACCAGATGCAGCAGGAACACGATCTGGTAGAAGTAGTCCTGCAGCGTCTTTCCGGACCACCACTCGAACCAGGTGATCGTGCCGAGATAGACGGAGTCGACCGCGAGCAGCGCGAACAGGCCGAACACGGCCACTAGCAGCTTGCGCAGCCGGGGTCCGACCGCCGGGATGTAGCGGATCCGGGGGGAAGCCATCTTCACGTCACCGGGCGCTTACCGTCCGGACGCAAAGCGCGTGTTGTAAGCGTGATTGAGCCGGTCCCGGCGCGCGGCATCCTTCCCCGTCGCGGGAAGGGGCGCGACGGTCTCGCCGTCACGGGTGTAAAGATCCATGTCCTTGGCCCACCCGTGCGCCTGCAGGACGAACCGCCTGGACCAGCCCGGCGCCAGCGCGGGGAGCGCTGCGTCGAACTCCAGATGCAGCGCGTCTCCCGGCCCGATGATCGCCAGCGCGTCGTCGTCGTCGGCGACGAGCTCGTCGACCCTGCCGTAGGCCGTATACCAGCCCGATTGCATGCGCGTGTCCCACAGCGGCGCGGTCCGGCCGAGGTCGTAGGAAGGTTGCTGCTGGGGTCCGGTCGACCGGTGCGGAAACCCGATCGGCCGCACCTCGGCAGCCGCGAGCGGCAGCACGTGCGTCACGGGCGAGGCCGGCTCGGCCCAGGCGATCGAGAGCCGGTCCCAGTAGATTTCCTGGTTCGTTCGCAATCGAAGCGCGCGCGTCGCTTTCGGGAGCCGCGGCAGCGGCACCGCCATTTTCCGCGGCATGCCGGCGGGGTAGCCGAACTGCTCGAGCACGGTGTGCCAGCGGCCATCGGCACCCTTCGCTTCCAGCGTCGGGGCTCGATAGTCGGCGCGCGCCTGCCATGCAGCGAACATCGTCTGCGAGTACGGGTACTCGATCCAGCCGTCGGCGACCAGCAGGGGCCGCCCGGGGCCGGCGTCGAGATCGGTCGCGAACTCGAGCGTGAGCACGTGGTCGCGAGCCAGCCGCCCGATGAAGCGCGCATCGTGCGGCCCGGGATCGGCGGCCTTCAGGTCGGCGTCGTGCAGCGCCGCGGTCACGTCCTCGCCGCGGTCGTTGATCGCCCTGACGGGCAGAACCTCCTGGCGGAAATACATCGCTCGTCCCGTCACATCGGGGCCGCCGGTCTGCATTCGCTCGTCGAGCACGACGCTCCAGCCCGGTGGCAGATCGTGTGCGACCAGGCGCACCGCGTCAAGGTAGGCCGTTTCCTCCATCGGTTCGCCGATCATCAGGAGATACCGCCCATCCTTGGGTTGCAGCGCCGTCTCGGGCAGCAGGAAGTTCTCGCGCGGGCGCGGAGGCGCGTACTGGCCCGGCGCCACCATGTACCCGATGCCGCCCACGCCGAGGATGTCGCTCACGAACGCGTACCGGTTGCCGTCCCAGGCGAAGACGAGCGGGCAGCTGGAGAGCTGACGCTGGGTTTCGACGATGCGATGCGGGGCCGCTCCGTCCAGCGCCAGCTCGGTCTGGAACACGCCGTCCGACCAATCGATGCTCACATAGTCGATCTTCGAAGCGCCGCCGAGGCCGACCGCGATCGGCGTGAGGCTCTGGCCGGGGCCCGATGAGTCGCGCAGGCTGTCGCGCACGACCCAGCGGCCCTCGACGCGCGCCGCGACGCGCGCGCCGATTCCCGAAGCGTTGGAGCGGTACGAAGCGGCCGGGTCGCCGCGGCCGCTCAGCGACAGCAGCGCGTATCCGAATCGGCCCGGCCCCGGCCGCTGCAGCGTGACCGAGCCGTCGCGGTGGCTCACGACCAGCGCCGGGCCTTTCCCGTCGAGGGTGGCGAGCGTCCAGGCCGTCATCGTCCCGTCGGTCAGCGTCCACACACGCTCGGCCGCAGGCCCGGACATCCGCCAGACCGCCAGTCCCTCGCCCGACGTGACGACGATCGCCGGCCGCCCATCGCCATATAGATCGGCGGCCGCGAGTTGCGGGCGCGCCGCCGCGGGCGGCTGGGATTCCGGGACGATCGTCGTGGCGGACCATGACCCGTCGCTCGCCTTGGACCATCGTCGCACCGCGAATTGCGGCGTCAGCGTCAGCAGGTCGGGTTCGCCGCGGGCATCGAGGTCGGCGGCCGCAACGGCGAGCGCGGGCTCCCGGACGAAGGCTTCGAAGCCGGGCGCCGGCCGCCAGTTCCACGCGCCGTCCTGCTCCAGCACCTCGTGCGGTCCGCGCGCGTGCAGCACGACGAGCGCCAGGCGCCGGCCGTTGTCGAGGTCGGTGGCCAGCGTCTGGATCGCATCGCCGGCCCGGGTTGGCCGCGGCAGGCGATCGTTCAGCGTACGGAAAGTCCCGTCGCCATTGTTGGAGATGAGCACGCGTTCGCCGCGCCGCGTCACCACGAAGAGATCCAGGCTGCCGTCGTTGTCGGCATCGAACATCTGGCAGTCGCCGGCCGCGCCCAGCCGCTCGAGCGCGGGAACGCCGAGCGCCTTCCACTGGCCGCGCGAGACCTGCCGGACCAGCAGTGGCGAAGCGTCGGCGCGGCACAGCAGCACGTCCGTCAGGCCGTCGTTGTCGATATCGCCCCACGCGGCGAATTCGACCCCTTCGATCGCGGCCAGCGGGTGGCCGGGCTGCGCCTCGAAGCGGTCACCCCGCCGCAGAAGGACCTGGCTCTTGCCGCCGCGTCCTCCAGGAAGGAACAGGTCGACCTGCCCGTCGCCGTCGATGTCCGCTGCCGAGGCGACCGGACGCGTCGCAGGCGTTGGCTCGGACGCGGCGCGAATCGGCTCGACCGCCGCGAACGGCGCCCCGCTCGGGGGCGCAGGATGCGCTTCGGTTCGAGCCGCGTTGACCGCCTCGGCCTTCGGGCCCATCCGCGTGTACTTGAATTCGGCCAGATGGGCGAGTGGGTTGTTGCGCAGGCGCTGGAACTCCTCGATGCGGGCCTTCGCCTCTGCGGTGCGCCCCAGCCTCGCCAGCGCCTGCGAGGCGCCGTACTGGGCGCTGCGAAGCCGCGGGTCCAACTCGAGGGCGCCGTCGAAGAGCGCGAGCGCCGCGTCGGCGCGCCCTTCCGCCAGCAGGGCCTGGGCGAGAAAGTACTTCGCGTACGGGTCCCGCGGATCGCCGTCGGCGACCCGCCGCAGCGGCGGCTCGGCATCGCCAGGCGGCCGGGTGTGAAGCGCGATGAGCCCGAGCATGTACAGCGCGGGCAGATCGTCCGGCCGTTGCGCAAGCAGCGCGCGAACCTGCCGCTCGGCCGCGCCCTCGTCGCCTTCCTGCTGCCGGTTCAGCGTCGCGACGGCAAGGTCGAAGCCCGCTTCGTACCATTTTGGATGGCGCGAGGCGAGGCCCGCGAACGCATCGTGGGCGGCCGCGAATTCGAACTGACCCATCAGGCCCACGCCGCGATCGAGCGCCGCCTGTTCCGTCGCGGTCGGCGGCGTTGCGCCGGACCCTGCGCGCCCGCACGCCGTCAGCGAGAGGATCAGCGCAGTGGCGGTCAGCGCAACGAGGGTCAGCGCAACGACAGCCGGCGCGCCCCTACTTCGCAAGCTTGCGCTTGGCATCGCGGATGCGCCGTTCGATCTTGGACTTCTCGAGCGGCTTCGCCCCGCCGGGAGGGAGCCAGGTCTCGCGCAGGTAGGTGTGCAGTTCGCTGCGAAGATGCGCGCGCAGGTCGTGGCCGGTTCGCCGCGCGCGCTCGGCGCGCAGCGCCGCGACGTCGATCGGCCCGACCACGACCTTCTCGCCCGGGCCGGGGTCCGCCTGCGCGAGGATCCTGCCGTCGTAGTCGACGATCATGCTGCCGCCGGGCCAGCTGAACGGCGGATAGTTCGCCAGCTGGGCGCCCTGGTTCGCAGCGACGACGTAGGCGGTGTTCTCGGCCGCGCGCGCGCGGTTGAACAGCGTCCACCAGTCCATCGGCGGCGTCGCGCCCCAGGGATCCATGTACGCCGAAACGCGCACCAGGATCTCGGCGCCGTTGAACGCCAGCTGCCGGATCGTCTCCGGGAACAGCCAGTCGTAGCAGATCGCCACGCCGATGCGGCCGAGCTCGGTGTCCGCGACCGGGAACGGATCGCGGTCGTACTTTGGAAGGTCGTGCGGGCTCGCGTGGATTTCCCAGGGGATCCACGGATTCGCCTTGCGGTACTTGAGCAGGAGGCCCTTCGGTCCGATCAGCGCCGTCGTGTTGAACACGACATCGGGCCAGTCGGGATCGATCTCGAGGAAGCTCCCCGTCTGGATGTAGCAGCCGTACTTGCGCGCGAGGCGCTCGTAGGCCCTGGTGTGCTCGTTCGGAACCGGCACGGCCAGCGACTTGCGCAGCGCCGCCACGGTCTCGTAGATCGGCGCCGCATGCGCGAACTCGGGAAAGGCGAGCAGCCGGACGTCGAAGAACGGCTCGTAGCCGACGATCGTCTGCTCGATGATCTCGCACATGCGCTTGGTGCGAGCCGCGATCTCCGTGCGGGTCTTCGGGCACGGAAAGTCGGTCTGGCAGGCGGCGGCGTAGAAAGCCATCGGTCGTCGGCGGCGCAAGCCCTCGCGCACCCGTTGGGTCGAGGCGAATTCTAGCCGCGGGCTCCGCGGCCGGTCGTTTCACTTACACTTGCGAGCAATCGCCGCCGGTGCAGCCGGCAACTTTCATTCACGCCGCCTTCCTGGGTGTCATGATGTGGTTCCACACGGCGGCGTTCATGCGCCGGGCGGTCCGCGGGCGCCGGTGGGCGCGGCGGATCGCGGCGAGCCTCGCGCTCGCTCTCGCCGGTGCGGGCGCTGTGGCCGTGACGCCGCTGCCGGACGCGTGCAAACTGCCCGCCGAACGCGGGCAGACGCTCCACGACAATCCCAGCGCCAGGGCGTATGGCGAAGCGGGCGCGTGGTTTGCCGCGCAGGGCGACCTGAAATGCGCGCTGGCCGCTTTCGAAGGGGCCGTCCGCCTCGAACCGAACTCGGCCCTGACCCACTACAACCTGGGCGTCGCGCACGAGCGCGCCCGGCAGATGTCCGCCGCGGCCGCCGAATACCGCCGCGCGCTGCAACTCAAGCCCGGCATGACGGCGGCGCACAACTCGCTCGGTTCCGTGTTGCTGGAGATGGGGGACGGCGCCGCGGCGCAAGTGCAGTTTCGCGAAGCGCTGAAGCTGGACCGCCACTCCGTGTTCGCGCTGGATCAACTGGCGCGGCGCCTGGCCGCGGAGCGCCACTATGCGTCCGCGATCCGTCACTGGAGGCGGGCGCTCGCGCTTGAACCGGATTCGGCCGACATGGCCCTCTCGATGGCCATGGCCACCTATCAGGGCGGCGATCCGGACGAGGCGATCCGGATCCTCACGGAGCTGGTCAGGAAACACCCGGACGCGAAGGCGGCGCAGCTCGCTCTCGAGGATATCTACGCGCACGAATCGACCCCTGCGCGCGACCCCAAGCTCCAGCAGCTGGCCGGCAAGCGCAGGAAGGCCCGCGAGTTGCGCCTCGCCGGCCAGCCGGTGCAGGCCGCCGCGCTTTACCGCGAGATGCTGCAGGTCGACCCTCGCGATGCGCGCACCGAGGTCGAGCTGGCGCTGGCGCTCGGCGCCGCCCGAGACCAGAGGGGCGAGCGAGAGGCTCTGGAACAGGCGATCAAGCTGGATCCCAAGATGGCGGCTGCGCTGGCCGAACTGGGCCACCTCGATCTCGCCGCCGGCGATCGTGCGGCTGCCGAGAAGCGGCTCGAGGCGGCCGTCCGCGCAGACCCGCAACTCCCGGCGGCGCTCGTCGATCTGGGCATCGTTGGCGCGGGCAAGGGCGACGACGAAGGCGCCGAGAAGCTCTTTCGGCGCGCGATCGAGGAAGATCCGGGCAGCGGGCAGGGACACCTGAATCTCGGGCTGATGCTCGCCAAGCGGCAGAGACTCGCCGAGGCCGAAGCGGAGGTCGACGAAGCGTTGGAACTCGCGCCCGACGACGAGGCGGCGCTCGCCGCAGCGGGGAGGGTCAAGGCGCGCCTGGGGAAGAGCGCCGAAGGGGTCGCACTGATGCGCCGGGCGGTTGCGCTTCAGCCGCAATCGGCCGCCGCGCATCTCGAGCTCGGCTTGGTCCTGGCCGAAAGCTACGACCTCGCAGGCGCCTTGAAGGAAAGCGACGAGGCGGTCCGCCTGGCGCCCCGGTCCGCTCTTGCTCATTTGAACCGCGGGCGCATCCTGCTCGATCTGGGCCGCAACGCCGAGGCGCAGCCCGAGTTCGAGACGGCGAGCCGGCTCGCCCCGCAGATGGCGGAGCCCTTCTACTTCTGGGCCGTGATCGAGCGGCAGGCCGGGAACTACCCGCATGCGATCGCGCTGCTGGAGGCGGTCGTCAAGCTGCAGCCGCGCAATGCCACCGCCTGGCATCTGCTGGGGCAGAGCCTGGAACACGAGTCGCAGACGAAGGCGGCGATCGCCGCGTGGCGGCAGGCGATCGCGATCGAGCCCGGCTTCACGCAGGCGCTCTTCAGCCTCGCGCGCGCGGTCAGATCGTCCGATCCGAGCGAGTCGGCACGTCTGATGGCGCGCTACAGCGCCGCGCTGAAGGAGAGCCACATCGTCGACGAGGCGGGCACGCTCGGCAACGATGCGCTGGCGGCCGGGGCCGAGCATGACTGGCCCGAGGCGATCCGCCGGTTCGAAAAGGCGATCGAAGTCTGCGGCGACTGTGCGATCAAGGCGGACCTGCACAAGAAGCTCGGCCTCACGGACTGCCAGATGGGCGACATCGACAACGGGGAAAAGGAGCTTCGTCTCGCCCTGGCGCTGAATCCGCGGGACCCGGACATCGAACGCGCTCTCGAGCGGATCGCCGCGGCGCGCAGCAAGCGTGCGCCCGATCCGGGCACCGGGAAGACGCCGTGACGCGCCGTGACGCGCGGCGCCGGGCGCTCCGGTGGGCGGCCGCTGCCGCCATCGTCCTCGCCGCGACCCTCGCGCCGGAGCGCGCGGGGCGGTCGCAGATGGTTTCCTCGGGGGCGAGGGATCAGCCCGCGCGCCCGCTTCCCCCGGGCATGAAAGCCCCGGTCATCGATTTTCGCGACATCGCGGCCGAAGCCGGGCTGAGTGCGGTCGTCGTCTCGGGCGAGATGGAGCAGACCTCGCTGATCGAGAACACGGGCACCGGCGTGGCGATCTTCGACTACGACAACGACGGCCTGCCGGACATCTTCATCGTCCAGGGCGACCGCTTCAAGCCGGGGCAGGCGCCGGGGCAGGCGCCGGGTCAAGCCGCGGGTCAAGCCGCGGGTCAAGCCTCGGGTCAAGCCTCACTGACCCCTCATCTCTATCACAACCTCGGCGGACTCCGCTTCGAGGACGTCACCGAGAAAGCCGGCATCGGGCACCTCGGCTGGGGTCAGGGCGTCTGTGCCGGCGACGTCGACAACGACGGCTACGTCGACCTCTTCGTCACGCAATGGGGCCACAACGTCTTCCTGCACAACCTGGGAAACGGCACCTTCCGCGATGAAACCCGCGAGCGAGGCCTCGACCGCCCTGGCCCGCGCTGGAGCACCGGTTGCGCCTTCATCGACTACGACCGGGACGGGTCGCTCGACCTCGTCGTGGCCCACTACGTCGACTTCGAATCGCAGCCCCCGCCCA
>CAZEIW010000118.1:0-27371 GCA_964512305.1 uncultured Burkholderiaceae bacterium | reverse complement strand
TTCGTGTTCCGGCGCTTCGCCCCCAGGCTGCCGGGCGTGCTGATCACCGTCGCGGCGCTGACGGCGGTCAGCCAGGCGCTCGACTACGCGGGCCGCGGCGGGCGCGTGGTCGGCGCGATTCCGACCGGCCTGCCCCATCTCGGCATCCCGTCGCTGGACTGGAACGCGGTCGCGACGCTGCTGCCGGCGGGTGTGGTGATCGCGCTGATCAGTTTCATGGAGGCGATGTCGAGCGCCAAGGTCATCTCGATCAAGACCCGCGTGCCCTGGAACGAGAACCTGGAACTGATCGGTCAGGGGGCGGCGAAGCTCGCCGCTGCGTTCAGCCTGACGATGCCGGTCAGCGGGTCGTTCTCGCGCTCGGCGCTCAACCTGGCGAGCCGCGCGCGGACCTCGCTGTCGTCGCTGGTCTCGGCGGCGGCCGTGCTGCTGACGCTGCTGTTCCTCACGCCGCTGCTGTATCACCTGCCGAAGCCGGTGCTGGCCGCGATCATCATGACCGCGGTGATCGGTCTGATCGACTTCGGCGCGCTCAAGCGGGCCTGGGACGCGAATCGGGACGATGGCCTGGCCGCGGTGGTCACCTTCGTCGCCACGCTGGCGTTCGCGCCGAACATCCAGAACGGCATCGTGTCGGGCGTGCTGCTGTCCGTCGGACTGGTGCTGTACCGGATGATGCGGCCGCGCGTGGCCGTGCTCGGGATGCATGCCGACCAGACGCTGCGCGACGCGCAGCGTCACGGGCTCGCGCCGCTGCACCCGAGGCTGTGCGCGATCCGGTTCGACGGCGCCCTGCGGTTCATGAACGTGTCGTTCTTCGAGGACGCGGTCCTGAAGCTCGAGCAGGACAACCCCGAGTGCACGTGCATCCTGGTGACCTGCGGAGGCATCAACCAGATCGACGCCTCCGCGGTGCAGATGCTGAGGCTGATGGTCGACCGCTTCAGGACCAACGGCATCACGCTCGCCTTCAGCGGCATCAAGAACCAGGTGCGCGATGTGATGGACCGCACCCGGCTCACCGGTCACATCGGCAGCGGCAACATCTTCCCGACCGACCGCCTCGCGCTCGAGGCCCTGGTGGCACGGCTGTCCGAGCCCGCGGCGGAATCGGCGGCGGAATCCACGGTGGAATCCATCCCCGGCGCGCGAGCGGGGACCTGAGGGCCGGACGCGGCGGACGGCGTGGGCGCAGCGGCAAGACGGCGATGAACATCCTGCTGATCGAGGACAACCGCGACCTGGCGTCGAACGTGTTCGACTACCTCCGGGCCAAGGGGCACGACCTCGACCTGGCCTGGGACGGGATCTCGGGCCTGCACCTGGCCGCGGCCCATCCGTTCGACGTCGTCGTGCTGGACTGGATGCTGCCGGGCATCGACGGGCTGACCGTCTGCCGCCGCCTGCGCGAAGCGGGCCGCACGATCCCGGTCCTGATGCTGACGGCGCGCGATGCCCTGAACGACAAGATCGCGGGCCTCGAGGCGGGCGCCGACGACTACGTCGTCAAGCCGTTCGCGATGCGCGAGCTGGAGGCTCGGCTGCTCGCGCTGGTCCGCCGGTCGCAGGTGCGCGAGACGCCGGCGGTCCTGAAGGTCGGCGACCTGAGTTTCGACCCGTCGACGATGGAGGTCACGCGCGGCCGCCGCAACCTGTCGTTGCCGCCGATCCCGCTCAAGATCCTCGAAAACCTGATGCGCCAGTCTCCGCGCGTCCTGCCGCGCGAAGAGCTCGAGCGCAGCATCTGGGGCGAATCGCCGCCCGACAGCGACGCCTTGCGCGCCCATCTGCACGTGTTGCGGCACGCGGTCGATACCGCCGCCGACAAGCCGCTGATCCGGACCCTGCGCGGCATCGGCTACCAGATCCGCGATGACTAGCGATTCGAGCAGCGTCCTGCGCCGGAGCCTGCGCTTCAGGCTCGCGGTGACGTTCGCGCTGTTCGGCGCATTGCTGAGCCTGCTGCTGTCGACCGGCGTGTTCGTCGCCGCGCACGGGCAGACCGAGCGTCTGATCGACGAGACCTTGCGCGCCGAGCTCGAGGACTTCATGGCCCGGCGCGCGCGCAACCCGGCCTCGCTGCCGCCGGCAACCGTCGGCATCCGCGGCTACGTGCACGTGCCGGGGCAGGCGGCCGATGGCGTCCCGCCGCAGCTGGCCGATCTGGCGGCGGGCCGGTACCAGCTGTCGATCGAAGGCGTTCCGCACCGGGTCGTGGTCGCCGATCGGGGGCGCGAGCGGTATGTGATGGTGTTCGACGAGCGAAGCCAACGCAGCCGCGAGCGGCAGTTCGCGGGCTGGCTGGCCGCCGGCGCCGTCGGCATGATCGTGCTCTCGGCGGCCGCCGGCCGCTGGCTTGCCGCCCGCGCCGTGGCACCGATCGCCGAGCTCGCGCGGCGGATCGGCGCGGCCGGATCGGGCCACGAGACCGCCGAGGCCGCCTTTCCGGACGACGAGATCGGCCGGCTGGCCACCGGGGTGTTCGGCGGCTACCTGAGACGCATGCGGGGGTTCATCGATCGCGAGCGCGCCTTCACCGCCGACGTCAGCCATGAGCTGAGAACGCCGCTGACGATCGTGCAGGGGGTGGCCGAACTGCTGCAGGAGGACCCGCGGCTCGACACGCGGCAGCAGGAGCAGGTGGCCCGGATCCGGCGCGCCGTCGACGACATGACCCAGGTGACTTCCGCGCTGCTGATCATGGCGCGCGAAGACACGCTGCGCGAGAGCGGCCCATGCGACGTCTGCGAGGTCGTGCAGGAAACCGTCGATGCGCACAGGCACATGGTCCGGGCGGAAACGACCGTCGACCTCCGGTATCGAAGCCGCCCGCGCCTCAACGCCGACCGGACGCTGCTGAAGATCGTGGTGGCGAACCTGATCCGCAACGCGTTCGCGCACACGGCCGCAGGCAGGGTGTCGATCCAGGTCGACGAGGGCAGCCTGACCGTCAGCGATACCGGCGAAGGCATTCGCAGCGAGGAGATTGCAAAGGTATTCGAGAAGCATTTCAGGGGCCAGGGCAGCACCGGGTCCGGCATCGGCCTTTCACTCGTCAAGCGCATCTGCGACCGATACGGCTGGGAGGCGGTCCTCGAAAGCGCGGTCGGCCAGGGGACTTCGGCGCAATTGATCTATGTCGAATCGGCCTCATCCGCGCGCGGCTCTTGACGGATCCTTCACACCCCCTTGACGCGCCCTCGACGGACCGCGCCGTACATTCGGCCGGTGCGGCGGCGCCCGGTGCGCCGTCGCCCCGAGCAAGGGGAGCGCGGCATGAGAGCGGCAACGGTACGGGTCTCTTCGAGGGATGTCGATTTCGAGCCGCGCAGCCGCGGCAATGCCGCCCCGATGCGCCGCCTGCTGCGCGACATCTTCCGCGATCCCGGCCGCACGTTTGCAGCCATCGCCCTCGCGGAAGCCGGCGATGCCGATGCCGCGGCCGAACTGCTGAAGCGGACGGCCGCTCCGGGTTCCTGACCCAGGTCAGCTCAGTCGAGCACCTGAGCGCATGCCTGGATGAGTGTGAACGTGGTGCCCCAAGTGCCCTCGCGCGACAGCTCAGCTTCCGCCTGGCGTACGAGCTCATCGAGATCAGAGGACCCGAGAAGCTTCTCGAGACGTGGCCGGAGAGCCGTAGCGAATTGCAGAGGGAGCCGAAGGTAGGGGTGCCCCGAATCCAGGGCAATCACGGTAGCGGACACCCTGGGGCGAAGTCCGGCGTCCTTCATGAGCATCGGTAGATCACGTCCCGAATCGAAATTGCCGCCTGCGGCCTGGAATCCCTCACGGATCAGGTCAATCAATCTGTCGACTGAAGGCGCGCGAGGCGAGACGTGCCACGACCCCATATCTGGATCCTCCAGAACCAGCCATCCGTCGGGCCTGACCAGCGAACGATAAGCGGCGATCTGCTGGCTTGCCCGACCCAGCGGTGCGATCTGAAATCGTGCGTGGACCAGATCGAACGAACCGGGCTCAAGCCGGGACTCGAAGAGATCATCCTTGACCAAAGTCACGTTGACCAGTGACTCCGATTCGACGAACGAGTTCGCTGCGGAGAGCATTCGCTCGTCGATATCTGTGCCGACGACCGCGCCTCGCTCGCCGGCCCACTCACTTAGGACCCTGAGCCAACCCATCGCTCCGCAGCCGACGTCCAGTGCTTTCGCGGCGCCGACTCGCGGAATGTTCTGCACCAACGCGCGCCCGGCAGGTTCCCACACGCGCGACTGAAGCTGCAGCCGCTCGAGTTCCGAAATTTGACCGGCGAGCAGGTATGCAGAGGAGGTTTGGTTCATGACAATCCTCGCGAATTAGGCCAGGAACGCTCCCCACGGGAGGCGAGCTCCGTGTGGCCAAGATCCGAGACTCGTGGAATCGTAGCGAGGCACCGCAACAGCCTCCCTCGCAAGGCTACGCCGGCGATCGATCGGGCTCCAGCGTCAGGACCGGCTGATTACAAGATTCTGCAGCGGCATATGCCATGCAAGACAGGGCGTTCGACCTTGCGGCAGCGTCCCCTGCCCAGACTGCTAGCTTCAGCCGGCGCGGACGATCAGCACCGGGCAATCGGCGCTCTCGGCGACGCGTTCGGAGGTGCTCCCGAGCAGCAGCCGTTCGACCGGGTTGAGGCCGCGCCGTCCGATCACGATCACATCCGCGCCGGTTTCCCGCGCGACACCGACGATCGCATCGTGGGGTCTGCCGCCCGCCGCGCGCCCAGTGCCTTTCGCGCCGGCCGCCTGCACGACCGCGAGCGCACGGTCGACCCGGCGCTGCGCCGCCGCGGCCTCGGTGTCGTGCCTGTCGGCCGCCGAAACGACCGTCACCGGAATCGCGCAGCGCATGGCGATCATCGCCGCGACCCGCGCCGCCCGTTCGCTGTGAGCCGAGCCGTCGGTCGCGAGCACCACGTGCTTCGACCACATGCGGGCCGCGCGCGGCGCGATCAGCACGTCGCACGGCGAATGGCCGATCACCGTGTGCACCATTTCGCCGAGCAGAAGGTTGGCGAGATAGCTGCGCCGGCCGCGCCGGCGCAGCACAAGCAGATCGGCCCGCTGCTCGCGCGCCTCGTCGACGATCTCGCGGAACGGTTCCTCGCCGCGACGGACGGTTCCGCGCAGTTCGACGCCGAGGCTCTCGGCCTGCCGGCGCAACCGATCCAGCGCCGCCGCGACCTCGGCCTCGGCCCTGATCTGGACCGCGGCACCGACCGCCTCCGCTTCCGGATTGCTGATCAGCGGGATCACCGCCAGCAGGGGGACCCCGCACTTTCCGGCCAGCTCGATCGCAAGCCGCTCGGCGCCGACGTCGAATTCGGTCCCCTCGGTCGCGAGCAGGACGCGGCTGAACGTGTCGAGCATGCCGGCCTCCCGGGGGTTCAGCGCCATTTCGACAGGATGCCGGAAGCGGAGACGACCAGCACCACGATCTGCAGCACGCAGATGACGAGGTGGGCCGTTTCACGCCGCCGCGCGAAGACGGGCAGCACCGAAGCCGAGGCGATCGCCGAGATCCCGGCCAGCACCGCGATGCCGGCCAGGTTCAGCAGGTCGCCGCGCGCCAGCTGCGCGAGCCATCCCCATCCGGTCGGCGTGCCGGTCGCGCGGACGTATGCGTCCACCGGCAGGCCCCAGTATTTCGGCAGCTGATCGACCGGGATCAGCGGCTGAAGCAGCCCGGACAGATACAGGAAGAACGTCGCCAGCAGCAGCACGAACCCGAGCCTGACGCCGGCGCTCAGCACGAGGGCATACCGCAGCTGCTCCGGCGAGGCGTATCGACCGGCCGTGTCCGGCAGCGTTTTGCGCATCGTCATGACCAGACTCCCAGCCCTTTGAGCAGCGCCCGAACCCCGGCGATCAGGAGCATCGCGATCACCAGGCGCCGGATCGCCGACGCCTTGACCACATGCAGCAGGCGAACGCCGATCATCGCACCGAGCATCATGCCGATGATCGACGGCACGACCACGATCGGCAGTATCGCTCCCTCGTTGAGATAGACCCAGGCAGCCGACGACGTCATCGACAGGATCAGGCTGCTGGTGCCCGCCGCCACCTTCAGCGGCGCGCCCATGAGCAGGTTCAGCGTCGGCACATTGGCCCAGCCGGCGCCCAACCCGAACATGCCCGCCAGGACGCCGATCCCGACGAATGCGACGAGCGCGGTCGAGGTCCGCCGCACGGTCCAGCTGACGTCGCGCGCGCGGGCGGTATCGTGGAAGACGCCGTGGATGCGAAGCGCGGCCGCCAGCGGATCCGTCTCACGAACGCCCGGGAATTCCGACTTCCTGGCCCTCCACATCAGGACCACGATGCCCAGGATGATCAGGCCGAGGGCGGTCTGCACGATCGCGCCGGGCAGCACCAGGCCGAGCATCGCGCCGGCGATCTGACTTGCCGCGACCATCAGCGCCATGGGCAGCGCGAGCCTGAGGTCGGCCAGGCCGAGGCGCAACAGGCCCGGGCTTGCCGCGAGCGCGCTCGCGAGCGCCACCATCAGCCCGCCGCCGCGCACGAAATCCAGGTGGAACGGGAAAAAGCCGCCGACGATCGGGACGAACAGCACGCCGCCGCCGACGCCAGCCGGCACCGCGACGATGCCGAGCGCGAAGCAGACGACGAAAAGAGAAAGCGGCCAGCCCCACCACGGCATCGTCATGCCGAAAGGGGTGGCCGCGCAGGCCGGTGCGCTGGCCAGCAGTACGAGCAGGAAGAGCCAGCGGCGATCGATCCGGCGCGCAGGGATCAGAAGCGCGTTCCCCAGGCGACTCCGAATGAATTCTCGTGCATCGCGATCGTTTCGGTTCCGCCGTTGCCGGGGCCTGCGCCCACCGGGGGCGGGGCGTTGAACAGCGACGCCCCGCTGACCGAGTTGCGCCGCGCGTTCATGTAGGCGAACGTCAATTCCGAATTTCCGCCGAGGTTCCACGTCGCGCCGAGCGTGTAATGGTCCTGCACGACCCCGGGAGCGAGGATGTTGAAGCTCACGTCCTGCGAGCGGATCGGGTTGTCGGTGTGATTGTAGCCGGCCCGCAGCGTCCACTTCGGGTCCAGCGCCCATTGGATTCCCAGCTTCAGCACGTTGACGTCCTGCCAGCCGAACCCCGGCCCGTTGTTCGCACCCAATGGGGCCTGGTTGCTGCTGGGGTTGTGCACCGACGCGATCCCGCTGTACAGGATCCGCTCATAGTCGGCGGCGAGCTGCCAGCCCTGCCCGAAGTCGAAGGCCACGCCCGCCCCGTAGTGCTCCGGAATGTCGAAACCGCCCTGTTCGGCGAACAGGCCCTTGTAGGCGTCGAACTTGCCCATCTTCGTCTTGGTCGTGTAGACCGCGCCGATCGAAAATGCGCTCGTCAAGCGGCCGTTGTAGCCGACACGCAGGCCGTAGCCGGTCGAGCTGGCGTAGCCTTTGTTCGTCAGGTCGTTCGGGCTGCTGCTCAGTCCCGCGAAGCCTTGCAGACCCTCGGCCTTGAACCGCTGGTATGCCAGCAGCGGCGCGACGCCGACCGCGTGGCCGGGGTTGAGCTTCATCGCGAACGTCGGCGCGACGACCAGCTGCGACAGGTCGACGCCCAGCCGGCCCTGGCCGCACAGGCCGTTGAAGTTCCGGCCGGGCTGGCCGCAACTGGCGACCCCGCCCGGATAGTCGGTGTTCATGCCGCCGTTGCCGTAGACGGTCACGCCGAGCGACATGTCCGGCGACAGCAAGCGGTTGTAAGCCAGCTCTGGAATGAAGAAGTTGTTGCTGTCGCTGTCGGCCGAGAAATCGAAGACTCCCCCGATGCTTCCGGTGCGCGACGCGCTGCGGTGCGGGCTGAACCAGTCGATGCCGATGTCGAAGCGGTTGCCGGCGAACACCATCGTCGCCGGATTGTTGGCGCCGCCGAATGCGTCCTGGGCCAGCGCGAACGACGCGCCGCCCATGCCCTTTTCCTTCATTCCGTAGCCGTGCGAGAAATAGCCGTCGGTCGCGTGCGCCGCGGCCGCCGCCAGCCACAGCGCGGCGGCCAGCGCCGGCGCCAGGGCGATGCGATGAACACCCATGTCGATCCTCTCCTCGGGATGAGCGGCGCCTGGGCGCCGTTGCCGCCTTCGCGCGGCGCGCGTCACTTCTTGCGCAGGAAGAACACGTACTCCTTGCCGTGCGTCTCGGTTTCGAGCAGCGGATTGCCGGTCTGGGTCGCGAAGGCCTGCATGTCCTTGACCGATCCGGAATCGGTCGAGACCACCTTCAGCACCTGGCCCGAGGCCAGCTCGTTGAGGGACTTCTTCGTCTTCACGATCGGCAGCGGACACTGCAGGCCGCGCGCGTCGAGTTCCTTGTCGTATTCCATCTGGGCGGATCTCCGAGGGACTTTCACAAAGCCGGGGGCGGAGTCGCACGGACCCCAGCTTATTCGGCCTCCATTAGGCGAAATCGGACCCTCGGGCGTCTAGACCCGCCACGGGGGGTAGGGCATTACCCACATGGCGTAGCTCCTCAAGTCAGTCGCGCGGTGACGCCGCATCGTCGAAGCTGCACCCTGCACGCACGGCTGCCCGACGTCGGGCCGCGCGCCCGCGGTGCCTGCGATCCCGGCGAATCGAGCGCTCGGAGATCGCGACACCCGGCGCTGCTGCCGACGGGACGGGAGGGGCGCGAAGACAGGACGCGAACGCAGCCCGCGCACACAGCCGACCGGATTCGATCGCCCAGACGGAGACGCCAGATGCCGACATTCGTACACGCCGAAAAATGCGACGGTTGCAAAGGGGGGTCGGTGACCGCCTGCATGTACATCTGCCCCAACGACCTGATGAAGCTCGATACGGCGCGGATGAAAGCCTACAACCAGGAACCCGAGCAGTGCTGGGAGTGCATGTGCTGCGTCAAGGCATGCCCGCGGCAGGCGATCGAGGTGCGCTCGTTCGCCGACTGGGTGCCGATGGGCGGCGCGGTGATCCCGCTGCGCACCGACAACGCGATCATGTGGACCGTCAAGTTCCGCGATGGCGAGATCAAGCGCTTCAAGTTCCCGGTGCGCACGACCGCGGTCGGCTCGATCGATCCCTACGCCGGCAAGCCCGACGCGGGCGATCTGCGCGACGAGCGCCTGTTCACCGAGCCCGGCAAGGCGCTGCCGACGATCGCGTCCTGAGAGCCGGCGCTCCGAACGAAGACCCGACCACCGACCGCGGCGCCCTGACCACGCGGACCGCATGCGGCAGACGAAGGAACGCAGACAATGAGTGAACCGAGTTTCGGCAATCCCCAGATCGTGGAACACGAGACCGACATCCTGATCGTCGGCGGCGGCATGGCGGCGTGCGGCGCGGCCTACGAGGCGCGGCGCTGGGCGGGCAACGACGTCAGGATCGCGCTGGTCGACAAGGCGGCGATGGACCGCTCGGGCGCGGTCGCGATGGGCCTGTCGGCGATCAACACCTACCTGGGCCAGAACACCCCCGAGGACTACTGCCGCTACGTGTCGGCCGACCTGATGGGGATCACCCGCGACGACCTCGTCTTCGACGTCGGCCGCCACGTCGACGATTCGGTGCACCTGTTCGAGGAGTGGGGCCTGCCGATCTGGAAGGACAAGAGCACGGAAGGGGTGGCGCTGAAGGACGGCGGCAAGCCGGTGCGCTCCGGGCGCTGGCAGATCATGATCAACGGCGAGGGCTACAAGCCCATCGTCGCCGAAGCCGCGAAGAAGGCGCTCGGCATCGACAACATCTTCGAGCGCGTGTTCATCGTCAAGCTGCTGCTCGACGCCAACGAGGAGAACCGGATCGCGGGCGCGGTCGGCTTCTCGGTACGCGAGCACAAGCTGTACGTGTTCAAGGCCAAGGCGGTCCTCAACGTCGCCGGCGGAGCGGTCAACGTGTTCCGCCCCCGCACCACCGGCGAAGGCATGGGCCGGGTCTGGTATCCGGTCTGGAACGCCGGCTCGACCTACGCGATGGCGGCCGAGGTCGGCGCCGAGCTGACGATGATGGAGAACCGCTTCGTCCCGGCACGCTTCAAGGACGGCTACGGGCCGGTCGGCGCCTGGTTCCTGCTGTTCAAGTCGAAGGCCACGAACGGGTTCGGCGAGGACTACGTGACGAAGCACGCCGAGCTGCTCAAGGACTTCGCGCCCTACGACAAGGCCTTCGTCGTGCCGAGCTGCCTGCGCAACCACGCGATGCTCAAGGAAATGAAGGAAGGCCGCGGGCCGATTTTGATGGACACGCCGACGGCGATGGCGAAGCTGTCGGCGACGATGACGCCGAAGGAGGTCAAGCATCTCGAGGCAGAGGCCTGGGAGGACTTCCTTGACATGTGCATCGGCCAGGCCGGCGTGTGGGCCGGGATGAACATCCGGCCCGAGCAGACTGCTTCCGAGCTGATCCCGACCGAGCCGTACCTGCTCGGCAGCCACTCCGGCTGCTGCGGCATCTGGGTCTCGGGCCCGGAAGACCTCGCGCCGCCTGAATGGCAGTGGGGCTACAACCGGATGACGACCGTCAAGGGGCTATTCACGGCCGGCGACGGCGTCGGCGCCTCCGGACACAAGTTCTCGTCGGGCTCGCACGCGGAGGGACGCATCGCCGGCAAGACGATGGTCCGCTTCTGCCGCGACCACGCCGGCTTCAAGCCCGCGTTCAAGGCCGACATCAAGGCCATCACCGAGGAGATCTACCGCCCGGTGCGCAACTACATCGAGCACAAGGACAAGACCACCGCCGAGGACATCAATCCGAACTACATCACGCCCAAGATGTTCCAGATGCGGCTGCAGAAGATCATGGACGAGTACGTCGCCGGCGTGTCGACGTACTACCAGACTAACGGCAAGCTGCTCGAGATGGCGACCCACTACCTGACGATGCTGAAGGAAGACAGCGTCCACATGCGCGCCAAGGATCTGCACGAGTTGATGCGCGCCTGGGAGAACTACCACCGGCTGTGGGCCGGCGAGGCGCACATGCGCCACATCACCTTCCGGACCGAGACCCGCTACCCGGGCTTCTACTACCGGGCCGACCACCCGAATCTCGACGACGCGAACTGGAAGTGCTTCGTGAACTCGCGCTTCGACCCGGCCACCAGGCAGTGGACGCTGAAGAAGGTTCCGCACAAGGACCTCGTCCCGAAGACCTACGGCGCGGCGGTCAAGCACTGAACGGCGCCCGGTCGCGTCATGACCTACCCGCTCGATCCGCCAGGCGGCGATCTCGAAGAGGAGCGCGGCGACGGCGCGGACGCGTCGCCGTTCGAGCAGGCGCTCGAACGGCGCGCCGGGCAGGCGGAGTTCGAGACGCCGATTGTCGCCGCGATCAGGGCCGGCGCGGGGCCGGTGCAGCCGGTGCGCTACGGGCCGGGCGATTCGTTCCGCTTCCGCTGTCATCGCGGCGTAAGCTGCTGGAACGAGTGCTGCCACGACACCGACATCACGTTGACGCCGTATGACCTGATCCGGCTCGGGCGCCACTTCGGCCGGCGGCCGGCGGAAGTCGCCGCGGCCTTCGGCGCGCCGGCCATGCACGAACCTTCGGGCATGCCGGTGCTGCACCTCGCCATGACCGGAGACGGCGCATCCGCGCGGCCGTGCGTGTTCCTCGATCCGGCGCAGGGATGCAGCGTGTACCGCGATCGCCCGGCGGCCTGCCGCTACTACCCGCTGGGCCTGGCGACGGTCAAGATGAAGGGGCACGAGTCGCCCGAGGACTTCTTCTTCCTGGTCAAGGAGCCGCATTGCAAGGGCCACGAGGAGGACCGCGAGCAGACGGTGGCACGATTCCGCGACGAGCAGGAGGTCGAGGAATACGACCGGCACAACCGCGGCTGGATCCATGTGCTGATGAAGCTCGCTTCGTGGAAGTCGCTCGGAGGACCGTGGGGCAAGGAGCCCGACGAGCGCGCGCGGCGGATGTTCGCGATGGCGAGCATGGATCCGGACGCCTTCCGCCGCTTCGTTTTCGGTTCGAGCTTCCTCGAGAAGTACGCGGTCGATCCGGCGATGCACGAACAGCTGCGCGAAGACGACGAGTTGCTCCTGCAACTCGCCTTCGACTGGCTGCGCAACGTCCTGTTCAACGAGCCGACGATTCATTTGAAGGACAGCGTTCTGCAGCAGGCCATCGCGAATGCGCGCACCGAGGCCGGGGCGGCCTAGGGGGCCGGCCGGCGACCGGGATGGCACCGCAAGGAAGGCAAGGAGACTTCGGATGTCGACATTGATCGCGCCGCACGGCGGCGGAACGCTCAAGCCGCTGCTGGCGCCGCCGTCGCAGCGCGCCGAGGCGCTCAAGCGCGCGGCTTCGCTGAAGCGGGTGCGTCTGAGCTCGCGCGAGGTTTCGGACCTGTTCATGCTCGGCATGGGCGCCTACACGCCGCTCGACGGCTTCATGGGCTACGACGACTGGAAAGGGTCCGTGGTCGACATGAAGCTCGCCAACGGCGTCTTCTGGCCGATCCCGATCACGCTGTCGCTCGGCAGCGAGGTCGCGGGCGGCCTGGCGGTCGGCGAGGAGGTCGCGCTCGCCGACGGCGAGAGCGGGGAGATCCTGGGCCTGCTGATGGTGCGCGAGAAGTACGCGATCGACCGCGCGCTCGAGTGCCGGCACGTCTTTCGCACCGACGACCCGCAGCACCCCGGGGTCGAGAAGGTGATGGCGCAGGGCGAGGTCAACGTCGCCGGCCCGGTCATCGCGCTGTCCGAGGGCCGCTACCCGAAGACCTACCCCGGGCTGTATCTGCGGCCCGACGAGTCGCGCGCGGAGTTCGGCCGCCGGGGGTGGAAACAGGTCGCCGCGTTCCAGACGCGCAACCCGATGCATCGCAGCCACGAGCACCTCGCGAAGATCGCCGCCGAAGTCACCGACGGCGTCTTCATCCACCAGGTGCTCGGCAAGCTCAAGCCCGGAGACATCCCCGCCGAGGTCCGCACTCGCGCGATCCAGGCGATGATCGACCACTATTTCAAGCCGAACATCGCGATCCAGGCCGGCTATCCGATCGAGATGCGCTACGCCGGACCGCGCGAGGCCCTGGTCCACGCGCTGATCCGGCAGAACTTCGGCTGCTCCCACCTGGTGGTGGGCCGCGATCACGCCGGCGTCGGCAGCTACTACGGCCCCTTCGACGCGCAGAAGATCTTCGACGAGCTGTGGGACGGCGCGCTGCTGTGCCGGCCGTTGAAGATCGACGTCACCTTCTACTGCTACAAGTGCGACGGCATGGCAACCGGGAAGACCTGTCCGCACGACGCCAAGGACCACCTCTCCGTTTCGGGTACCCGGCAGCGCGAGATGCTGTCGCGCGGGGAGGACATCCCGCCGCAGTTCTCGCGCCCCGAGGTCGTGCGGATCCTGCAGCAGTACTACCAGGGACTTGCGAAGGCGGCCTGAAGTGACGAACGCAACCCGGGTCGACGGCCCCGCCAGCCAGACGATCGTCGTGGTCGGGGGCGGGATCGCCGGCATCAGCGCCGCCGTCGAGGCGGCGGAGATCGGGGCCGAAGTCGTGCTGCTCGAACGGGGCCCGAGCCTGGGAGGCCGGGTCGCGGCGCTGAACCGCTACTTTCCCAAGCTCTGCCATCCGAGCTGCGGACTGGAGATCAATTATCGCCGCCTCCGCTCCAACCGCCGGATCCGCGTGATGACGATGTGCGAGGTGACGGGCGTCAACGGCGCCCGCGGCGCCTGGTCGGTCCAGGTCAGGCGGCACCCGCGCTTCGTCGACGAAAAGTGCACCGCCTGCGGCGAATGCGCGCGGGTCTGCGAGACGACCGTACCGGATCCCTTCAACGAAGGGATGGCGCCCGTCAATGCCGCGCGGCTGCCGCACGAGCACGCGTATCCGATGCGCTACATGGTCGCGCCCGAGGCGATCGCCGCCGGCGAGGGACCGAAGCTCAAGGGCGCGTGTCCGGTGGGTGCAATCGATCCCGACGAAGCCGAGCGCGCGTTCGAGCTGCCCGCCGGTGCGGTCATCTGGGCAACCGGCTGGCGGCCTTACGATGCCGGCCGCATCGACCAGTACCGCTACGGCCACTCGCCCGACATCATCACCAACGTGCAGATGGAGCGGCTGGCCGCGCACGACGGGCCGACCGCAGGCCGCATCGTGCGGCCATCCAACGGCGAGCCCGTCAGGCGCGTCGCGCTGGTGCAGTGCGCCGGCTCGCGCGACACCAACCACCTGCCGTACTGCTCGCGCATCTGCTGCCTCGCGTCGCTCAAGCACGCGGCCTACGTGCGCGAGCAGGTCGCCGACGCCGAAGTCGACATCTACTACATCGACCTGCGCGCGCACGACAAGCTGGAGGCCTTCCTGAACCGCTTGCGGGCGGACCCGCAGGTCAGGTTCATCAAATCCAAGCCGGCGCACATCCGCTTCGCCGACGACGGCCGCCCGGTGCTGCACGGCGAACGGACCGTCGAGCGCGGCATGTACGCCGAGGCCTACGACCTGGTCGTGCTGGCCACCGGCATGCAGCCGGCGGTCCCGGCGGCCTTCGAGGTGCCGGAGGGCGCCGAGCTCGACGAATACGGCTTCGTGGCCGCCGGCGTCGACGGCTTCTCGCCGGCCGGCGTCGCTTCGGCGCCGCTCGACGTCTCGATGTCGGTGCAGTCGGCCACGGCGGCGGCGCTCAAGGCCGTGCGCGCGGTGCGCACGGCGACGGTCCCCTGAGGCAGGAGAGCGCGGTTGGCGGACAACAAGAGCGGGCTCTACCTCTGCGAGGGCTGCGGCATCGGGGCCGCGGTCGACATCGCCGCCCTGGAATCGGTGGCGCGCTCGGAGTTCAAGGTGCAGCGCTGCGTCCGGCACGCGGCGCTGTGCTCCGACGACGGCGTGGCCTCGATGCGGCGCGATCTCGACGACGGCACCTCGGATCGCCTGGTCGTCGCGGCCTGCTCGCCGCGCATGATGAGCGAGCGCTTCGCCTTCGACGGCATCGCGGTGACGCGCGCGAACCTGCGCGAACATGTCGCGTGGACGCAGCCCGCCGGCGACGAGGACACGCAGATGCTCGCCGCGGACCAGGTCAGGATGGCGCTCGCGCAGCTGTCCAAGACGGCGCTGCCCAAGCCCGAAGCGCTCGCGGAAGCCGACCGGACCCTGCTGGTCGTCGGTGGCGGCGTGAGCGGGCTGACGGCGGCGCTGGAAGCCGCCCGCTCCGGCTACCCGGTCCTGCTGGTCGAGCGCAGCGAGGGGCTGGGCGGCTGGGCCGCGCAATGGTCGATGCGGGTGCCGCACCTGCCGCCATACCGCGAGCCGCGGCCCAACGATATCGACAGGCTGATCGGCGCGGTGCGGGCCGAGAAGCGGATCAGGGTCCTGACTGGCGCCAAGGTCGTCAAGACCAGCGGCGCGCCCGGGCGGTTCGAGGTCACGATCGCGCACGGCGGCGCGGAGTCCATCGAGCGCGCCGGGGCGATCGTCGTCGCCACCGGATGGCGCCCCTACGATCCGAGCCGGCTGGGCCATCTCGGTTACGGCGCGCCGGACGTCGTGACCGGCGTCGAGCTGGAATCGATGCTTCGCCGGGGCGCCCTGACGCGGCCGTCCAACGGCGCGCCGGCCAGGCGGGTCGCCTTCATCCAGTGCGCCGGCAGCCGCAGCGCCGAGCACCTGCCCTACTGCTCGTCGGTGTGCTGCGGGGTGTCGATCAAGCAGTCGCTGCAGATCGCGGCGGCCGATCCGGAGGCGAGCGCGTACATCGTCTACGAGGAGTTGCGGACGCCCGGCACGACCGAGGAGTTCTACCGCGAGGCCCAACGCAACGGCGTGGTCTTCATCAAGGGCCGGGTGAATGGCGTCGACGGCTCCACGATGACGATCCGCCTCGACGACGACCTGCTCGGCGCCGAAACGCCGCTGGCGGGGCTCGACCTGATCGTACTCGCCACGGGCATGGTGCCCAACTCGACCGATCCCGACGCGCCGGCGATCGAACCCGAAAAGAGCGCCGCCCAACTGGGCAACGACGTCAACCCCGTGATTCCCATCCGGGTCGCAGGCTACAAGGCCGACCTGCAGGCGCGAGCGCCGGCGATCCCGGCCGCATCGGCCACCACGCCGCCGCCCGGCGGCCCGATCCTGAACCTGCAGTACCGCCAGGGCCCGCACCTTCCTATCCTGGCCGACGGCTTTCCCGACAGCCATTACATCTGCTTTCCGTACGAGACGCGCCGCACGGGGATCATTGCCTGCGGCCCGGTGCGCCGGCCCATGGGTATCGGCGAGAGCGCCGAGGACGCCACCGGCGCGGTGCTCAAGGCGATCCAGGCGATCGAGGGCGCGCGCGCCGGCGCCGCGGTCCTCCCGCGCGCGGGAGACCTGTCGTACCCGAAGATCGGCCACGACATCTGCACCAAGTGCCGCCGCTGCACGGTCGAATGCCCCTTCGGCGCGATCGACGAGGAAGCCGACGGGCGCCCGGTGGTCAACACTTCGCGCTGCCGCCGCTGCGGGACCTGCATGGGAGCGTGCCCGGTGCGGACCATCACATTCGACAACTACCACCCGCAGATGATCGCGGCGATGATCCAGGCCAACGAGATCCCCGACGAGTTCTCGGAGAAGCCGCGGATGTTGGTGCTGGCGTGCGAGAACGATGCCTATCCGGCGCTCGACATGGCGGCGTTCAGGCGCTCGCCGTGGAGCCCGTACGTGCGCATCGTCCCGGTGCGCTGCCTGGGCTCCGTCACGCTGCTGTGGGTGTCGACCGCGCTCGAGAAAGGCTACGACGGCGTCATGCTGATGGGCTGCAAGTCGGGCGACGAGTACCAGTGCCACTTCGTCAAGGGCTCCGGGCTTGCGCGCGAGCGCATGGCGATGATCGGCGAGACACTCAAGAGCATGATGCTCGAGCCCCAGCGGGTCGCCTACGAGGAGGTCTCGATCGCCGACAGCGGGCGCGTGCCGCGGGTGATCGATACCTTCGCCGAGCTGATCGGCGCGCTCGAGCCCAACCCGATGAAAGGGTTCTAGCATGAGCGCGACGGCGACGAGTGCGGCCGCGGCCCGCTACGACCTTGGTTTCGCGCGCTGGGTTTACCGGAACATCGACGGCGGCGACCGCCTCGCGCTGTGCATGCAGTGCGGGGCCTGCTCGGGCTCGTGCCCGATCGGCCCGCAGATGGACGCCGGCCCGCGCAAGCTCTTCATGATGATCCGCGCCGGGATGAAGGACGCCGTCATGCGCTCGACGACGCTCGCCGATTGCACCAGCTGCTACCGCTGCGTGGTGCGCTGCCCGCGCGGCGTCCCGGTCACCTACATCCTGCAGGACCTGCTGGCCAAGGCCGCGGAGCTCGGCTACGCGTCCGAGGTCCCGAACGTGCGCTTCGCGCGCGCGTTCTGGTGGTCGTCCAGGACCTTCGGACGCACCGACGAGCGGTTGATCACCGCGCGCTACTTCTTTTCGTTCGGGCTCAAGGAAGGCTGGCGCCGCGCGCTCGCCAACCTGCCGATCGCGATCGGGATGATCAAGGCGGGACGGATGAAACTCGGCCTGCCGCACCGGATCAAGGATCGCCGGGGCCTGTCCGCGATCCTGGCGAAGGCGCGCGAGCTCGAGCCCGAAAAGAAATGAGGCTGATCGCGTGGCAAAGACCCTGACCTACTACCCCGGCTGCTCCTCGCAGGGCAGCGCGCGGCACCTGGAGGAGTCGTTGCGGGCGGTGCTGCCCGAAGTCGGCATCGACATCGACCCCATCGACGACTGGAACTGCTGCGGCGCGTCGGTCGGTGCGATCGGCGGCTGCAGGACGCCCAATCTGGCGCTGACCGCGCGCAACCTGGCCAAGGCGCAGCAGAAGGGCACGCGCGACGTGATCACGCCGTGCGCCGCGTGCTACCTGAACACGCACGGCGGTGCCGAGAAGATCAGGTCGGACGTGAGGAAGCGGGCGCAGATGAACGTTGCCCTGCGCGAGGCGAACCTCTCGTACGACGCCGACCTGCGCGTGCGGCACGTCTGCGAGGTGCTGGTCAACGACGTCGGCGTCGACCGCATCGCGCAACGCGTGACCCGGCCCCTGCGGGGCTTGAAGGTCGCCGGCTACGTCGGCTGCCAGACCGTGCGGCCGTTCGCCGCCACCGCCGGCGGCGGCACCTTCGACCGCACCGACGAGCCGCGATTCCTGGACGATTTCACGCGCGCCTGCGGCGCCGAGGCGCTGCCGTTCTCGAACAAGACTTCCTGCTGCGGCGCATCAGTGGCCGTGATGAGCCCCGAGCGGACCTTGCCTTTGATCAAGACGATCCTCGACGAAGCGGTGCAGGCTGGCGCAGACGTGATCTCGACGCCGTGTCCGCTCTGCCAGACGAACGTCGAGATGTACCAGCAGGCGATCAACCGCGAATACCGCACCGATTTCCGGATCCCGGTCGTCTTCTACAGTCAGCTGATGGCGGTCGCTTTCGGCCTCGACCCGGTCAAGGGCGCTGCGCTGCACCGCAACACGATCCCCGCCGGCAAGGTGGCGGCGCTCGCAGGCGCCGGGCGGACATGACGGGCCGAGCCGCGGCCCGGGGGCCGCTCGAAGACGACGTCAGGCCGCTCAGCCGAAACGGCCGACCAAAAACGGAGACAAGGAGACATGAGCGCAGATGAGAGCGTCCCGAAGATCGGGATCCTGGTCGTCACGGGGACCCGCGAGCGGCTGCAAATGGCGGCGATGGTCGCGTCGGTCGCCGCGGTCAGCGGCACCCGGGTATCGATGCTGCTGACGATGAACTCGTTGCAGTACTTCGTCAGGTCGCACGCGGAGCCGCCGCCGATCGAGGGCGAGTTCGGGCATACGATGGCGACCAAGAACGTGCCGCCGTTCATGCAGCTGCTCGAGAACGCGGTCGAGCTCGGTGAGGCCAGGATCCATCCGTGCTCGATGGCGATCGACGTGCTCGGCGTCAAGCCCGACGCGCTCCAGCCGTTCCTCGCGGAGCCGCTCGGGCTGACGCGGTTCCTGAGCGACAACGCCGGCGGCCAGCTGCTGACGTTTTGAGCGGAGGATGCGATGACGGACAGGAAGGTGATCGACGCCCGCGGCACGTACTGCCCCGGGCCGCTGATGGAGCTCATTGCCGCGCTCAAGCTGGCGACCGTGGGCGACGAGATCGAAGTGCTTTCGAGCGACGAAGGGTCCGCCACGGACATCCCGGTCTGGATCAACAAGGTGGGCCATCAGCTGATTTCCTCGTCGAACGACGGGGGTGCTTGGCACGTCGTGGTGCGCAAGGCGAAGTAGCAAGGCAGTCCTCATATCGAGAAAGGAGACAGAGGATGAAGATCCTGATCGTGGGCGGAGGCATGGGCGGCACGATCCTCGCCAACAACCTGGCGCGCCGGCTGAAGAACGAGATGAAGGCGAACAAGGTGCGGCTGACGATGCTGTCGGCCTCCGACAAGCACATGTATCAGCCCGGACTGCTGTATGTCGCGCTCGGGCGCATGGCGACCGACGAGCTGTACCGCGACCAGGCGGGCCTGCTCGAGCCCGGCATCGAGTTTTACGTCGACCCGGTCGAGGAGTTCGCCCTCGACAAGAACCAGGTCAAGACCAAGAGCGGGCGGACCTTCGGCTACGACCTGATCGCGATCGCGACCGGCTCGCGGCCTGTGCCCGAGGAGATCCCGGGACTGGCCGAGAACTCGATCAACGTCTATACGGAAGACGCGGCGCTGAAGTTCTGGAAGACCATCAACGCGTTCCGCGGCGGCCGGGTCGTCGTGACCGCCGGGGTGCCGCACAAGTGCCCGATGATCCCGCCCGAGGTGACGTTCTGCCTGTACGACTTCTTCCGCGATCGCGGCCTGGCCGACAAGGTCTCGTTCCACTACACCTATCCGATCGGCCGCCTGCACAGCCTCGAGCCCGTCGGCAAGTGGATGCAGGGCGAATTCGACCGGCGCGGCATCACCTACGAGACGCTCTTCAACATCAAGCAGGTCGACGGCGCGAAGAAGCTGCTCAAGAGCGAGGAGGGCTCCGAGACCCCGTACGACCTGCTGGTCGCGGTGCCGGGGCACCGCGGCATGGAGGTGATCGAGAAGAACGGCCTCGGCAAGGGCGGATGGATCCCGGTCGACCGCAACCGCCTCAACATCGAGGGCAAGCAGAACGCGTTCGCGCTCGGCGACACGACCAACATCCCGATCAGCAAGGCCGGCTCGACGGCCCACTTCGAAGCCGAAGCGCTGGCCGAGAACCTCGCCTCGATCGTCAAGATCGGCTCGCCGGTGCGCGACTACGACGGCAAGGTGTTCTGCTTCATCGAGGCCGGCAAGGACCGCGCGACCTACGCGATGTTCAACTACAACAACCCGCCCGACCCGAAGCCGCCCACCCGGTCGATCCACTGGTTCAAGATGGCATACAACCAGCTGTACTGGGCCAGCGCGCGCGGACTGCTGTGAGGAGGCCGAAATGAACGTGAGGGAACCCGGAACGGCGACCGGCGATCCCGCGATCGCCGGCGAGATCGAGCAGCTGTTCGCAGGCGCACGCGACGCGGTCACCGACGACATGGTGGCGCGGTTGTCGGCGACGATCGGCGACGGCATCGAGCTGCTGGATCGCGCCAATCGCAGCGGCGTCGGCGATGCGCTGCCGACGATCGCCGCGATGGTGAAAAGCGGCGACCTGCAGCGGATCGCCGACCTGGCGCGGCTGATCGGATCGGCCGAGGACTCGCTGTCCGACGACATCGTCGGACGGTTGTCCGGCGCCGCGGCCGGCGGTCTCGAGCTGCTCGACCGCGTCAATCGCAGCGGCATCGTCGAGGCCCTGCCGACGATCGCCAGGATGGTCGAAAGCGGCGACCTCGAACGGATGGCCGGGCTCGTCAGGCTGGCGGCGGCGCTCGAGGATTCGCTGTCCGACGACATCGTCAACCGCCTCGCGACCGTGGGCACGCAGCTGGCGGCCCTGGTCGAGAAGCTGGCGCGCAACGAGGGCTTCGCGCGCCTGCTCGATGTGATGGGGCGCGACGACGTCCAGTGCAGCCTGATCGATCTCGCCGAGTCGGCCTGCGCGGCGCGGACCGAAATGGCGAAGCAGCCGGCGCCCGGCGGCGGCATCGGCGGCTTGTGGCGGATCGCGACCGACCCCGGCACGCAAGGGGCGTTGCGGTTCGTCTCGCTGGTCGCGGGCCAGTTGCGAAAGCGAGGCAACGGCGCGGCGTGAGCTTGCACGCTTCCTGACGCGCATTTGGGTGGACGGCGGCCGCCTCCGGGCGGCCGCCGTTTTGTCGATTCCGGATCGAGCGAGTTTCCTTGAAGACCTGTCCGTTCTGCTCCCCGCCCGAGGCGCGGGTGCGATTCCGCTCCGAGCTGGCGCTCGGCTGCGACGATGCCCATCCGCTGTCGCCGGGCCACACGCTGATCGTGTCGCGCCGGCACGTCGGCTCGTTCTTCGAGCTCACCCCGGCCGAACGCACCGCCATCACCGACCTGCTCGACCTCGCCCGGCGCGACATCGTCGAGCGGCTGCGGCCGGATGCCTTCAACGTCGGGATCAATGACGGACCGGCCGCGGGCCAATCGATTCCGCACGTCCACGTGCACCTGATCCCGCGCTATCGCGGCGACCGCGCCAACCCGCGCGGGGGGGTCCGCTGGGTGATCCCGGAGAAGGCCGACTACTGGTCCGTGCGGGGGGAGCACGGCTCCAGGGCGTGAGGCCCAATGACCCCGATCAAATCCCCCGCCAATTCCCGGGCGCCGGCGGCGCGCCCGCCTTCGAACCGGTGACCCCGATCAAAGCGCGATGCCCGCGCGCTCCTATGTTCTAGGCATGGCGCGGACCGAGAACCCCTCGTATCACTGGAAGCGGCGTGCGACGCAGCTGACGACGCTGGCGCTGCTCGTCGTGATCCCGGTCACCGGCATGTTCCGGATCGACCTCGTGACCGGCAATTTCCTGATCTTCACCCGCCGCACCTGTTGGGCCGATTTCTTCCTGATGTTCGGTTCGCTGACCATGCTCGGCGCCGGCGCGGTGCTCAGTTATGCGACGATCGGTCGCGTCTGGTGCGGCTGGTGCTGCCCGCAGAACACGTTCTCGGAATGGGCGGACAACCTGACCCGCCGCTGGCTCGGGCGCCACGCGAGCGTCGACCTCGGGCGTGAATGGCTGAGGGTGGCGGTGGCGCGCAACAAGCCGCTGAACTGGGTGCTGCTCGGCGCCTCGTTCCTCGGGGTCTCGCTGGTCCTGGCAGTCATCCCGTTCTTCTATTTCTATCCGGCCGAGGACGTGCTGTCGCTGGTGCTGTTCCGTCCCGGCAGCCGGCTTTCGTGGTTCATGCACGTCCTGTACTTCGTCGCCGTCCTGGCCACGTTTCTCTACATCGCGGTGATCCGGCACACGTGGTGCAGCCTGGCCTGCCCGTACCGCTTCGGGCAGTACATCTTCAAGAGCCGGCGCGCGCTGCGCGTCGAGTACGACGCGGCGCGCGCCGCCGACTGCGAACGGTGCAACTACTGCGCGAGCAGCTGCGTGATCGGAATCGAACCGACCAACCCAAAGGCCGTCTCGACCGGCTGCATCAACTGCGGCGAGTGCATCGAGGCCTGCGACCGGATGCATGAGAAGCGGCGCGTGCCGGGACTGCTGAGGTTCGAATTCGGCACCGCCGCGCGGGCGCCCGGGCTGAAGCGCCCGGTCGTCGAACTGATCTCCGCGTTGGGCTGGGCGGGGCCGGTTTTCGCGCTGGGTTGCGTTCTCTTTGCGTGGGGCCTTTTGCGGGCAACCCCGGTCTGCTGGCGCTGATCCGTCAGTTCCGGAAGTAGAACGAAACCCACGCCTGCGACGGCCGCCCGGGCGGCTCGAAGCGCCATTGCAGGGCGGCGACACGGGCGGCGCCGTCGAACACGCGCGGCGGATTCGCATCCATCACTTCGACCTGCGTCACCGATCCGTCGGGCGCGAGACTCAGCCTTGTCAAAACCCGGCCGCGCGCGATGCCGTTCATCGTTGCATAAGCGGGAAACGACGGATTGACGCGCGCGACGGCGCGCACCGGGACCGCGCCGCTCGAGGCAGCGTCCGCGGGCGCACTCGCCACCGGGGCGTCGTCGGGCATGCGCTCCGGTGCAACCGCGCGGGGCGCCGCCGGCATGGCAGCGGCAACCGGCGCGGCTTCACCCCGCGCCGCGACGGCGATCGGCGACCCGATCGTCACGGGCCTGATCATCTGCACGGTGAGCGGGCGATCCGCGGGCACAGTGGGCGTCGCCGCCCGCATGGCTGCGATGGCCGTGAACGCGATGCAGAACGAGATTGCCAGACCGCCGAAGAACGCCACAGCCTGGTCCTGGATGTCTTCGCGCCGGATCGACCGCCAGCCGGCCGCCGGGTTCGCCTGCGGCCGCGGACGCGGCGACGACAGCGGTGTGGCGACCGGCGGAAATTCGCGCGCCCAGGTCGTCGAGGGTCCCGTCGCCGGATGCGACTTGGCCGCCGTGGTCCGGACATCCGCGGCGACGGCGGCCGAAGACCTGGCTTCGGGCTCGGGGCGCTGGGGTCTGACGGGCGGCTTGCTTGGACCTTTGCCCAGGAAACGATCGCGCAGCGCCGCGATCGTCTCCGGACGGCGGTCGGGCCAGACTTCGAGGCCGGCATCGAGCGCGGCGAGCAGGGCAGGCGAGAACCGTCCGCGCGCAACGACGCTCAGAGGCTCCACCTTGTCGTCGATGATCCGCGCCAGCGCGGCCGGCGGCGGCCTGCCGGTAATCATGAACCGCGCGACCGCGCACAGGCTGTAGACGTCAGTCCACGGGCCCTGGCGCATCGGAACCGACTCGGCATACTGCTCGATCGGCGCGAAGCCGGGTTTGTACATCACCGTCAACGCCTGCTGCGCCATGTCGTCGATCACGCGGCGTGCCGCGCCGAAATCGAGCAGCAGGGGCCGCGCCGAATCCAGCACCAGGATGTTGTCGGGCGACACGTCGCGATGCAGGCACTGCTCGCGATGGAGCAATTCGAGGGCCTCCATCGTGCCGAGCAGGAAGTCGCGCAGCCACGCCTCGCTCGGGGGCTCGGTGAGGCCGCGCACCCACTCCTTGACCGTCGGCGCGGTGTGGAGCGGCATCACCATGTAACCCGTGCCGCGATCGAGCCAGAACTGATAGACCTTGAGCAGCGCCGGGTGTTCGAACCGCGCCAGCAGCTTGGCCTCGTTGATGAAGCTGCGCAGGCCGACGCCGAAGGTCGCTCGCAACTGGGTGGAAGACCTAACCTGGACTGAGTAATCGTCAGCCCGCGTCGCCAGCATCGCCGGCATGTATTCCTTGATCGCGACACGACGTTCGAGCTTCAGGTCGGTCGCCTCGTAGACGACGCCGAAACCGCCGCCGCCCAGCACGCGCTCGACCCGGAACTCCCTCAGGCGGAAGCCCGGCGGCAGGCAGCCCGGTTCGCTCGCCGCCACACGTGGCGCCGTTGCAATGCTCTCCAACTGAGCGGGCATTGACTCCGTCCTGCCGTCAGGCAAGTCTGACAGAGCGGAGTATGGATTAAAGTCGATAAAGATTGCAATGCAGCAGCGGAATACTCGACAGCTCACTCCGCAAGAAAGAGACACTGGCTCCGCGCTCAGTTCGGGCAGCAGGGCTTCCGACGGTCCCTCCAGTAGCGTATTAGAGGGAGTCTCAGATCGGGTCAGTACGCACGTTGTACCCGAAACGGCAGGGCCGCGCCGTGGCGATATCATGCCGCCGGCCTGCCCCATCGGGCGGGCGGGTCTTTCCCAGCACCTGGTACTTAATTGGAAGAGATGGCATCCCCCACCCAAATCTGCGTGGTCGGCGCCGGCGCCATCGGCGGGCTGATGGCGGCGAGGCTGGCGCAGGCCGGCGCGTCGGTAAGCGTTGTGGCTCGCGGTGCACACCTCGAGGCGATCCGCCAAAGTGGCCTGAAGCTCGTCGAGCAGGACGGCTCCGAGCGGGTTGCCTCGCTGCATGCGACCGATCGCATCGCCGAACTCGGACCGCAGGACATCGTGATCCTCGCCTTGAAGGCGCACCAGCTCGCGCCGGTGGCCTCGGATCTGATCTCGCTGACCGGTCCCGACACGGTGGTTGTCACCGCGCAAAACGGGCTGCCGTGGTGGTACTTCTTCCGGCATGGCGGACCGTACGAGGGTCGGCATCTCGAGAGCGTCGACCCGGGCGGCGCGATCGCGTCCCGGATCGATGCCGGACGCGTGATCGGCTGCATCGTGTACCCCGCCGCCGAGATCGCGGCGCCCGGCGTGATCCGGCACATCGAGGGCAATCGCTTCCCGGTCGGCGAGATCGACGGCGCCGACACGCCGCGCGTGCGCCGCGTCGCGCAGCTGCTGCGCGAAGCGGGGTTCAGGGCGCCGATGCTGTCGAAGATCCGGACCGAGATCTGGGTGAAGCTGTGGGGCAACTGCACGTTCAACCCCGTCAGCGCGCTGACCCACGCGACGCTGAGCGACATCTGCCGCTTTCCGCTGTCGCGGCGGCTCGCCGCCGACATGATGGCCGAGGCGCAGGCCGTGGCGCTCAAGCTCGGCATCGAGTTTCCGGTATCGCTCGATCAGCGCATCGCGGGCGCGGAGGCCGTCGGCGAGCACAAGACTTCGATGCTGCAGGACGTCGAATCGGGCCGGCCGATCGAGCTCGAGGCGTTGCTGGGCTCGGTGATCGAGCTGGCGCGGATCACTCAGACGGCGACGCCCTGCCTCGATGCGATATACGCGTGCGCGGCGCTGCTCGCACGAACCCTGAGCGCGAGCAGTGGCCGGCTGCGGATCGAGCCGGCCGGCGGCCGATCCCCGTAGCGGCGGCCGGACACGCCGCCGGAAACACCGGCCGCCCGCGTGCCGTGGCGCGACGCAATACAATGCGGTCCGTGGCCCCACGCCGGTGGGTGTCCGCCCGGCCAGGCCGCCTGGTCGGCCCGTAGTTCCCCAATGTAAGAGATCGTCGGATGCCGGTCCCTTCGGGCCGGAGGGCGCGCTTGTCGCGTGTCCTGGATCGAGGTAGAGGCTGGCAGCATGCATGCGCTTTCGACACTTGCGGGGTTGCTCGGCGGTCAGGCCGGCTCGGGCGTTGCCATTCGCGCGCCCGAGCGTCCGCCGCTGACCTACGAAGCGCTGCGCGGCCTGGCGTCGCGAACGGTGTCGCGGCTCAACGAGCTCGGAATCGGCCGCGGCGACAGGGTCGGTCTGGTACTGCAGAACGGAGCCGAGGCGGCGTGCGCCTTTCTCAGCATCGCCTCGGGAGCGACGGCGGCGCCGCTGAATCCTGCCTACCGCGACGAGGAGTTCGAGTTCTATCTCTCGGATTTGCGGGCGCGCGCGGTCGTGGTGCAGCAGGGCCTGGATTCGCCCGCGCTCGCCGTGGCCGGGCGGCTCGGCCTCGGAGTGCTCGAGCTCGTTCCCACCGGCGGCGCCGCGGGCGACTTCACGCTCGAGGCGCGCGCCTGCGCGACCCCGGCACCCGGCCTGCGCGGCGGCCCGGCCGCGCCCGACGACGTCGCGCTGATCCTGCACACGTCGGGTACGACCTCGCGGCCCAAGATCGTGCCGCTCACCCACGGCAACGTCTGCGCATCGGCGCGCAACGTCGCTGCGACGCTGCACCTGAGCGCGGGCGATTGCGGGCTGCAGATCATGCCGCTGTTCCATATCCACGGCCTGGTGGCGGGGCTGCTTGCGCCGCTGGCGGCCGGCTCCAGCGTCTACTGCGCCCCGGGCTTTCACGCGTTCAGGTTCTTCGCGTGGATGGCCGACGCGCGCGCGACGTGGTACACGGCGGTGCCGACGATGCACCAGGCGATTCTTGCGCGCGCGCACGGGCATCGCGACATGATTGCCGCGCACCCGCTGCGGCTGATCCGCTCGTCATCGGCATCGATGCCGCCTGCGCTGATTCGGGAGATCGAGCAGACATTCGGTGCCCCGTTGATCGAATCGTACGGAATGACCGAGTCGGCGCACCAGATGGCGAGCAATCCGCTGCCGCCGGGGCGGCGCATCGCCGGCTCCGTCGGACTGGCCGCCGGACCGGAGGTCGCGGTGATGGACGAAGCCGGGCAGAGGCTCCCCGCCGGGCAGATCGGCGAGATCGTCGTGCGCGGCCCGACAGTCACGGCCGGATACGAGAACAATCCCAAGGCCAACCAGGAGGCGTTCACGGACGGCTGGTTCCGCACGGGCGACCAGGGCAGGCTCGACGCCGACGGCTACCTGACCATCACCGGCCGGCTCAAGGAGATCATCAATCGCGGAGGCGAGAAGGTTTCGCCGCGCGAGGTCGACGAGGTCCTGATGGATCACCCGGCCGTCGCGCAGGCGGTCACCTTCGCCGTGCCGCACGAGCGCCTGGGAGAAGACGTCGCAGCAGCCGTGGT
>CAZEIW010000117.1:0-24680 GCA_964512305.1 uncultured Burkholderiaceae bacterium | reverse complement strand
GGGCTCGCGCGGTAGCGCTCGCCGCGGTAATGCGCGTCGAGCCCATCGAGCAGCGCGACGACCCCGTCCGGGCTCCATAGCGCCAGCCACTCGAACGGCCCGGCCGGGTAGTTGACGCCGAGCTTCATCGCTGCATCGGCGCCGTCGGTGCTGCACACGCCCTGCTGCACGGCGTCGGCGGCCTCGTTGATCAGCATCGCGACCGTGCGTGCGACGACCAGCCCCGGCGCATCCCCGACCAGCCGCGGCGTGAATCCGAGCGCGGCGAGCCACGCCGCGGCGTGCGCGCGCCACGGCTCGCCGGCCGCATCGGCGATCGCGTAGGCAAGCGACGTACCCTCCGGCGCAGGCAACACCAGCGGCCGGTCGAACACGGCGACGTCGCGCATTCCCAACGCGTTCGACAGGGCGCCGGCGCGGCGCCCGTCGGTCACCACCAGCCGGGCATCGTCGAGCTCGAGGCCCGCCCAGCCGGTGCCGCGCCGGCGCGTGACGTCCCGACCGGCGAGCGCGGGCATCCGTTTCAGTGAGGCTTCGAGCCAGTCGGCGATGGCATCGTCGCCGTGCACGGCGATCACGTGCGGCGTCGGCAGTGCAGCCGGCGCCGCCGGGGGCAGCGCGGGTGCGCCGTCGGGATAGCGATAGAAGCCACGCCCTGTCTTGCGGCCGAGCAGCCCGCCGTCGACCAGCTCGCGCTGCACCAGCGAAGGCACGTAGCGCTTGTCGAAGAAGTTGGCCGTGTAGACCGACTGCGTGACCGCGAAATTGGTGTCGTGGCCGATCAGGTCCATCAGCTCGCACGGCCCCATGCGGAATCCCGCCCCGCGCAGGCAGGCGTCGAGGATCTCGGGGCTTGCGGCCCGCTCCTGCAGCAGGGCCAGCGCCTCGGCGTAGTACGGGCGCGCGATGCGGTTGACGACGAAGCCCGGCGTCGAGCGTGCGTGCACCGGCACCTTGCCCCAGTGCCGGGCCAGCTCGAAGATCGCGTCGGCGACGGCGGCCTCCGTATGCACGCCGGACACGACCTCGACCAGCTTCATCAGCGGCACCGGGTTGAAGAAATGCATGCCGACCAGACGCCCGGGGCGCGCGAGCCCGTTGGCGAGCGCCGTCACGGAAATCGACGAGGTATTGGTCGCGAGCACGCAGTCGGCCGCGACGATCGCCTCGAGCTGCCCGAGCAGCGCGCGCTTGGCCTCGAGGTCCTCGACGATCGCCTCGACCACCAGCCGCGCCTCGCGGCCCGCCTCGAGCGAACCGGCCGGCTCGATGCGCGCGAGCGCGGCCCGCGCGGCACCCGCATCGAGCCTGCCCTTGGCGGCCAGGCCTTCGAGGACCTCGCCCAGTTTCGCCTTGGCCTGCGCGGCCGCTCCTTCGCGCGAATCGAACAGCCACACGCGGTGCCCGGACAGAGCCGCAACCTGCGCGATGCCGGCTCCCATGATGCCGGCGCCGACGACCAGCACGGGCGCGTCCCCGAGGGTTCCACTCATCCCGGTCCTCCGCGGGAGCGCCTGCGCACGGGACTCATCAGTAGGTCTCCAGGTGCAGGCGGCCTTCCTTCTTCAGCGCGCCGCCCACCGCGCCCCACGACAGACCGGCCTGCTGCGCGACGTCGCGCAGCGCCAGCACGACGCCCTCTTCCATCGCCTTCAAGCCGCAGACATAGAAGCACGTGTTCGGATCGGTCAGCAGCGGCGCGAGGTCCGCGGCGCGCTCGCGAATCGCATCCTGCACGTAGCGCCGCGGCTGCCCTGGCGTGCGCGAGAACGCGAAATGAATGTCGATGAAGTCCTTCGGCAGGTTTTGCAGCGGGCCGAAGTACGGCAGCTCTTCCCGCGTGCGGGCGCCGAAGAACAGCATCAGCCTGCCGCCCTCGAACCTGCCGGACTTGCGCAGGCGCCGGCGCCACTCGGTCATCGCCCGCATCGGCGCGCTGCCGGTGCCGGTGCAGATCATCACGATGTTCGAGCGCGGATGATTGGGCATCAGGAAACTGGTGCCGAACGGGCCGATCACCTGGACCACGTCTCCCGGCTTCAGGTCGCAAAGGTAGTTCGACGCCACGCCGCGCACCGGCCGCCCCTGCCGGTCCTCCAGCACGCGCTTGACCGTCAGCGACAGGTTGTTGTACCCCGGGCGCTCGCCGTTGCGCGGGCTGGCGACCGAATACTGCCGCGGATGGTGCGGCCGCCCATCGGCGCCAGCGCCCGGCGGGACGATCCCGATCGACTGCCCCTCGAGCGCCGGGAACGGCACCGCGCCGAAGTCGAGCACGATATGGTGGGTGTCGTACTCGCGCCCGACCTCGGTGACGCGCAGATTGCCCGTCACCGTCGCGGTGATGGACGTCCCGCCCGCCTTCGGCCCGTACAGGTTCGTGTACGCGTGGGCGGCGGACCACGGCGGCAGCGTCGCGCCGTACTGCGCGCTGTCGAACGCTGCGTCGTCCGCGGCCGCCACCGGCGCCGGCGCCGGCGCGAGCGAGGCCGCCGCGAGCACCGCATCCGAAGCAATCCCCGCCGCCGCGAACGCCTCGGGCGTCAGTTCGGCCGGAAGCGCATCCCAACCCAGCTGCTCGACAACCGTGTAGGTCCGGCCGCGCGGCATCATGCGCCAGTTGTCGATCGACCCCGTCGGGCACGGCGAGATGCACGCCATGCAGGCGTCGCACTTCGCCGCATCGACCACATAGTTGCGCTCGTCGTGCGTGATCGCAGCGACCGGACAGGTCGCCTCGCACGTATTGCACCGAATGCAGATCTCCGGATCGATCAGGTGCTGCCGGACAACCTGCGAGTCAGCCATATCCATGCGCGTCTCCCCGGCACGTCCCCTTGCCCCGCAACCGCCCTACCCGAACCTCACGTACTGGAAATCGATCGGCTGGCGGTTGATCCCCATGACCGGCGGAGCGATCCAACCGGCGAACTTCCCGGGCTCGACCACCCGCCCCATCAGCGACGCGACAAACGCGCGATCCGTGTCGGAGGGCAGCCATTGCGCCACCATCGCGTTCCATTCGTGATCGGCGACGATGCGCCCGTCCGGGGACACCTTCACGTCCTTCAGCGCGCCGATGTTGCGGTGGAACGCCTTGTGCGGCGTCTTGAGCCGGAACGGGATGCCGGCCTTCTCGATGACCTTGTTCCATCGGTCGACGCCGCCGATCGAGTCCTTGATGTAGTCGTCGCGCAGCACCTCGTTGAGCGCGTTGAGCATCGGCACGTCGCGCTCGACGAACCGGCCGTCGTGGACGCCGAGCACCCTGTAGGTCGCGCCCCGGAGCAGGTGATCGTCGCCGCGCTTGCCCTCCTCGAAGCGGCCCTTCAGGCCCGCGCTGTAGAACGTCGCCGCGTTGCTCGACTCGTCGGCGCCGAAGAGATCGATGGTGACGCTGAAGTGGAAATTCAGGTAGCGCTGGATCGTCGGCAGGTCGATCACGCCGGCGGCGCGCAGCACGGCCGGATCCTCGGTCTTGAGCTGGTTCATCGCCTGGCAGGTGCGCTGGATCACGCGCGACACGCCGCTCTCGCCGACGAACATGTGGTGCGCTTCCTCGGTGAGCATGAACTTCGTGGTGCGCGCGAGCGGGTCGAAGCCGCTCTCGGCCAGCGCGCAGAGCTGGAACTTGCCGTCGCGGTCGGTGAAATAGGTGAACATGAAGAACGACAGCCAGTCGGGCGTCTTCTCGTTGAAGGCCTGCAGGATGCGCGGGTTGTCCTGGTCGCCGCTGCGCCGCGCGAGCAGAGCCTCGCCTTCCTCGCGGCCGTCGCGGCCGAAGTACTTGTGCAGCAGGTAGACCATCGCCCACAGGTGCCGGCCTTCCTCGACATTGACCTGAAACAGGTTGCGCAGGTCGTACTGGCTGGGACACGTCAGGCCGAGATGGCGCTGCTGCTCGACCGACGCCGGCTCGGTGTCGCCCTGCGTGACGATGATGCGCCGCAGGTTGGCGCGATGCTCGCCGGGCACGTCCTGCCACGCGGCCTCGCCCTTGTGATCGCCGAAGTGGATCTTGCGGGCGGCCTCGCCGGGGTTCAGGAAGATGCCCCATCGGTAGTCGGGCATCTTCACGTACCCGAACTGCGCCCAGCCTTGGGGATCGACGCTCACCGCGGTGCGCAGGTAGACGTCGAAATCCTTCGAGCCTTCCGGCCCCATGTCGGCCCACCACTGCAGATAGTCGGGCTGCCACTGCTCGAGCGCCCGCTGCAGCGTGCGGTCCTCGGCGAGGTTGACGTTGTTGGGGATCTTTTCGCTGTAGTCGATCGCGGACATGGCGGTTCCTGTGGGTTCGGTCGTGGGATGTTCGGCGCTCGGACGCTGGGCTCAGACCCGGTTCCAGTCGAACGCGGCCTTCTCGCCCTTGCCATAGACCTTGAGCGCGCCCTTTTCGCCGACGGCGTTGGGCCGCTGGAAGATCCAGTTCTGCCAGGCGGTGAGGCGCCCGAAGACGCGCGTGAACATGTTCTCTGGCCCGTTGAAGCGCAGATTGGCCTCCATGCCGGTCAGCGCGTCGGGCGACATCGCGACACGCTCCTCGATGGCGATGCGCACCTCGTCGGCCCAGTCGAGGTCGTCCGGCTTCGAAGTGACGAGGCCGGCCGCGAAGGCCGCGTCGGCGTCGAGCGGCCTGCCGGCCACGGCCCGCACCGCCTCGAGCGCGGGCTGCTCGTCATAGAAGCGCCGGCCGAGCCGGCTCTGCCCCGTGACCATCGGATACACGCCGAAATTGACGTCCGCCGCCACGATCTTCGGCGCCCTCGCCCCACCGTCGGGCAGCGCGAGCATGTAGCTGCGATCGCACGCCAGCGCGAGCTCGAGCAGGGTTCCGGCGAAGCAGGAGCCGGGCTCGATCAGCGCGAACAGGCTGCGCGAGGACACGTCCAGGCGGCTCAGTGCACGGCGGAGCCAGCCGATGGTCTCGCGCACGAACCAGTGATCCTTGTGCGCCAGCATGATGGCGTCGGTCGCCAGGACGGCCGCGGCATCGCCCTCGGTCTTGATCAGCCAGGTGCCGATGTCGAGCTCGTTGGTGCGCATCGACAGGATCGCGTCGTCGAGCTCGCGCGCCAGCGCGAGCGGATACCAGTCCGTGCCGGCAGCGACGATCGCATCGATGGTCGAAGGCTGCTCGGCGCCCGGGCCCCTGACCGTGAAGGTCGCCGTGCGCCGGCCGCGATCAATTTCGACCTTGACGTTCGTGTAGCGCAGCGCGTCGGCCTCGATCGAGCGTTCGAGCGGCGTCAGGGCCGCGCCCTGGGCATCGGCCGGGCGGTCGCTCGACGCCGCCAGCGCCAGCGCGCGCTCCCGGACCTTCTGCCCGAATACGGCGGGCTTGGCGATCTCGTCGACCAGCCGCCAGTCCTTGGCCCGCTGTCCGCGGACGCCCTCGGTCGTGGTGCAGAAGATGTCGGCGAGATCGTGGCGTACGTGGCGCTTGTCGGTCACGCGCGTCAGGCCGCCGGTGCCGGGCAGCACGCCGAGCAGCGGCACTTCGGGCAGGCTCACCGCGCTCGAGCGGTCGTCGACCAGGATGATCTCGTCGCAGGCGAGCGCCAGCTCGTACCCGCCGCCGGCGCAGGCGCCGTTGACCGCCGCGATGAACTTCAGCCCCGAGTGCCGCGACGAGTCCTCGAGCCCGTTGCGCGTCTCGTTGGTGAACTTGCAGAAATTGACCTTCCACGCGTGACTCGATGTCCCCAGCATGAAGATGTTGGCGCCCGAGCAGAACACCTTGTCCTTCAGGCTTGTCACCACGACGCTGCGCACTTCCGGGTGCTCGAACCGGATGCGATTGACGGCATCGTTCAGTTCGATGTCCACGCCGAGGTCGTAGCTGTTGAGCTTGAGCTTGTAGCCCGGGCGCAGCCCCCCGTTCTCGTCGAAGTCGGCGGCCAGCGTCGCCACCGGGCCGTCGAACTTCAGCTTCCAGTGCCGGTACTGCGAGGGGTCGGTCTGGTAGTCCACGCGCGGGGCGCTGTTCACGGGGTGTCTCCTTGCAATGCGCACGATAGTGCATCAATCGATCTGGTGATAGGAATAATAATGCATACTAAACCCGATCGTCAAGCACTTTTGTTCATATCCTGACGTCCGCCGTACCTGAACCTGGCTAGGTCGGCAGCGCCAGCGCCCGGCGCACCAGGTCGCGCAGCGCGACGAAGGTCGGCTGCAGCGGCTGCTCGCTGGTGTCGAGCTTGAATTCGGCCTTCGAGTAGAACGCCGCGCGGCCCACCAGGATGCGCTTCAGATCCTCCATGGCCTCCTTGCTGTCGGCCATCGGCCGCATGTCGCCCTGTGCGGCGACACGCTTCATGTGGTCTTCCGGATCGGCGTAGAGCCACACGGTCGTGCAGTGGGCGAGCAGCTGGTTGAACGTCGCCGCATCGGACACCAGGCCGCCCGGGGTCGCGATCACCGCCTCGGGGTAGATCTGGATCGCCTCCTCGAGCGCGCGCCGCTCGTAGCGGCGATACGCGTTCATCCCGTACAGCGCCTGGATCTCCGAGATGCTGCAGCCCGCGAACTTCTCGATCTCGCGGCTGAGCTCGACGAACGGGAACCCGAGGTCGTCGGCGAGCATCCGGCCCAGCGTGGACTTGCCGGCTCCGCGCAGGCCGACCAGCGCGACGCGCGAGCTGCGGGCGGCATTGGCGCCGCCCGTGCCGAGCATCTCGCCGATCGCCACCCGCACGCGGTGCAACGCCGCCTCGTCGCGGTTCTCGAGCAGCTCGCGGATCAGCAGCCACTCCGGCGAGGAGGTTGTGACGTCGCCGATCAACTCGGCGACCGGGCACTGCAGCGCGCCGGCGATCTGCTGCAGGATCAAAATCGACGCGTTGCCGATGCCGTACTCGAGGTTGGCCAGGTAGCGATCGGAGATCTCGGCGGCCTGAGCGACCGCCTTGCGCGTGAGGCCGCGCCGCGCGCGCAGCGCGCGTATCCGCTCGCCGAGCGCGACCAGGGAGACGTCCTTTTCCGCCTTCTCGACGGCCGCCACCGGCACCAGCTTCGCCACTTCCCTGGCCTTGCGCCTGGCGGGAGGCCTCTCGCTGGCCTCCGATCGTTTATGAATTATAGTGCTTGACATGTCCGTACCCTGGCTTTATTGTTCGTCGCACGTACAATAATTCATGTTCCATGCGCGCGCAAGCCGCACAAGTTGCGCGGACGGATTCGCGGGCAGGATCGAGTCCACGCGCTGACCCGCCGCCCAGGGCACGAGGAAGACCTCATGAGCACACCGGACCAGGTCCCGCCGCCGGGCAAGACCTTCAACTTCGCGCAGCACGTGCTGCAACTCAACACGGCGCGGGCGGCGAAAGCCGCCTTCATCGACGACCAGGGGACCCTTCCCTACGGCGAGCTCTCCGATCGCGTGAAAGCCATGGCGGCAGGCTTGCGCGGGCTGGGCATCCGGCGCGAGGAGCGCGTGCTGCTGCTGATGCAGGACTGCAACGACTGGCCGGTGAGCTTTCTCGGCGCCATGTATGCCGGGCTCGTGCCTGTGGCGGTGAACACGCTGCTGACAGCCGACGACTATGCATACATGCTCGAGCACTCGCGCGCGCAGGCGGTGCTCGTCTCAGGCGCGCTGCTGCCGGCGCTCAATTCGGCGCTGATCAAGTCCGACCATGAAGTCCACAAGGTGATCGTCTCGCGCCCGCTGGCCCCGCTGCATCCGGCCGAAGTCGAGCTCGAAGACTTCCTGCAGGCGCAGACGCCGCTCGCCCGGGCGGCGCCGACTGGCCCGGACGATCCGGGCTTCTGGCTCTACTCGTCGGGCTCCACCGGCCGCCCGAAGGGCACGGTTCATTCGCACGCCAACCCGTACTGGACCGCCGAGCTGTACGGCAAGGGCGTGCTCGGCCTGCGGGAAAGCGACGTCTGCTTCTCCGCCGCCAAGCTCTTCTTCGCCTACGGGCTGGGCAACGCGCTGTCGTTTCCGCTGAGCGTCGGCGCAACCGCTTTGCTGATGGCGGAGCGGCCCACTCCCGAGGCGACCTTCAAGCGCTGGCTCGGCGAGGTGGGCGGCGTGAAGCCCACCGCATTTTTCGGCGCGCCGACGGGCTTCGCCGGCATGCTCGCTTCGCCGCACCTGCCCCCGCGCCAGGCCGTGGCGCTGGCCCTGGTCTCCTCGGCCGGCGAGGCGCTGCCTGCGGAGCTCGGCGAGCGCTTCAGCGCGCACTTCGGCGTCGACATCGTCGACGGCATCGGTTCGACCGAAATGCTGCACATCTTCCTGTCGAACCGCCGCGACCGCGTGCGCTACGGCACCACCGGCTGGCCAGTGCCCGGCTACGAGATCGAGCTGCGGGGCGAGGACGGCCGGGCCATACCCGACGGCGAGACCGGCGATCTGTACATCCTCGGCCCATCGGCCGCGATGATGTACTGGGGCAACCGCGAGAAGACGCGCGAAACCTTCCAGGGCGGCTGGACCCGCAGCGGCGACAAGTACGTTCGCAACGCGGACGGCAGCTACACGTACGCCGGCCGCAGCGACGACATGCTGAAGGTGAGCGGCATCTACGTGAGCCCGTTCGAGGTCGAGGCGACGCTGGTGCAGCACCCGGCGGTGCTGGAGGCGGCGGTGATCGGCGTGCCCGACGCCGAGGGGCTGACGAAGACCAAGGCCTTCGTCGTGCTGAAGTCGGGCCGCGCGGCCACCGGCGCGGAGCTGCAGGCCTTCGTCAAGGAGCGCCTGGCGCCGTACAAGTACCCGCGCGCGATCGAGTTCGTCGACGAGCTGCCGAAGACGGCCACCGGCAAGATCCAGCGCTTCAGGCTGCGCGAGCGCGAGGCGGCGCACCGATGAGCGACGGCGGGTTTGCCGAAATCGACTGGGCGTCGCGCCGCGTCCGGATCGAATACCGGTGGATCGCACCCGAACGGCGCGAACGGCCGCTGGTCGTGTTCCTGCACGAGGGTCTCGGATCGACGGCGATGTGGAAGGACTTTCCCCAGCGCCTGTGCGAGGCCGCGCGGTGCCGCGGCCTGGTCTACTCGCGGCCGGGCTACGGGAGGTCGACGCCGCGCGCCGCCGAGGAGGCCTGGGATCTCGACTTCATGCACCGGCAGGCGCACGAGGTGCTGCCGGCACTGCTCGACGCGCTCGGCATCGATTGCGAGGCCGGCCCGCCGTGGCTGTTCGGCCACAGCGACGGCGGATCGATCGCGCTGCTGCTCGCCGCCCGCCATCCGGGACGCGTCGCGGGCCTGATCGTGGTCGCGCCGCACATCATGGTCGAGGACCTGTCGATCGAGAGCATCGAGAAGGCACGCACCGCGTACCTGGAGACCGACCTGCGCCAGCGCCTCGCGAAATACCATGACGACCCGGATTCCGCGTTCTGGGGCTGGAACGCCATCTGGCTGCATCCGCCTTTCCGCGAGTGGTCGATCGAAGACGAGATCGGGACGATCCGCTGCCCGCTGCTCGCCGTGCAGGGGCTCGACGACGAATACGGCACGCTCGAGCAGATCCGCGGCATCGCGCGCCGCCTGCCGCAGACGCAGACGCTCGAGCTGGCCGACTGCGGCCACTCGCCGCACCGCGACCAGCCAGAGCGACTCCTCGCCGCGGCCGCGGAGTTCATTCAGCGCCACGCAGCGGCCCCTCCCCGGCTCGCGGGGTAGGGGCGGGGGTGAGGGCAAGCGTCCGAGCTCCGCTGCCCGCCCTCACCCCGACCCTCTCCCGCACGCGGGAGAGGGGAAGGTCTTCCAGCTTCGCAGCCCGCGTGCCCTTGCCGCGACCGCGGCGTAAGCTGCGGGTCGCCGATGCCGGCGGGAACCACGATGATTCGCGACCGGGAAACGCTCACCCTGCTGCTCGATTCCATCTCGCGCTTCGTGCGCGAGCGCCTCGTTCCTGCCGAAAACGAGGTCGCGGAGACCGACGAGATTCCCGCCGACCTCGTCGACGGGATGCGCGATCTTGGCCTCTTCGGGCTGTCGATCCCCGAGGAATACGGCGGGCTCGGCCTGACCATGGAAGAGGAGGTGCTGGCCGCTTTCGAGATCGCGAAGACCTCGCCGGCGTTCCGCTCGCTCATCGGCACCAACAACGGCATCGGCTCCCAGGGCCTCGTCATCGACGGCACCGATGCGCAAAAGCGGCACTACCTGCCCAAGCTCGCGTCGGGCGAGCTGATCGCGTCGTTCGCCCTCACGGAACCGGGCTCCGGCTCCGACGCGGCTTCGCTGCGAACGGCCGCGCTGCGCGACGGCGATCACTACGTCATCAACGGCACCAAGCGCTTCATCACCAATGCCCCCGAAGCCGGCCTCTACACCGTGATGGCGCGAACGGACCCGGCGCTGGACGGCGCCGACGGCATCTCGGCTTTCATCGTCGAGCGCGGCACCCCCGGCCTGTCGCTCGGAAAGATCGACAGGAAGATGGGTCAGAAGGGGGCGCATACCTGCGACGTCATCTTCGAGGGCTGCCGCGTCCCTGCGGCGAACCTCATCGGCGGCAGGGAAGGCGTCGGCTTCAGGACGGCCATGAAGGTTCTCGACAAGGGGCGTCTGCACATCGCCGCTGTCTGCGTCGGCGTCGCCGAGCGGATGCTCGCCGACGCGCTGCGCTACTCGATGGATCGCCGGCAGTTCGGAAAGCCGATCGCCGAATTCCAGCTGATCCAGGCGATGCTCGCCGACAGCCGCGCGGAGATCTACGCCGCCCGCTCGATGGTGCTCGATGCCGCGCGCCGCCGCGACGACCGGCAGGACGTCTCCACCGAGGCGTCGTGCTGCAAGATGTTCGCGTCGGAGATGTGCGGCCGCGTCGCGGACCGCGCCGTGCAGATCCACGGCGGCGCGGGCTACGTGTCGGACTACGCGATCGAGCGCTTCTACCGCGACGTGCGCCTGTTCCGCATCTACGAAGGCACGACGCAGATCCAGCAGGTGATCATCGCGCGCAACATGGTGCGCGACGCCGGCCGCTGACCGCGAGGCGAGGAACGGCCATCTGCCCCGGTCGGGGCGGATGGGACTGCCGAGAGGAGACAAAAATGGGCGCCGAGGATTCACGCACCAACCTTCAGATCCGCTCGCTCGTCAAGAAGAGCGGCGAGCTCGAGCTGTCGCTCGCCAGCGCACCCATCCCCGAGCCCGGCCCGGCCGAGATCCTGCTGCGCATCGAGGCCGCGCCGATCAATCCGTCGGACCTCGGTCTTCTCTTCGCGGCCGCCGACATGAGCTCGCTCAAGGCCTCGGGCAGCGCCGAGCGGCCGATCGTCACCGCGGGGATTCCCGCCGCGGCGATGAGGGGCCTGGCTGCCCGGGTGGACGTCTCGATGCCCGTCGGCAACGAGGGCGCGGGCGTGGTCATCGCAGCGGGGTCGTCCGGACCGGCGCGGGCGCTACTGGGCAAGACCGTGGCGGCGATCGGCGGCGGCATGTACGCGCAGTACCGGTGCGTCGCCGCCGAACAGTGCCTCGTGCTGCCGCCCGGCGCGACGCCGGCCGACGGCGCGTCGTCGTTCGTCAACCCGCTGACCGCGCTCGGCATGGTCGAGACGATGCGGCACGAGGGCCACAGGGCGCTCGTCCACACCGCCGCGGCGTCCAATCTGGGCCAGATGCTGAACCGGATCTGCCTCGCCGACGGTATCGGCCTCGTCAACATCGTCCGCAAGCCGGAGCAGGAGATCTTGCTGCGCAAGGCCGGAGCCGCGCATGTCTGCAGCACCGCGTCGTCCACGTTCATGCAGGACCTGACCGAGGCCCTGGCAGCGACCGGCGCGACGATCGCCTTCGATGCGACCGGTGGCGGCAAGCTCGCGGGACAGCTCCTCAATGCGATGGAAGCCGTCGCCAACCGGAACGCCAAGGAATACAGCCGCTACGGCTCGACGGTGCACAAGCAGGTGTACATCTACGGCAGCCTCGAACCCGGCCCGACCGAGCTCACGCGCGCCTTCGGCATGGCGTGGGGGGTCGGCGGCTGGTTGCTGTTCAACTTCCTGAACAAGATCGGCCCAGCGGCCGCACAGGTGCTGAAGCAGCGGGTCGCCGCGGAGCTCAAGACGACGTTCGCGAGCCGGTATGCGAGCGAGGTGTCGCTCGCCGAGGCGCTGCAGCCGGACACGATCGCGGCCTACGGCAGGCGCGCGACCGGCGAGAAATTCCTGATCAATCCGAACAAGGGCACGCCGCGCGACTGACACGGAACTCCCCTCTCCCGCTTGCGGGAGAGGGGCCGGGGGTGAGGGCGGCCGCCGAAGCTCCGCGCGCAAACCCTCACCCCTACCCCTCTCCCGCAAGCGGGAGAGGGGATCACCTTACAAGCGAGTCCCACAGCAGCTTCGTCCCGGTCAGGAACATGCCCGCGTACGCGAAGCGATAGAACCACGTCGGCGCGATCCGCCGCGCCATCCAGATCCCAAGGAGCACGCCGAGCGGCGCCACCGGAATCAGGATCAGCGAGGTGAGCAGGTTCGTCGCGTCGAGCAGCCCGAGCCAGGCGTAGGGGATCCATTTCGAAAGATTCACGACGCCGAAGAACACGGCCATGGTCGCGGTATAGGTCAGCGGCTTCAGGCGCAGCGGAAGCACATAAGCGCTGAACGGCGGGCTGCCGGCGTGCGCGACGAAGCTGGTGAATCCCGAAGCGACGCCAAGCGCGAAGCCCACGGGCTTGGACGCCTTCGGCGCCTCCGCGCTGGGCGGGAACGCCAAGCGCTGGACAAGGAAGAGCAGCGTCAGCCCGCCCACGACGCCCGCCACGACGTGGGGTGACAGGGCGCGGAACAAGGCGGTACCGACGACCGTGCCCAGCAGGCCTGCCGGGAGCAGCAGTCGGGTCAGCGGGCGGTCGCGCTCGCGCCAGAGCTGCTGCACGCCGAGGCCGTCCATCACCAGCAGCAGCGGCAGCAGGATCGCGGCCGCCTGGGGAACGGGAACGACGAGCGCGAGCAGCGGCACTCCGAGCGAACCGAATCCGCTCGCGAATCCGCTTTTGCTCAGGCCCATCAGAAGCACCGCGGGCAGCGCGGCGGCGTAGAACCACGGGTTGGTAATCAGCATGCGCGGACCGCCCCATATCAGGCCAGACCCGACGACCTCTGGGCAACGGAATGGTACTTTGAACCGGGATGTAAGCGACCTGCTGGGTCTCGCGATCAAGGTCGACCTTGCGATGTCTCTTGCCGGCGCGCGATCCGCATGTAAATATTTATCGTGAAGAAGATCGGCATCCTGAACGGTCCCTTGTCCGCATCGATCGCAAAGCTCGGCCATACCGATGGGCTGGTCGTTTGCGATGCGGGCCTGCCCATTCCCGCGGGTCCGGAGCGCATCGACCTCGCGCTCGTGCCGGGCACACCCGGCTTCCTCGAGGTCGTTCGGGCCGTTGCCGAGGAGATGATGATCGAGCGCGCGCTCGTCGCAGCCGAGATGGCGGCCGTCAGCCCCGCACTCCGCCGTGCCCTCGAGTCCTTGCTGGGCGATATCGGCAGCCGGCAAGGCGCGCCGATCGCGATCGAAGCCTGTTCGCACGAGGACTTCAAGAGCCGCACCGCCCACTGCCGCGCCGTGGTGAGAACGGGCGAGTGCACGCCCTACGCCAACGTGATTCTCTACTCGGGCGTCGCATTCGGCCGCCGCGCGTGAAGCACGGGCGGGACGCAGTCGGCCACGATGACACCCCCCTCCAAACCCCTCGTTGCCGTCTTTGGCAGCGTCAACATCGACATCACGGCATTCTGCGACCGCCTGCCGCGTCCGGGCGAGACGGTGGGAGGGCGCGCCTACTCGATGAGCCTCGGCGGCAAGGGCGCGAATCAGGCCGCCGCCGCGGCCCGCCTGGGAGCGCATTCGATCCTGATCGGGTGCACCGGAGCCGATGCTTTCGCGGAACTTGCGCGCAGCCGCCTCGCGAAGCTGGGCGTGGGCCTCGAGCAGCTGCAATCCAGGTCCGATCTCGCCAGCGGCATCGCGGTGATCAGCGTGGACGCGCAGGCCGAGAACTGCATCGTCGTGATCGGCGGGGCCAATCTGTCGGTCGATCAATCCGTCGTGCTTCGGGCCAGCGAGCCGCTCGGCGCGGCGAGGGTCCTGCTGCTGCAGCTGGAAGTGCCGCTTTCGGCGGGCCTTGCCGCCGCCGCGCTGACCCGCGCGGGCGGCGGGCTGGTCATCCTCGATCCCGCGCCTGCGCCCGCCGGCGGCCTGCCGGACGAGGCCTTCAAGGCCGTCGACGTGATCACGCCCAACGAGACCGAGACCGAAGCCGTCGTCGGGATACGGCCCGGCAGCGCCGGCGACGCGGCGGTCGCGGCGCGGCGGCTGATCGCGCGCGGCGTTGCGACGGCGATCGTCAAGATGGGCGCGCGCGGCGTCTACTTCCTCGGTCCCGGCGGCGAGGGTTTCGTGCCGCCGTTTCCGGTCAAGCCAACCAATAGCGTGGGCGCGGGGGACTGCTTCAACGGCGGGCTGGCCGTGGCGCTAGCAGGAGGGGCTTCGATGCCCGAGGCGGTGCGCTTCGCCGCGGCCTGCGGCGCGCTGGCCACGACCGGGCCGGGCGGCGCAGAATCCGCGCCGGCGCTCGCGGCCGTCCAGGCCTTGCTCTGATCGTCTCTAGGCGCGACCCTGAAAGAGCGAATTGAGCTCGGCGCCGGAGGCGGCTTCGCCCAGGCCATCGAATCTGCCGTGCTCCGCGAGCAATTTGGCGGCACGCATGAAGCCTCCCCAGGCGCAGCGCGCGAGCGCGCCGCCGACGCTGACGCGCCTTACGCCGAGCGCAGCGATCTGCGTCAGCGTGAGCTCGCTTGTCGATCCGACGAGAAGATTGACAGGCTTGGGCGCAACGCCCGCGACGACGGCCGCGATTTGCTCGCGCGTGCGAACCCCGGGCGCGTACAGGCAATCGGCGCCTGCCTGTGCGTAGGCCTTGAGCCTGCCGACCGTTTCTTCCAGATCTGGACGGCCAACCAGGAAGCACTCGGCGCGTCCGACCAGGACCGTGTCGCCACCTGCCTTGTCGATAGCCCTTCGCGCCGCACGGATCCTCTCGACCGCCGTGCCGAGGTCGAACAAGGGTTTGGCCGCATCGCCGGTCGAATCCTCGATCGATAGTCCCGCGACACCGGTTTCGACAGCCAGACGTACACTCTCGGCAACACCTGCCGCATCCTTTGCAAAGCCGCTCTCGAAGTCCGCATTGATCGGCACATCGGTCGCCTCGACGATGCGCTGCAAGTGCTCAAGGGCCATCTCGCGCGAGATCGAACCGTCCGAGCGCCCCTGCGACCAGGCGAATCCGGAGCTGGTCGTAGCAAGCGCCTTGAAGCCGAGGCCTTGCAAGTAGCGCGCGCTTCCCGCATCCCAAGGATTCGGAATCACGAAGCAGCCCGCATCGTGCAGACGAAAGAAAGCGCGACGCTTGTCGCCGGTGCTTGGGCGGATCTCGTTCATGCCGCACGCTCCTGTGTATCAGCGCGTGCGCCGCATCTGCATCTGGAGGATCTGCAGGTAGGATTGGCGCACTGCAACAAACCGTGGGCCAGGATGTTCCATTCGCAGGATAGCGGCAAGCCCTTCCAGGCCGCCCTTGTGCGGGAAACCGTCGGCAAGGAGCTGCTCGAAGCTCGTGGGCGATGCGACGGACGCGGACTCGCCGGCCAGCAGGTCTTCGAAAGTGATTTCCTTGACGTCCATCGCACCCGGATCATCGGCATGAAGTGGCAGGCTTTGATGACGCATTTCCGGGATTTGGGGGCCTGTTGATCATGGATACGCCCAGCGGCACTGCCGCAACCGCGCGAACCGCCGCGGCCAGTCGATCGCACACCGCCGGAATCCTGCGCGATCGGGCGACCTGGTACACGTACCTGATGCTTGGCCTGTTCGGCTTTGTGCTGAATCTCCAGGGCAATATCGTGCCGCTGTTGAAGGCGGAACTCGGTCTGAGCTACCGCACGGTCGGGCTGCATGCCAGCGCGCTGGCCGCCGGCATGATGACCACGGCGCTGACGGCCACCCCGATGCTCGCGCGCCTTGGACGACGCCGCGCCATGTGGCTGGGTGCCCTGGGACTGATGCTCGGCACCGCGCTGCTGTGCGCGGCGCATCGCCCTTTCCTGAGCATCGGCGCCTGCGCGGCGATCGGCGCGATCGGAGGCCTGCTGCCCGTTGTGGTCGCCTCGACATTGGCGGACGTGCACGGCGAGCGCAGGGACATCGCGTACACCGAGGCGAACGCCGCATCGTATCTGTTCTCGCTGCTGGGGCCGCTGGGCGTGGGTGCCGCCCTCGCGCTCGACATCGACTGGCGCTTCGCGGTGATGAGCGGCGTTGCGCTGGGCTTGCTGGTCGTGTTTCGCTTTCGCCGCGTGCGTCTGCCCGAGGCACCGCCCGCGGGCACGGCATTGCGCGGCGGACTTACGATCGTCTACTGGTCCTATTGGACGACGCTCGGGCTCGGTGTTGCAACCGAATACTGCGTGCTTCTATGGGCACCGGAATACCTCGAGCAGGTCGCCGGCCTGTCGCGCACCGGCGCGGCGGTCGGCGCCGGCGCGTTCATGGCCGCGATGATCGCCGGCCGGGTCGCATGCAGCCGACTCCTGCTCCGGCACGGAGCACCGCGCCTGCTGCGCGCCGCCTTGCTGCTGACGCTGGCAGGCTTCGCCGTCTACTGGACGCTTGGCGACGCGGCCCGCGTCCGCTCGGGCTGGGCCGCACTTTCCGCCATCACCGGACTCTTCCTGACCGGCGTCGGAATCGCGCCGATCTATCCACTGACGCTCGCGCTGGCCGTACAGGCCGCGGGCCCTCTCGCCGCGCTTGCCAGCGCCCGCACCACGCTCGCAAGCGGCGGTGCGATTCTCATCATGCCGGCGCTTCTCGGTGGTGCGGCCGACCTCATCGGGCTGCGCGAGGCCACGCTGATCGTGCCCCTGCTCGTTGTGCTCGCGTTGGCCTCGGCTGCCACGGCCGGTTGGATCGCCCGCACGCCCACGCGATGAACCTCCCGATCGAGCTGCACGGTCCGGCGGCCGCACGACGGGGCGGGCTCCGCCACCGGCGGAGCCCGCGCGACCCGCGGACACCGGACCTCGACCGGGTGGTCTGTTCGTCTACTTCTACTTGTACTGGGCCGCGTTGCTCTTGGTGACCAGCACCGTACCCGTATCGATCACGGGCGGGATCTTCTTGCCCTGCTTGACGGCCAGGGCGTTCTCGACGCCCAGGGCGCCCATGTTCTTCGGATTCTGCGCGACCGTCGCGCTCATCTCGCCCGCGAGAACGCTGGCTGCGGCATTGGGGTTCGCGTCGAAGCCCACGACCACCACCTTGGACAGCATGTTGGCCGACTTCAACGCCTGGACTGCGCCCAGGGCCATGTTGTCGTTCGAGGCGAACACCGCCTTGAGGTTCGGGTGCCCGGTGATGATGTTCTCCATGACCGATTGCGCCTTGCCGGTATCCCAGTCGGCGGGCTGCTCGGCAACGACTTTCATCCCGCAGGCGTTCAGTCCCTTCTTCGATCCTTCGGCGCGTGCCTGCCCGGTCGACTGCGTGATGATCCCCTGCAGGATCGCGACCTCGCTGCCCTTGGGCACGCTCTTGCAGATGTAGTCGGCGGCAAGACCCGCGCCCACTTCGTTGTTGGTGCCGATGAACGTCACGCCCGGGTTGACGCCCTTGGTGTCGATGAAGACGACGCCCACGCCCTGCTTCTTCGCCTGCTCGAGCACCGGCGCCAGCGCGTTCGGGTCGGTCGGCGCGATGGCGATCGCGCTCACCTTCTTCGCCAGCTGATCCTCGACCAGCGCGATCTGGCCCTGTATGTCGCTCTCCTGGGGCGGCGCCACCACGACCACGTTGACACCGAGCTCCTTGCCCTTCGCCTCGGCGCCCGCCTGGACCGCCGCCCAGAACGGATTGCCGGACCCCGGACCCTTCATTGCGACGACCACGGTGTCGGCCGCGCGCGCACCGAATGCCACCGCGCCCAGCAGACTCGCAACCAGCAACAACACCTTTCTCATCGCGTTCTCCCGTTATGCGTTATGTTGTTTTACTCCGATTTCCAAGGCTCCGTCCCCGACGCAGAAGCGCTCGCTTCGGATGCGCCTGCGTCAGCTCCTCGGTCCTCACCGCCGCGCGACGCCGCAAGACATCCACGTAGACAGCAAGAATGATGATAATTCCGATGAGCAGCTGCTGCCAGAACACGCTGACGTTCATGAGGTTCAGCCCGTTGCGCAGCAGTCCCATGATGAGCACGCCCGAGAACACGCCGAGCACCGTGCCGCGTCCGCCGAAGAAGCTGGCGCCGCCGATGATGACCGCGGCGATCGCATCGAGCTCGGCGCCGATGCCGGCATTGGGAAAGCCCGAATCGGTGCGGCCTGCGAGCAGCAGCGCGGAAAGCCCGGCGAAGAAGCCGGACATCACGTAGACGAGGAGCAGGATGCGATCGACGCTGATCCCGCTCACGCGGGCCGCCTGCGGGTTGCCGCCGACGGCGTAGATGTGGCGTCCGACCGAGACCTTCCTCAGGAACAGCGCGACGCAGCCGTAGCAGACGAGCAGTACGAGGCCGCTGACCGGAATGGCCCCGAACGGACCGAGCCCCGGCAGCGGGATCTGCGCGGAGCCGAGGAACCGGACCGGCGCGGACAGGCCCGAGATCGGCCGCCCGTCGGAGATCAGGTTGGTCAGCCCGCGGATCGCGTTGAGGGTGCCGAGCGTCATGATGAACGGGTGCGGCAGGCGCAGCAGCGTCAGTCCGAAACCGTTGATCGCGCCGATGACGACACCGACCGCCGGCCCGATCAGCACCACGAGCGGCCACGCCCAACCCGCCTTGTCCGCCATCGCCACGGCCATCATCGCCAGGGCCAGGATCGAACCCACCGAGAGATCGATGCCCGCGGTCAGGATGACCAGGAACATGCCGATCGCGAGCAGCGAGTTCATCGCTATCTGCTTCAGGACGTTGGTCAGGTTCTGCACCGACAGGAAATACTCCGGCTGCACGAGCGACAGCACGCCCATCATCACGAGGACGATCGCGACGATGCCGTAGCGCTCTGCCGCCTTGCCGAGGCTGAAACGACCGCCGACCGCTTCTTGCGCCGCCATGCCGCTATACCCGGTCGTGCGCAAGGGCCGCCGTGTGGCCCTTGGCCCCCATGATCCAGCCGATGACCTCGTTGCGGCTGGTGTCCCGCAGCGCGGCCTCGGCGAAGTTGGCGCCGCGGAACAGCGCCATCACGCGGTCGCAGACGTAGAACACGTCGTCGAGCCGGTGGCTGATCAGGATCACGCTGACGCCGTGCTCCTTCAGGCTCTTGATGAGATCGAGCACTTTGCCGACCTCCTTGATGGCGAGCGCCGCGGTCGGCTCGTCCATGATCACGACCCGCGCGTCGAACGCCGTGGCGCGCGCGATCGCGACCGCCTGGCGCTGCCCGCCGGAGAGATCCTCGACGTTCTGATCGACCGACTTGACCTCGATGTGCAGCCGCTCCAGGTGCTCGGCCGCCATCTTGCGGCTGCGCGCGCGATCGACGATGTTCAGCCCCAGCAAGCGGCGGCCGGGCTCGCGGCCGAGGTAGATGTTCTCGAAGATCGTCATGTTCCCGGCCAGCGCGAGGTCCTGATAGACCATTTCGATGCCCACCCGGTGCGCGTCTCGCGGGCTCGAGAACCGCACCTGGTTGCCCTGGAACACGATCTCGCCCGTGCTCGGCTGGAACAGCCCGGAGAGGATCTTCATCAGGGTCGACTTGCCCGCTCCGTTGTCGCCGACGACGCCCAGCACCTCGCCGCGATCGAGGTGGAACGCGACCCGGTCGAGCGCCGTGATGGCGCCGAAATACTTCGAGATGCCCCGCGCCTCGAGCAGGCGTGGATCGCGCGCCGTCGCGGTTGTTTCGGTCGCTTCGTTCATGCGTCCTTCGCCCCGTATCCCCCGCGCGCGCCCGAGGCCTACGTCCGCGGCGCGCCGACCGGCATGCTGCGCAACTGGCCGGCGAGGACGGGATCCGCGCGCCGGCACAGCTGCGGCGCCAGACCGCGGAGGATCAGCTCGGCATCCGCCACGGTCATGCGGCCAATCTGCTGCAAGGCCTCCCGCATGCCGCCGGTGCGGTGCGCCGAGAGCAGCAGGTTCTCGCCGAGCTGCTTGCGCAGCGGGTCGTCGCCGGGCACGGGCTCCACGGGAAAGACATCGGTCGCGACCTTGATGCGGCCGGAGTTCGCCTGTCGCAGCAGTTCCGGGAAATCGACCACCGCGGCCCGGCTCATCAGCAGGAAGACCGCGCCCGGCTTGAGCAGCTCGAACTCGCGCCGGCGCAGAAACCCCTGGTTGGCGGTCGTCACGCTCGCGAACACGAACACCACTTTCGATGTCGAAAGGACGTCGTCCAGCGGCGCCGGCCGGCAGTCGTGCTCTCGAATCAGCTCGTCCGGCAGCCAGGGGTCGTAGACCGCGACCGGATTGCGAAACGGAACGAGCAGCGCGCGCAGCGTGCGGCCAAGGTCGCCGAAGCCGATCAGCCCCACCGGCGCTCCGGTGAACTGGAAACTGTCTTCGTTGCTCGCGTGTCCGTATCTTTCCCGGCCCGCGCGAAACGCCCGATCCCCGGCCGAAATCCCGCGCGCCAGGTCGATCGCCATCGCAAGCGCCGACTCCGCGACGACCGTGGCGAAGGCCGCTGTCGGGCTCAGCACCCAGACGCCGCGCTCCTGGCAGGCCTGGTAGTCGATGTTGGGCAGGAAGTTGGTCTCGACGTTGAAGATCGCCTTCAGCGCGCCGGCCCGCTCGAGCCGCGCCCGCGGCATCGCGGTCTGGCCGATCAGGATGGCGGCCGCCGGCAGCAGACGCTCGATCTCCTCGTCGGGCATCGGCCGGTCCTCGGAGATCGCAAGCTCGCCCAGCGCCTCGAGACGTGCGCGCGTCGGGGCGTCGCAGATCAGATCGAGCTTGCGCGGCAGCGGATCAACCAGGATCAGTGGCCGGGCCACTTCGGCGTCTCCCCTCGCGGGCACCTGCGAACCGCGGGCGCGGTCACGAGGCGTCTTTTCGAGGGAGGCAAACTACCATCGGAACGATGAAAGGACAAGCCGCTCGCGCCGCGCAAACGCTGCCGCGCGGCCGAGCCTCCGGCGACTTGCCGAATCTTGCTCCGCCCTTTATGGACGCCTCGCGTACGCGTCATCGAACAGATCCAGCAGCTTGTCGTTGACCTTCGGCAGCCCGTCGACGACTCGCCTGGCCCACTCGAAATACTCGCGCCTCCGCTCCAAAGACCAACCCGCCGGCGGCGCGGAGGCGATATCGCGCAGGTTGCAGATCTTGTCGGCCAGCTTCACGAGCGCGGCCTGCGGCGTCTTGTTTGGAGCGTCCTCGATCTGCAGCCGCTTTCGGACGTCCCTGGGAAGGTTCTTGTCGTCCGTGACCTCGGCGACGATGCCCGCGACCCGGGCTCCGAACCGTGCGACGAGCTCGTCGAAGGTCGTCTCGGTGTCCTCGATGGTGTCGTGCAGGACCGCGGCCTGCAGCACCTCCACGTCCGCGACACCTCCGTCGTTGGCGAGAACGGTCGCCAGGGCGATCGGGTGGTTGATGTACGGGCTCGCCTCGCGGTCCTTGCGGCGCTGGTTCCGGTGTCGTTCCGCCGCGAAACTGATCGCGTCGAGCAGTCGGGCCAACTCGCTGTTCATCGATAGCACCTTCCTCCCGGCTGCGGATTTCGCTCCGAGATCGCTGATCGGTCGGTCCTCAAGACCGAATCGCGAACGATTTCACCTTGTTCACGGCAAGCCGGGCAGCAGACCACGACCGCATTGCCTGTCCGAAATCAAGAGAGATTTGGCCAGGCAGCCTAGCGTGTCAATCAGGCGACGCGCGCATCATATTGTGGGAGCGCGAAGCAACTGCTGCCGTCCAAGCATACCTTCGACGGCACCACGCGTGCTGTCCTCCCGCGATCGAAGACCGCCCGTCGCCCTTCAATTCGTGCTTCGCGTGGACGAACTCGCTTTCGGTCGAAGCTACCCGTAGACGACGGCGCCCGCAATCACGGCACCGTCCAGAACGATCCAGCCTACGCAGGGCAGGTAGATATTCCGGTCGCGCTGCCGCAACCCGAACCAGAACCACAGCAGGGCGGACACGAGATACGCGCTCCACGACAGGATGGAGACTCCGCCGGCCCGGTGACCGACCCAGATGGTCCAGACCTGCGGGATGGTCATCATCATCGTGAAGACGGACATGCCGCCCAATAGGCGGCGCAGCTTGCGGTCCGAGCGCGAAGCATGAGCCGCCATGCCGGTGGGGTCGTGAGGCATTCGTCACCTCGATTTCAGAAACCGAAACCGCCGTACTTCTTCTGCACGGGTCTGCGGTCCCAATTTCGTATGCGCTGCTTCACGTGCAACGAACGTGCCCGCTCGCGGATTGCCCGCCGAAATTCAGGCGCTGAACGAGGGCAGCAGCACCAAGACCAATCCGATTGCGGCCGGAACCGCCTGGACAAAGAGAATCTTGCGGCTCGCCGTCGTCGCGCCGTACAGGCCGGCAACCACGACGCAGCAGAGGAAGAAGACCTTCACCCCGGTCCCGCCCGCACCCAGAGTCAAGCCCCATATCAAGCCAGCCGCCAGGAAGCCGTTGTAGAGCCCCTGGTTGGCCGCCAGGACCTTGGAAGCAGCGGCCGCCTCGGGTGTGAGTCCGAACGCCCGCAGGCCGGCGGGCTTGTCCCACAAGAACATCTCGAGGACGAGAAAATAGAGATGCAGAAGCGCAACGATGGCGACGACTGCATTTCCGACGGTGAGCACCTCTTTGACCCCCTGCAACGTCTCAATCGATGGCGTCGATTGTATACACAGGCGTCACACGGGTCCGGCCGATTCGCCAGCCGAACGCTCAGCGGAGATCTGTCAAGGTTCGCGTGCAGGTGCGAAGTTCAGCTCAGCCCCGAACCCGTGCCCCAGACCTCGTACCTGAATGCGCGGCTGCACTTGGTGCACCTCCAAACCGCGAAGGTCGGCTCCGTAACGCTAGGCGCGACTTCGAAATCGTGGTCGCAATCGGCGTCGCCGTGAGTCGCCCGCATGGAATGGGCGCAATACGTGTCGGAATCGAGCCGAATCTTTCGCGCCTGGGCCGGCCACGGCCCGAGGATCTCATTGCGCGAGGTAGCGTCCATCTTTGCGCCCTTCACGACTTCCCTTTGCGGCAAACCCACTCATTACTGGCACGTCGCTTCGCACGCATTGGAGCGCGCGAAACGACTTCTGCGCTGCCAAGGTGACCCATGCATCCTATTCATCCTATCGATGGCCTCGTTGACCCTGGTCATCTCGTCGCGATGCCAACGTCGCGCGCTCTTGGTATGAGAACGGTCCCGGAGGGACAGGGCGACCCAGCGCGTCAGCCCAGAAGTTGGCCGCGGCGTCGATGTCCAAGGTCCTGCAATCGATCAGCACGGCGCAGAGGCGGGAATGGTGCATCCGGTGCCTCACGCTACGGCACGACGGCCTGTTCGGACTCGATCTCGTAGTAACCGTCGGGATTCTGAGGACCATAGCTCACGGCTGTCGCGAAACCGGGCGCAATCACCACGCCGCCACTCGGTCCGTTCTGGTTCCAGGTCGAGCTGCCGGCCGGTCGCACGGCGATGCTCGATCCGCCGACGGCAAACGTTCCGGCATCGTCGGCCACGACTCCGCTCACGGACTTCTGCAAGACGATGGCGGTCTGGAATGATCCACCCGCGGGCCGGTAGCTGAGTTTGCCGCCGTAGGAAATCACGGCGTTGCCGCTTCCGTCCACGGCGGCCGTTCCGCCACCGCCGACGACCTGGGGCGGCGCGGCGGGACCGCTCCACACGCCGTTCTCGCGCACGGCGACGGCCGTCTGGGTCCGTGTACGCCAGATCACCACCGCGGTTCCGTTGTTGCCCAGCCCGACGTTCGGCGACTCATTGCCGTAACCGGGGCTCGCCACTGTCACGGGCGCGCCCCAGCCGCCGTTCGCGTCGCGGCTGGTTGCGATCACCGGCGCGACCTCGAGCGTCGGTGCGCCCTGGATCGCAATCGCCTGGCCGCTGGTGCTGACCGCCAGTTCTATCCAACCCTGGCAACCCTGCGCGATGCTCTGGGCCGAGGCGAAGCCGCCTGTCGCGGTCCCGGTGGCCGCCTGCAACGCGCACGTATTCGAGCCGGTGATCTGCTCCCAGATCACGGTCGCCCGGTTCTGACCGTCGAAACCCAGTGTCGTCAGCTGGGACCCGTTGACTGCGGCGCCGTTCGTGGTCAGTGTGATCGGATTGCCCCAGCGCCCCGAGTGGTAAAACGCGGCCTGCAGCTCGACTGGAGCGGTTGAGTTGTTGAGGTGAAATGTCCATATCGCGAGTACATCGCCATTCGGAGCCACGGCGATGTTGCCGCGCGTCCCTTGCGTGGTGAGGGTAACCGGCGCACCCCACGCGCCGCCGGTTCTCACCGTGGCGAACAGACCCGCCGCCGTCTTGGCGTAGATGAGCGCAGCCGTCCCGCTGCCGTTGGCCGCAAACCCCTCGACGACGCCCTCCGCGGCGGGCTGTGGAGCACTCCACGCCTGCGCCGCCGCTCCATTCGAGATCGCGCTCGCGGCGGTGAGCAGTGTGACGCTGGCCAGATTCTTGACGGAATCGCGCATATGC
>CAZEIW010000116.1:0-5246 GCA_964512305.1 uncultured Burkholderiaceae bacterium | reverse complement strand
CGCTGCGTGATGTTGGTGAAAACGACGCCGTAGCCGAACGGCACGATCGCGCGGTTGTGAAACCCGTGGTCGACCGGGAAGACGAGTTGAGGATCGAGCTCGATGGTTCGCACGACGTCGTGCATGTAGCGGCGTGCTTGCTCGAATGGGCTGTCCTCCTTCACCGGCCCGCGCCCCGTCAGCAGCTCAACGTGGTCCTTGGCCGCGCTCAGCACGCTTTCAAGCCGCCAGTCCTTGGTTTCCAGCACCAGCAGTCCGTTGGCGGGGTGCAGGATCACGAAATCCGGATGGCGGCCGCGCGCGCCGAACGGCAGGTTGTGCCAGATCCAGGTGTTGTCCTCCATGAATTCCCGCAAGCGCTCGGCCAGGCGCAGCTCGCCGCGCGAGTCGAAACGGGCGGCGCCGAGGGTGGGAATCAGATGCGCCATGCGGACATTCTGCCGCCGCCGGCGCGGAGCCGGCGCGCCGGGATCAGCGGCAGCCGTCCCCCCGCGGAGCGATCACGCCGGCCTCGATCGAGGAGGTCAATCCGCGCGGCACATCGGTCTCGAGGTGCCCGGTCGCGGCGATGCGCGCCGCGAACGCGGCACCGACCTGATCGCGCGCCTCATGCCCGGATTGCCAGACCACGAGCGCGCCGCAGCGATCGATCAACTCGTCGGTCACCCAGGGTTCCTGCGATCGGTCGCCCGAGGTCAGCACCATCGGACGCGACGGCAGGTTCAACGCGATCGAACCGGCCTCCCAGTCCGGCCCGATCACGACGCGAATGCGTCCGGCGGCGTGAGCGTTCCAATGCTGCTCCGCAAGCGCGGCCAGCGCCTGCGCCGCGAACGAATGGTGCGGCCCGGGTGCGGCAGCCCAGACGACGACGTTCCAGATCACAGCCGCCGCATGCGCGCCGACGACCGCAATCGCGGCAGTCGCCACCGCCGGCAGGCGGCGCTTGCGCAGCCAGACGACCGCCGCCAGCGGCATCAGCAGGGTCGTCGTCGCGCCCCAGTGATTCTGCGGCGCGACCCCGGCGAACAGGCACAGGCCCAGCACGACGGCGAAAGGCATCAAGGCCAGGATCCACAGCGGGCGCTCGAGCCGTACCGATGAGTCGGCGGGCGGCGCCGCAGGATCGTCGGCGCGATCCTTGCGCCGGGCGCGATCGATCGCGAGCGCGGCCCCCAGCGCCGCGAGCGCCGGCGCCATGCGCCCGACCTGCTGGACCGCGAACGAGAGCAGCTGGCGGATCCGGTCGGCGATGCCGAGGTCCGCCAGCAGGCTGTGGCTCGCGTACTGGAACGTCGAAAACCGGTGCTGCAGCAGCCACATCGCGTGCGGCACCAGCGGCACGATCGTGGCTGCGGCGCACAGCGCGGTCCCCGAGGCGAAGCCCGGCCGCCGCCGGACGCCGGCCGCCAGCAGCGCGACCCCGGCAGCTGCGATGAAGACCGCCATCTGGTACTTGGTCAGCAGTCCCAGGGCCTGCACCAGTCCCAGCAACAGCCAGGCGCGAGCGCCCGCGCCCTGCGCGATCCGCAGGACGGCCCAGGCGGATGCGGCCACGAACGGCAGCATCACCGTGTTGTGGTTCAGGAACGAGCCGCGCCCCATCAGGTAGTAGTCCGCGCTGGTCAGCAGCAGCGCAACCAGCGCGGCATCGCGGTCGAGCAGGAGGCGGGCGCACCGCCAGACGATCAGCAGCGTGACGGCCACGCATGCGAGCGCGAGCGCATAGGTGATGAATGCGCTGCGCCCGACGAGCTCGATCGCCGCCCGCAGCAGCCAGGTCGGCAGCGGCGGATGCTTGAAGTAGCCCCACTCGAACGAGTGCGACCAGTTCAGCTGCTCGACGTTGTCGGCGTGCGGGGCCGACAGCAGCAGCCCCGGCAGCGCGCTCCAGACAAAGGCGACGAGCAGCGCGCATAGCAGGGCCGGCGGCCATTCGGGCCGGGAGGAGGGGGGGTCCATTTCGACGCGTGCCGAGGCTTGCCGCCGGCCGATCGCGCCCGCCGGCGCTCAGCGGAAGCGCGAGGGTCGCGCCGGCACGCGGTGCGAACCGGCGCGGGAGAACTTCTGCTTGAACAGCTCGACCTCGCGCACCACCGCGGCGCGCACGGGCGGCTCCCACACCGAGTGCCCGGCATCGGGAACGATCACGTAACGGGCCGCCGGCCAGGCGCGCGCCAGCTCGTCGGCGCTGACGATCGGGCACACCATGTCGTAGCGCGCGTGCACGATCGCCGCCGGCAGGTGGCGCACGCGGTACAGGTTCGAGAGCAGCTGATTGGGCGCGAGGAAGCACTGGTGGGCGAAGAAATGCGCCTCGAGGCGCGCCAGCGCCAGCGCGTCGTCGGAGAACTGCCGCACGAGGTCCGGGTTGGGCAGCAGGGTCGAGCAGGTCCCCTCGTACTCGCTCCACGCGCGCGCAAACGGAACGTGCACGCGCGGATCGGGGTCGAAGAGGCGCTTCAGGTAGCCCTTGAGCAGGTCGCCGCGTTCCGGCTCCGGCAGCATCTCGCAGAAACGCCGCCAGGCTTCAGGGTAGATGTGGCGGGGCCCTGCGAAGAACCAGTCGATCTCGCTCGGGCGCCCGAGGAACACGCCGCGCAGCACGAAGCCCAGGCAGCGCTCGGGGTGCGCCTGCCCATAGGCAAGCGCAAGGGTGCTGCCCCACGAACCGCCGAACAGCAGCCACTGCGTGACGCCGAGGTATTCGCGCAGGCGCTCGAGGTCGCGAATCAGGTGCTGCGTGGTATTGCCGGCCACTTCGCCCATCGGCGACGAGGCGCCGGCGCCGCGCTGGTCGTACAGGACGATCCGGAACACCTCCGGATCGAAGAAGCGGCGATGCTCGGGCGAGCAGCCGCCGCCCGGGCCGCCGTGCAGGAACACGACCGGAACGCCGCGCGGGTTGCCGCTGGCCTCCCAGTACATCGTATGAACCTCGTCGAGCGCGAGCATGCCGCTGTCGTAGGGCTCGATCGGGGCGAACAGGTCGGCGCGGGCGTCCATTCGGGGCGTCAGGTCGGCGTTGCCACGATTATGCCGCCTTCGCGGGCGCGCGGCGATACACTGCACGGATCGCCGCCTGCGCTGCAATCCCGCGAACCGATGGCTGCTCCGCGTTATCCGGGCTTCGACACCCTGGCGCTGCATTCCGGACAGCGCCCCGATCCCGCCACCGGGGCGCGCGCGGTGCCGATCTACGCGTCGACCTCGTTCTGCTTCGAGGACTCGGAGCATGCCGCGTCGCTGTTCAACATGGAGCGCGCGGGGCACGTGTACTCGCGCATCTCCAACCCGACGGTCGCGGTGCTCGAGGAGCGCATCGCGGCGCTCGAGCGCGGCGTGGGCGCGGTCGCCACCGCCAGCGGGCAGGCGGCGCTGCACCTGGCGATCGCGACCTTGATGGGCGGCAGCTCGCACATCGTCGCCAGCCGGGCGCTCTACGGCGGCTCGCACAACCTGCTGGCCTACACGCTGCGCCGCTTCGGCATCGACACCACGTTCGTCGATCCCCGCGAGCTGCCGGCGTGGCGCGCCGCGATCCGTCCCGACACGCGCCTGCTGTTCGGCGAAACGCTCGGCAACCCGGGCCTCGACGTGCTCGACGTGCCGGCGGTGTCCGCGCTCGCGCACGAGCACGGGCTGCCGCTGCTGGTCGATGCGACGTTCACCACGCCGTACCTGATGCAGCCGTTCGAGCTCGGCGCCGACCTCGCGCTGCATTCGGCCACCAAGTTCCTCGGCGGCCACGGCGTCGCGATCGGGGGTCTGCTGGTCGACAGCGGCCGGTTCGACTGGGCCGCGAGCGGGCGCTTCCCGACGTTGACCGAGCCCTACGAGGGGTTCCACGGCATGAACTTCTCCGAGGAGAGCACCGTCGCGCCGTTCCTGCTGCGCGCGCGGCGCGAGGGCCTGCGCGATTTCGGCGCCTGCATGAGTCCGCATGCCGCGTTCCTGATCCTGCAGGGCGTCGAGACGCTGCCGCTGCGCATGCAGCGGCACGTCGAGAACGCCCGCCACGTCGTCGCGATGCTGGCGGCTCACGCGATGGTCGAGTCGGTGTCGTATCCGGAGCTGGCATCGCATCCGGACCACGAGCTCGCCCGGCGGCTGCTGCCGCGCGGCTGCGGCGCGGTCTTCAGCTTCGAGCTCAAGGGCGGACGCGAGGCCGGGCGGCGCTTCGTCGAATCGCTGCGCGTCTTCTCGCACCTGGCCAATGTCGGCGACGCCAAGTCGCTGGTGATCCATCCGGGCTCGACCACGCACTTCCGGGTCCCGGACGCCGAGCTTCGCGCGAGCGGCATCATGCCGGGAACGATCCGGCTGTCGATCGGACTGGAGGATCCCGACGATCTGGTCGACGACCTCGAGCAGGCGCTCAAAGCGGCGCGCAAGGCCGGCTGACCATGGCGCGATGGAAAGGGCGATGAGCGCCTGGCTTGATGGCGGTGCGGGCCGACTTTACGCCTATACGGGCGGCCGCCCGTTCGATCCGCAACGTCCCGTGGTGGCCTTCATTCACGGCGCGCAGCACGACCACAGCGTCTGGATCCTGCAGTCGCGCTTTCTCGCCCATCACGGCTTCAGCGTCCTGGCCTTCGATCTCCCCGGGCACGGCCGCAGCGAAGGCGAGGCGGAGGTCTCCGTCGAGGCGGTCGCCGATCGCCTGGCCGGCGCGCTGCGCCGCTCGCAGGCGAAGCGGGTGCTGCTCGTCGGCCACAGCCTGGGCTCGCTGATCGCGCTCGAAGTCGCGCGGCGCCAGCAGGCGCTTGCCGCCGGGGTCGCGCTGGTATGCACCGCGTTTCCCATGCGCGTCTCCGATGCGCTGCTGGCCGCCGCGCGCGCCGACCTCCCGGCCGCGATGGACATGATCAACCTGTGGTCGTTCAGCGCGTCGATCGCGCCGTTCGCCGCACGGCCGTCGAATCCCGGCCCGGGATTCAACGTCGTGTGGGAGAACCTGCGCCTGATGCAGCGGATCGCCGAACGCAACGGGCCGGGGGTGCTGTATCGCGATTTCGCGGCGTGCAACGCCTACCGCGGCGGCGTCGACGCCGCGAAGTCGCTGCAGTGCCCGGTGTTGTTCGTCCTGAGCGAAGCGGACCGGATGACCCCGCCGCAGTCGGCGCAGCCGCTGATCGAGGCGGCGGGCGAGCCGCAGGTCGTGCGCATCGGTCACGCGGGCCACGCTCTGATGGCCGAGGCGCCGGACGCCGTGCTCGGCGCGCTGTCGGCCTTCGCGCGGC
>CAZEIW010000115.1:0-53853 GCA_964512305.1 uncultured Burkholderiaceae bacterium | reverse complement strand
GTCCGCTACGTCCAGCGCATCGACACGGTCGGCGGCCTGCCGCCTTCGAAGTGCGAGGCGGCCCAGGTCAACATGCTGCTGCGCGTCGCCTTCTCGGCCAATTTCGTCTTCTATCGCTAGCCCTTTCCATGAACCGTAGCTTCGAAGGGCGGCGGAGCAGGACGTTTGGCGCCGGCAGCCTCGGAACCGAGAAGCGGGAGGATCGGCTTCGAGGGGTGGCTGCGCCCCCCCTCGAGCACCCCCCGCGGCATTCACGAGCGTCATTCTTGCTGGCACGCGGTTCATGGTCGGTGTGCCGCCGTCGAAGCGGCAGGAGGCTCTCCCGCTTGCGGGAAAGCGGTCGGGGGTGAAGGCGGACTCTCGTAGCCGGCGGCCGACCCGGCATCCGGGGTAAGCTGGCGTGATGAGAGGGGCATTGGATCCGGCGCGCGGCGTCGGGCGAGCCGGCGGAGCCAGACTGGCCCGCGACGCAGCCGCCTTGCTCGCGGCCGTGCTCGCGGCCGTTCTGGAAGGCGCCGCGCCGCCGGCGCTCGCTGCCGACTCGTACGTCGGCCGCCCGATCTACAGCGAACCCAGCACGGGGCTGCAGCTGCCGCCACGCTGCGAGGTCGACCCGGGCTGGCGCGTTTCCGCCAGCAATACCGATTTCGAGGTCTGGCTCGCCGTCTGCGACGGCACCGCGCGAGCCTGGCTGCTCAAGCGCCAGGTGATGGAAGTGCTCAATGCACGGCAGGCCCGGCTGCGCTATCAGGTGCTCGACGAGCGGCAGCTGCCGGGCGAGACCGCCGGCGAAACCGCAAGCGTCCAGTGCAACGGGCGGCGCGACGAGTCCGGCTACGTGGTGCTCGGCGCGCGCTGGCGCGGCGACGGCAAGGAACTCAGGCTCGCCGGCGCCCGCGGAGCGCTGCGCGGCGATCCGTCGAGCCAGAAGCTCGCCGACGCGGACCTCGGCGGCATCGACTGCACGCGCTTTCCGGAGCGCGAAGCGATGATGAAGCGTCTGCAGCAGGCGCGCTGAGACTGTCAATTGGACTGTCAATTGGACTGTCAATGAGACCGTCCCTGCGAGGAGGAGCAGCATGACCTCGAGGCTTCGCGGCGCACCCGCCGGAACCGTCGTGACCGTCGAACACACGTCGACGATCCTGGCCGACAACCCGCTCGGCGATCCGCACGTGCGCCGGTTCCCGGTCTGGCTGCCGCCGCAATACGACGACCGCGGCAGCCGCAACCGCCGTTTCCCGGTCCTGTTCGATCTGGTCGGCTATACCGGATCCGGCCTCGCGCACGTGAGCTGGCGCGCCTTCGACGAGAACATCGCCGAGAAGGCGGCGCGGCTGGTGTTCGAGCGCAAAATGGGCCCGCTGATCATCGTCTTTCCGGACTGCTTCACGCGCCTGGGCGGCAACCAGTACGTCAATTCGACGGCGATCGGGGACTACGGCGACTACCTCACGCGCGAACTGATCCCGTTCGTCGACCGCGAGTTCCGCACGCTCGCCGCGCGCGAGCATCGGGGCTGCTTCGGCAAGTCCTCGGGCGGGTACGGCGCCATCCTGCACGCGATGAAATACGCGCGCTATTGGGGCGCGGCGGCGGACCACTCGGGCGACTCCTACTTCGATTTCTGCTACTACTGCGACTGGCCGAACACGCTGAACGAACTGGCCAAGTACCGCGGGAAGGCGCGCAAGGAAGGGCCGCTCGACGTGGCCCGCGCGGAGCGGGGCGCCGGCCGCGGCATCGACGATGGCCGCGTGGCCCGCTTCCTGAAGGCGTTTCACGAGAAGAGGAAGCCCAATGATGCCGAGATTCACTGCCTGATGAACCTGTGCATGGCGGCGACCTACGATCCGGACCCGAAGGCGCCCAACGGCTTCCGCCTGCCGTTCAATCTCGAGACCGGCGAGCTCATCGCCCAGCGCTGGGAACGGTGGCGCGCGCACGACCCGATCAACCTGGTGCCGCGCTATGCGGCGGCGCTCAAGTCGATGCGGGGTCTGTACATCGACTGCGGCTGGCGCGACCAGTACCACCTGCACTACGGTGCGCGCATCCTCTCCAAGCGGCTGGCCGAGCACGGCGTGCCGCACCGCTACGAGGAGTTCGACGACAACCACACCGGCGTCGACTACCGGCTCGACGTCAGCCTGCCGTTCCTGCACCGGGCGGTCAAGGCCTGAGAGTCGCTTTACGAAAATTCAAAACGCCCTGTGCAGAAATAGCTCTTTCGACCGAAAGTCGACATAGACCTCGTTCTGGCGCAAGAAGTCCATTCCCAACAAGCCATCGAAGGGAACTGTCTTCATTTGCAGAAACGTCGCGTCCAAATCGGGAATGCTCGCGCCCGTCTCCGTTGTGACAGCCCCTAGCACATCCATCAAACAAACCTTGGGCTGTCCGGTCTCACTACATTTCAATCCGAGGGAAACAAAGAATGCCGAATCGGAATTGATCAATGTCTTTGACGCCCCGGTGTCGAGAACAAACGAACCAGCGACGTCATGCACCCTCAACCGAATGCGGATCCCTGCTTGGTCATATTCAAAAGGGACTCGCGTCCACTTTGATCTGTCCACCGAACTGCCTTCGCGCTCCGAGAATATGTGAACTTTCCCGTTTGGAAGATCCAACAGGAAGTCGTGCGGCGCGAATGCGCCAAGCCCCAGCACCCCTAACTTGGGACTCAAACCCGGAAAGGTCTCTTCAGTGGAAAGACCTCCAGAAAACGTGATAGTGCCTTTCACATTGCTTAGCGTCACCCCTCCGATTTCGAGGCTCCGCACCTCAAGCTGCTGAACCTTGAACGCTCCACCCCCGGCATCCCTAAACACTTGCCACGCGTTCTTCAGGACGACTGCCCGTGATGCTCTCGCAAAGTCGCCTGGAAGCGCTATTGCCGACGACATGCCGGTGTCGACCAAGAGATCGATGCGTTCGCCGCCAATCGACCCCGAAACAATCGGCAAATCGCGGACAATTTGAACGTCGATCGATTGCCCGTCAATCATGTGTCTCGAGGTGCAATCCACACAGAGTGCACAGAGAAGGCAGCACTTCAATGGGAGCGTAGCCACGATCGGTTTACGCACAAATCCCTTCGTATCGGCGCTACGCGCACGACTGGCTCTGGCGCACCCGCCGGCTTAGTTAGTTGGCAGGGAACGCCGCGCAGATCGGCAGCCCGACCTCTCTTGGCGCCACTCACGCCAGGACGAGTTGCCTGGCCGCTTACATCAGGTCAGCAGCACATTGACGATCGCATTGCCGATCCCCATCAGCGCCGACCCCGAGATCAGCCCCGCGCAGATCGGCTCGCAGCCCTCCACCCAGATCGCGTGCTTCGTCGTGCCCGGCGTCGGGTGCCTGCGGCCCATCAACCAGAAGATCATCGCGCCGGCCCACATGCCGAGCGTCGACTCGGGCGGCAGCACGACGCCCAGGCCGATCGACACTGCCGTGAGGGGAAAGCGCCCGTTGGTCACCGCGCGTGAGACCTCGATCGCCACCGCGCAGGCCGCCGCGACGATCATCGCCGCGACCGCGGTCGGCGCGAGGCTGCTCACGCCCTTGGCGATCAACTCTGCCACGCCCTTCCACTGCAGCGCGCCGGGGAACGCGAACTGCTCGGAGATGATGGTTGCAGTCGAGCGCAGCCCGTTTTGATCCGGCGGCAGGAACAGAAGGAAGAAGAGTGGAACGCAGGTCAGCGCGCCGGAGAAGATCCCGATCACGTGCCCGATCGCCTGCTGGCGCGGCTTGGCGCCGAGCATGTAGCCGGGCTTGATGTCGGACAGCAGGTTCGACGCGTTGGCGGCGACTTCGCCCGTCATGCCGGCCGGGATCAGGTTGCTGGCGGGATTGGCGCGGTCGATCGCGCCGATCGTGAACTGGGTGATCTTCGACAGCGCCCCGGTCGGGGTCCACGACGTGAGCGCCATCGAGTTGGCGCAGATGACCGTAAGCACCAGGATGAGCGGCAGCGAGACGAGCGCCAGCACCCAGGGCACGCCGAAGAACTCGCTCGCGATCCAGGCGCCAAGGGCCGCGAACACCGGCACGCCGACGAACGACACGTTGAGCGGCAGCTCGATGGGCAGCACCGGGTCCGGCGCGTCGCTGTAGCCGCTGCCCGCCGTCTTGCGGCGGAAGAGGCGGCCTATGTCCCGGAACACCTGCGGCCGCGCGAACAGGCCGACCAGCGAGCCGACGACCATCATCGTGACGCCCCACCACAGCGCCCACTGGTTGACGATCTCGGCGCGCGAGATGGGAATGATCGCGCCGCTGGCGGTGACGCGCTGCACGATGTCGCCGTGCCGGATCATCAGCGGCGCGAGGACGACGAAATTCAGGAAGGCGCCGATCAGACAGCTGGTTGCGACCCGGATCCCCATCAGGCCGCCGATCCCAAGCATCGCGGCATCGAGCGTCAGGCGCAGGCCGAGCTGACGGATGTCGGTGCCGAGGATCTTCGGGATCCAGAGGTTGAGCTTCGCAGCCGCGTTGTAGTAGTAGGTGTCGAGCCGGTCGTACAGCGTCCAGGGTTCCTTCAGGCCCGCCCACCTGTTCATTCGCAGCAGATCGAACTGCAGCAGCCGCATCCAGCCGTCGCTGATCAGCAGCTGGTAGAAGCCGGTTCCGACGGCGGTCAGGCCGAGCAGGCGCGCCTTGAACATGCCCGCGGCCGCGCCGCCGGTGTAGAGCGCGTCGAGCACGACCCCGCTCGCCCGCCCCTCGGGAAACGGCAGCTGCTCGTCGTTGATGAAGCGGCGCTTCATCGGGAACGCGACCAGGACGCCGAGGATCGCGACCACCACCATCCAGGCCATCATCTGCCACCACGGCACGATCCGCCCGGTCACGAGCATGTAGGCGCCGAGGCTGGAGATCAGCGGCCCGATCATGTAGCCGGCTGCGGTGGCGATCGACTGCGTGCAGTTGTTCTCCAGGATCGTGTAGTCGGCCGCGAGCCCCGCGCCGTGCAGGCCGCGGAAGATGGCGAACGACAGGATCACCGAGGTCAGGCCGACGCCGATGCCGATGCCGGTCTTGGCCCCGATGTAGAGCGCGGTGGCGGCGAGCACGCCGCCGAGCAGGAACCCGGTGACCCCCGAGCGGATCGTGAGCTGCGGCATGTCGCCGCGGTAGATGTTCTCGAACCACCAGGTGTCCTTCTGGCGCCGGGTCCAGGTCGCCACCTGCTCGTCGGTCAGTTGTTGCAGCGCCATAGCCGTCGCCTCGCGCGGACGTGGGTTCGTCCCGAGGGCGGATTCTGCCTCCGGCGGCACGTCCGTGGCGAGCAACCCGGCGCGGCGACCGGGATTTGGCCGAGAGCTCAGATCCTCGCCGTGGTCAGCATGTCGCTTCCCGCCGGCTGCTGCAGGCTTCGCAGCAGGCGGGCGATCGCCTCGTGGTCGTTGGCCATCGCCTGCGCCCAGTCCGGCGCGATCAGGCGCCTGCGCACCAGGTTGGCGAGATCGGCCTCGAGCGTCCACATCGTCTTGCCGGCGCGCGCCTTCATCTCGTTGTCGAGTTCCTGGAACTTCATGGCCTCGATCAGGCGGCGCACCGTGTCGCCGTTGGTCAGCTGCTCGGCCGCCAGCACGGAGCGCGACTCGTCGAGGGACGGCACCAGCCTCTGGTAGGTCACCCCGACCAGCGCGCGCGCCAGCTCCTTGGCCCGCTCAGGCGCCTCGCCCGGCGGAAACAGCCCCAGCAGCGACTGCAACGCTCCCACCGCGCTGTCGCCATGAACGGTCGCGACCACCGTGTGGCCCGAGGATGCCGCGCGCAGCACGGAGGCGGCTGCATCGCGGCTCAGTATCTCGCCGATCATCAGGATGTCGGGACGCTGGCGCAGCGCCGCTTCGATCCCGGCCTCGAAATCGCGGACCGCATCGAGGCCCACCTCGCGCTGGGTCGTGATCGAGTATTGCGATTGCAGCCGGTACTCGATCGGGCTCTCGAGCGTGATGATGTTGCGCGACCCGAAGCGCGGATCGGTGTTGACGTAGTTGAGCAATGCCGCGATCGTGGTCGACTTGCCCATTCCCGTCGGGCCGGTGACGAGGATCAGTCCGGTCGCGCGGATCCATTCGCGCAGGAAGCTGTGCAGGCCCAGCTTGTCCATGCTCGGTATCGTCGCGGTCAGCACGCGGATCGACGCAGCCAGCGGGTAGTCGCGGCCTTCGGCCGCCTCCCCGTGCTTGAAGATCGTCGCGCGAAGGCGGAATTCGGACTGCAGCGTGCAGGACCGGACGATCGATTTGCGGGGGTCGGCGTCGAGTGTCCGCTCCCAGTGCGCGCGTCCGCCGGCCCCGGCCTGGCCGTCCCGAGGCGCGGGCGAGAGCCATTCGAACAGCCGCTGCAGCGTCTGGCGCGTCGTCACCGCGCCATCGATCAGCACGTAGCCGGCCGGCACGCGAACGTAGATCGGCGCGTCCTCGCGCAGCTGGACGTCGGTGACCCGCGCTGCCGTCTGCCCGAGCATCACGCCCTCGGTCGCGATCTTCAGCAGCACCTCGCGCAGGTCCATGCGATCGCTCAGCGGCCGCGCGCGCCGCTGCCGCAGCGTCGCAGCGAGTCGAAGCCGACGCAGCACGAAGTCTCGCGCCAATAGAACCAGCCCTGGCGCCCGTCCGCGCCGGCCAGCGCCGGCGAAGGCGACCACGGGGCCTGCGGCAGCGGCGACTCGCCCACCGCGAAGCATGCGCTGACTGCCGGGTAGCCCTGCTGCATCCGGCCGTCCGCGTCCACCGGGAACGGGAGCACACCGAGCTGATCGCGCGCGATGCTCATTGCGCGAAACGCGGTCTTGGCCGAATACACGACCGGGGTGGTGCCGATGTCGCGCATCTGACGCGGATAGAGCGAACCCCAGTTGCCGAGGCAGCCGGCTTCGCCCCCCCGTGCGCCATGCAGCAGTCCGCACGCGGGGCCCGGTAACGCCGCGCTCGCCGCCCCGGCCAGGTCGCGACATCCCGTGCGCCAGTTCAGCCAGTCGACCTCGGACGCGTACGTCAGCGAGGGCAGCCACGAGCCGTCCAGGCTGGCGGCGAGCGCGAGCATTGCGGCGGCGACGTCCGAAGCGGCACCACAGGCCGGCAGGTCGGCGGCAGGCGCCGGGGCGGGCGGAACCTCGGCATCGGAAGGTCTGCACGTCAGGCACGGCGGCAGGCGGGACAGCAGCAGCGTGTTGTCGCCGAGCCGCCAGACGTGGGCCTCGGCCGTGTTGTCGGTGGTCGAGATCGACGAGCTCGCGGTGCCGCCGGCGGCGCGGGCGAGGCGGCCGGTCAGGCCCTGCGCCGCGAGCAGGGAATCGCCAGGCGCGCGGACGGTTTCGATGAAAGCGACCGGCACGTGCATCAGGACGCGATAGCCGCAGGGCGTCGGCCCGCAAAAACACAGGCCGATGACCTGCAGCCGGGTGCACGAAAGGTCCGGGTTGATCCGCTGCGCAAGGTCGAGCAGGCCGACGGGCGCGTCCCCGGATGCGGCGGCCGCTGTGGCCGACAGCGTGGCCGACAGCGTGGCCGAGAGCGTGGCAGACAGCAAGGCAGACAGCGTGGCCGCAACGGCCGCGCCGGCGATCCGACCGGCGGTGGCGCGCCGTCGACAGTGCGATTTCCGGAAACGCATGAGTCCAGCGGCCCTTCGAGCACATCACACACTGCGATTGTCGGCACACCGCTTTGCTGCCGAACTCCCGCGCGCGGTAGTGGTCCCGCCGCCGGGCGCCCATAACCTAGCGTTGATAAAGAAAGACGGCGCGGATCTGCCGCCATGACGCGAGCCATCAAACGCTGCCACCGGGGGTCAGCAAGGCCCAGTAGAGCGGCTGATGAACGGCGTCCAAACGCGGTTCGAGGACGCGTTCGCGCCAGTCATTGCCCGCCTCGTAGATCGGCGTCGCATCCCGGGCCACCGGCATGACGCGGCGTTCGGCGAGCGCATCCGCGAGTTCGCGCGGCCCCTCGATCTCGCGCACGACGCGGGCGCAGCGATCGAAGTCGTCGGCGTCGGCCAGTGTCAGCAGCGTGTCATCGCCAGGGCTTCGCAGGCGAAAGCCGCTCGGCGTCACGGAGAAGCTGTATTCGCGGAAGCCCGACTCGCGCATCACGCGTTCGAGCAATGAGGTGACGCCGGAATGCCTGAGAAACTGCCCCGCCCGGCCGAGCGCAAGAGCCGCCCGCAGATGCGCGGTGCGCAGCAGAAAGAACTCGCGAATCTGGGTCAACAGCACCTGCTCGAGACCGCGCGGCCCGGCCGGGTCCGCCTTGTGGACGAACTGATGGATCAGACCCCGATTGAAGGCCTGGACCGCCCGCTGTTCGTCGCAAAGCGCGGTCAGCAGCACGCGCCGCACGGCGGCGTCGCGCAATCGGCCGAAGAACTCGAGGCCGTCCATGCCCGGCATCGCGTAATCGCAGACGATCACGGAATTGAGCGCGTGGCGCTCGGGCATCCTGAGCACGCGCGCGAGCTCGGACAGCCGGATCTCGACGGTCCGGCACACGAGCGGCACCTCGGCCGCGCCGCCGTCCTCGATTTCGTCGTGCACGCGCGCCCCCGCGAAGACGTCGAGCTCCGGGGAACGCTCCGCGCTGCGCTCGAGGAACGATATCGCATCGGCGGCCCGGGTGAAGACGACCACCTCGGCAACCTCGGGACGGCGCTCGAACAGCAGCGCCGTCATGCGGAGCACCTGCGGCTCGTCGTCGATCAGCACGACGCGCGTCGGGAAGAACAGGGGCAATGGCGTCATGCGGGTCGCGTACCCTGGGTCGCGTTCTCGGAGGTCGGCCGGCGGCTCCGGGCCTCTCGCGGCGCGCCGGCGATGGTCGCCTCGAATCCGGTCGATCCACTTCGATGAGTCTCGCGAAGCGCCGCGTGATCGATCGTATCGCCGCAATAGGCGCCGCTTTATTTCAAGGCGCGCGACGCGGCGGTGTCGCGCGAGGACCGGGCCGCGAGGGCGGCCCGCCCAGCGACGAGGCGCGACTGCGTTTCTTCGTCAACCTCGTCCACGAGTTGCGCACGCCGCTGGCGTTGGTCGACGGACCGCTGCAGCAGCTCGCGCGCATGCCCGAGCTCGGAGCCGGGGCGCGCGACTACGTCGGCGTCGCGCGCCAGAACTGCCTGCGCCTCATGAACATCGCCGAGGACCTGCTCGAGCTGGCGCGGCTGCAGCGCGACCAGGTCCGGCTCGATCCGACAGAGATCGTGCTCGACGACTGGCTGCACACGCTGGCTGCGGCGGTCGCCCACCATCCCGGGCTGGGGGCCGCGACCATTGTCGAGCGGCTCGGCGCGGCGGGAGAAGCCGTGCTCGCCGATGCCAGGGCGCTCGAGCGGGTGTTCCTGAACCTGGTCTCGAACGCGATCAAGTTCTCCGAGGGGCGCGGCGAGATCCGGATCGGGTCCGGCGTCGAAGGGGCGCGCGTCGGGCTGTTTGTCGAGGATCAGGGCATCGGGATCGCGCCGGAGCATCAGGCCGGGATATTCGAGCGCTTCCGCCAGATCGACGGCTCGATGACCCGGCGTTTCGGCGGCGTCGGCATCGGGCTGGCGCTGGTGAAGGAGCTGACCGAGGCCATGGGCGGCGAGGTCGCCCTGCGCAGCGCTCCCGGCGCCGGCTCGCGTTTCACGATCTGGCTGGCGCGCCGCACGCCGATGCCGGCGCGCGTGCTGCCGGCGATGCGCCTGCAAAGCACCGAGGGCGCGCGCGAGGCGCTGCCGTTCGAGCGCTGGCTGCGGCGACCGCTCGCGCTTGCCGGCGAGCCCGGCGTGCTTACCTGCGCACCGGCGCTCGCCGGACTCGCCGGCCGGCCCGCCGCCGCCGCCGCCCAGACGGGCGACGTCGAGCCCTGCGACGCCGGCGAGCGCCCCAAGGTCGTCGTCGTCGAAGACGAAGCGGAGCTTCGCTGGCTGATCGAGCGCACGCTGAGCGAGGAATTCGACGTGTTCCTGACGGCCGACGGCGAATCGGGCCGGCAGGCGGTCATGCGCGAAGCGCCCGACGTGCTGTTGACCGACTGGATGCTGCCGGGAATCGACGGCCTGACCCTGGCCGAGCATGTGCGGGCGACGCAGGCGTCGACCCGGATCGTGATGATCACGGCGCGCATGGACGAGGCGGAACGCGTCGCCGCGCTGCGCCGCGGCGTCGACGACTTCCTGAGCAAGCCGTTCTCGCTCGCCGAACTTCGCGCGCGGCTGCGCAACCTGGCGCGCGTCGCCCGGGCGGAGCGCCGGTTGAGGTCGCTCAATGCCGGCCTGGAAGCGGCCAATCGCGAGCTGGCGGCGGTTCGCGCGGCGTTGATCCAGGACGAGAAGCTCAAGTCGATCGGAATGCTGTCCGCCGGACTGGTCCACGAGATCAACAACCCGGTCAATTTCATGCGAACCGCGACGGAGTTGTTGCGCAACGAGCCGGTGGTGCAGCACTCGCCGCGCGCGTCGGAACTGGTCGAAACGATCGAGCAGGGCCTGTCGCGGGTCGGCACCATCATCGGCGATCTGCGGGTGTTCGCCTTCCGGGGCGACGACGCCGGCGGCGACCGGCGCCGATATTTCGAGATCGGCGACGCCGTGGCCACCGCGCTGCGCCTTTGCACGCACGAGCTCGGGGCGGTCGAGGTCATCCGCCGGCTCGAGCCGTGCCGCGCGCTCGGCATCAAGAGCCAGATCATCCAGGTGCTGGTCAACCTGCTGAGCAACGCCGCCGCGGCGACGCGCGAGTGCGGACGGCCTGGAGAGGTCAGGATCGAGGCCGTGCCGGCCGACGGCGGCGTGCGGGTTCGGGTCACGGACAACGGCCCCGGCATCGATCCCAACATCATGCCGCGCCTGTTCGAGCCCTTCGTGACCACCAAGGAGATCGGCGCCGGCCTGGGCCTGGGATTGGCGATGAGCTACGCGATCGTGCGCGCGCACGGCGGGCGGATGCGCGCCGACAGCGCCGCCGGCGCAGGAACGACCTTCGAATTCGATCTGCCGCGGACCGCCGAACCGGCCGCGTCGTGACGCCGCCGCAACGTCCGCGCCTCACCTCCCGAAAACGCCCCTGACCGAGGCCCAATGATGAGCAACTCAGCATCCGATGCCCTGTCGGCCGATGCCGCCTGCACCGAGCGCGCGGAGCCGGCTGCGCCGCCGAATTCTCCTGTCGCGGCGGCGCATCTGCCGGCCGGCGATGCCGGGGTGCGGCTGTCGTCGGCGGCCCGCCAGCACATCGACGAACTGATCCTGCCGCTGCGCACCGTCGTCGAACGCCGGCTCGACCTCGAGCTTGGCGAGCGTCTGTCGCGCATCGCCCCGATGGGGCACTGCCTGTGCGTGCTGGCCGATCACGGCGGCGCAGGCCTCGACCCGGTCCCCCCGCGCCTGCACGGGACCATGCCGGCCGACTCCCAGGCGCTGTACGCAACGCTGATCGGCGAGCGCGATCCGCTGCTGACCCGGGCCGGGCAGGAATGGCGCCCGATCGTCGCCACGCTCGACGAGCACGCGGCCTGGATCCGCGCTCATATCAAGCACGCGCAGGTGATCCTGGCCTGGCTGGCGCGCAACGGCACGGCGGGCGCGCAGGCGCTGGCGGTCGTTCCGGCCCGCGGCTGGCTGTCGCGCGGAGCGCTGTTCGTGTTCTCGCCGCAGACCCCGGCCGATCAGCACGTGCTGGCCCTGTTTTACGCCGCGCAACGGCTGGCGGTCACGCTCGAGCTGCGCCATCGGCCCTACATCTCGGAACTGCTGGCGCTGCGGTTCACGGCGCGCGAAGTCGATGTGCTGCGCGCCGGGCTGAAGGGATCCGCCGACGACGAGATCGCTGCGCGGCTCGGCCTGTCGGTCGATGCGATCCGGTATTACTACAAGAAGTTCAAGCACCGGGTGCCGCCGACGATAGGACACCTGAAGCCGCGCGATCTGGCGCGCATCCTGCACCACCTCGGGAAGCTCTGATCCCAGCGACCCGTCCCGGTCTGTGCCTCCTGGCGGGAGCGCCGTCCGACCGACGAGGTTTCGACGCGAACGCGCGCGGCGCGCCCGGCCCGCCTGGCGATCCCGGAAGTGCCGCCGGCGTTTCCTTATCATCACCGCATGAGACGCCTGAGCGCCTTTCGCGGGACCGCATTTCATCCGGGTCACCGGGTTCGCGCCGTCCTGCTGTGCCTTGGGCTCGCCCTCGCGGGCCTCCCGGCCGCCGGCGCCCCGGGCGAGGTCCCGATCGGTGGCGTGTTGCCGGACGCCACGCTGCAGGGGCTAAATGGCCCTCCGCGCAAGCTCTCCGACTACCGCGGGCGGCCGCTCCTGATCAACGTCTGGGCGAGCTGGTGCGGCCCCTGCGTCGGGGAAATGGCCTCGCTCGAAAGGCTCATGTGGCTCGACGGCCGCATTCCGTTCGCCGTCATCGGCATCTCCACCGATGACTATCCCGATCGCGCGCTGGCCTTCCTCAAGCGGTCGAACGCGACGATCAGCCACTTCATCGACCACGACTTGCAGATGGAGACCATGCTGGGTGCCAGGACGATCCCATTGACGGTCCTGGTCGACGCCAAGGGCCGGGTGCTCGACAAGATCTACGGCGCGCGGGAGTGGGACTCGCCGGAATCGCTGCAGCTGATCGCAAGGGCGTTCCGCCCGCGCAGCGCGGCCTCAACGCGCTGACGCGGCTGACGTACGATTGGCCATGGACGACCGTGCGCTGTTGCGCTACTCGCGCCACTTGCTGCTGGAGGAAATCGGCGTCGAAGGCCAGCAGCGGATCCGCGCCGCCCGCACGCTGGTGATCGGTGCCGGCGGGCTGGGTTCGCCCGCGGCGATGTATCTCGCGTCGGCGGGCGTCGCGCGCATCACGCTGGTCGATGGCGACGCGGTCGACCTCACCAACCTGCAGCGCCAGATCCTGCACACGACCGACCGCGTCGGCGTGCACAAGGCGGTGTCCGGGCGCACGGCGCTCCTGGCGCTCAATCCGGAGGTCGAGGTCGACGCGATCGTGCAGCGCGCCGGGGCCGAGGACCTCGAGCGCCTGGTCGGCGCCGCGGACATCGTGCTGGACTGCTCGGACAACTTCGCGACGCGCCACGCGGTCAACCGCGCCTGTGTCGCCCGCAAGGTGCCGCTGGTCTCGGGCGCCGCCATCCGGTTCGACGCCCAGCTCGCGGTTTTCGACCTTCGCCGAGCCGATGCGCCCTGCTATGCGTGCGTGTTCCCGGAAGGCGATCTGCCGGACGAGCCGTGCGCCATCATGGGGGTGTTCGCGCCGTTGACCGGGATCGTCGGGACGATCCAGGCGGCAGAGGCTCTCAAGCTGGCGGCCGGCATCGGCGATTCGCTCAGCGGGCGGCTCCTGCTGGTCGACGCGTTGACGATGGAGTTCAGGACCCTGAAGGTGGCGCGGGATCCGGATTGCCCGGTGTGCCGGGACCGCTGATCCCGATTCAGGCCGTCAGCGCCGCCAGTTGCAGATCGAGGCCCTCGGTCGGCGGTTTGCGGAATCCGCTCTTGGCGAAGCGGTGCCAGCGGCCGACGACGAACGCCACCGCCAGCGACGCGCGCGCTGCCGCATCGAAATCGGCCTGCAGTTCGGATTGCGAAACGGCGACCCGGAAGCTCTGCTTCAGCGAGGCTTCGATCCGCTCCATCAGCTGATTCATCCGCTCCTGCAGGCGGTCGTTCTCGTTGACCAGCGCATCGCCGATCAGGACGCGCGTCATCCCGCGATTGGTCTGCGCGAACTCCAGCAGCATCGAGATCATCCGCCGGACCTGCTTGATCCCCGAGGCTTCCTTCGACGATATGTCGTTGATCAGGCTGAAGATCGTGGTCTCGATGAACTCGATCAGGCCCTCGAACATCTGGGCCTTGCTCGCGAAGTGGCGGTACAGCGCCGCCTCCGAAACGTCGAGCTTCGCCGCCAGCGCGGCGGTCGTGATTCGTTCGCCGCGCGGATCCTCGAGCATCGACGCAAGGGTCTGCAGGATCTGCAGCTTGCGCGCGCCCGGTTTGCGCCTTGCCTTGCCGGCGTCGGCGCTCTCGGTGGGAGGGATCGCGGAGTCCATGAAAAAATGAGGGCCGGAGGTTCAAATCTACCGGAATCTTGGCGAAACGTGGGGGGTTACTTACGCTGAGAAGTCGATGTCTAAATGCCCGCCGATCACGTTCACGCTACCGGAGAAAAGCCCCGGAAGGCCCCCGAAAGCCTATGGCGCACCGCACAAACAGTGCGCGAGGACGGCGTCGGGCCGACCGGCTGCTGCGAGCAGCCGTGCAAAGTCGCGCCGCACGGGGTCGGTGGCTGTCAGGAACGGGCCCGCCAGCCCGCCGGTGAGATCGGCCCCGAACCGCTCCGCGAGCGCACGCGCGAAGCCGCCGGGCAGAGCCTCCAGCAGGCGGCCCCAGCCGCGCGGCTCGAGCTCGATGTAGGTCACGCGGAAGCCGTCCCCCAGCTTGGCCTTCTCCGCGGCCGCCGCGATCGCCGCGGTCAGACCGCCGAACGCATCGACGAGGTTGCGCTCGTGCGCCTGCCGTCCGGTCCAGACCCGGCCCTGGGCGATTTCGTTGATCTGGTCGGGGTTCGAATGACGCGCCTCGGCGACGTGGTCGAGGAATTCCTTGTAGATGTGACCGACGCTCGCCTGCACGAGATCGCCGAAGCGGGGATCGAGCGGCCGCCGCGGGTCGTAGGCACCCGCCAGCCACGTCGTGGTCACGCCGCCGGTGTGGACGCTCAGGTGGTCCATCGTGCGGTCGAAGGTCGGCAGCATGCCGAACACGCCGATCGATCCGGTGATCGTGCCGGGGTCGGCAAACACCTGGTCGGCAGCGGTCGAGATCCAGTACCCGCCCGAGGCCGCGAGGTCGCTCATCGACACGACGACAGGCTTGCCCGCCTGGCGGGTCAATTCGAGCTCGCGCCGGATCAGCTCGGCACCGAACGCGCTGCCGCCCGGCGAATCGACCCGCAGCACGAGCGCCTTGACCGAGTCGTCCTCGCGCGCCTTGCGCACGAGATCGGCGGTCGAGCGCGCCCCGATCACGCCCTGCGGCGCCTCGCCGTCGATGATCTCGCCCTCGGCCACGATCACGCCGACCTGGCTGCGGCGGTCGCCCGTTTCGGGCACGATCGTCCGGTAATCGCTCATCGCGATCTGCCGGAACGTCTTGTGCTCGACATCGCGCGCACCGCGCTCGACCATCAGCGCGCGCAACTGGTCGCGGGTTTTCAGCGCGTCGACCAGGTGCTCCGAGACCGCCAGCAGGGCCGCGTCGCCGCCGGCGGCTTTGAGCCGGACCGGCAGATCGTCGATGAGGCGCCCGATCGACCCCGCCTGCAGATGGCGCGCCTGCTCGACGTCGGTCGTGAACGTGCCCCAGGAGTCGTTGAGCCAGGACGCGTCCGCCTCGAGCGCCTCCTTCGACGGCGCGTTGTTGACGAACGGCTCGACCGCGCTCTTGAACTTGCCGACCCGGAACACGTTGACGGTGACGCCGAGGTGGTCCAGCGCGTCGCGGTAGTAGTTCCGATAGCCGCCGAAGCCCGTCAGGAGCACCATGCCGGCCGGGTGCAGGTAGATCTCGTTGGCGTGGGCCGCCAGGTAGTACTGCCGCTGCTCCATGGTCGAGGCCCATGCGACGACCTGCTTGCCGGTCGACTTGAAGCGCTCCATCGCATCGGCGATCTCGCGCAGCTTGGCCAGCCGCGCGGCACCCATGTCGTCGAGCAGCAGCACGGCGCGCGCGATCTTCGCGTCCTTCGCCGCCGCGTCCAGGACGGCCACGACGTCCCTGAGCTGGGTTTCGCGCGCGTTGCCGCCAAGGGCCTGCGTCAGCTCGGCCTCTCGCGCGCTGCCGGTGTACTGCTCGACGATGTCGCCCTTGAGGTCGAGCACGAGCGCGGTGTTGTCGGCCACCTTCGGGCGCGACCCGCCGCCCAGCCAGGCGACCAGGATCGCGACCACGATCAGCAGGAAGACGAGATTGAAGACGAAGCGGCGCGTCGCATCGACCGCGCGCCAAAGGCGGCCGAGGATCCTGCGCACCAGACCGGGACGCTCATCGGACATGTCGTGCTCCACGCCGGGCAATTCCCGGCAACGCTCAGCGGGGTGACGGCCGGAGTCGGGCGGCGACCGCCGGCAACTGAGCCACCGATCGTACCCGCGCGCACAGATACGGCAGCCCGGCAAGACGGGCCGGCCCGCTGCTGTTGCGCCGGGCCAACAAAACCGTCGAAAAACCCACCGCCCATGCAGCCTTCAGGTTCGCCGGGTTGTCATCGACGAGGACGGCGCGCCGCGCGTTTGCGCAGCCGGAGAGGCGCTCGCGGGCAAGCATGGAGCGCAGCATCGAGCGCGAGGGCTTCGGCCGGTAGGCGCCGTGGATCCGCATGCTCTCGATCGAATAGCGGGTGCGGAGTTGGCGCTGCAGGCCGATGCCGCGCAGCACGCGGTCGGCGTAGTCGATCGGCGCGTTGGTAAGCAGCACCTTGCGGCCCGGGATCCGGGCGAACAACCTGGTCAGGCCGCGCTCGGCGCGCAGCAGCGACGCCACGTCGAAGTCGTGGGTTTCGCGCAGGAAATGGTGCGGATCGACCGCGTGGTGGTGGATCAGCCCGAGCATGGTCGCGCCGTAGCGGCGCCAGTAGGTCTGGCGCAGGCGATCGGCCGCGTCACGCTCGATCCCGAGGTGGCGCGCGACGAAATCCGTCATCCGGGTGTCGATCGCGCGATAGATCGCGTGCGAGGCGTCGTGCAGCGTGTCGTCGAGGTCGAAGAACCAGACCGTGCGTCGCGCCGGCCGCATGCGCGCTCAGCGGCTCTTGATCATCGTGCCGACGCCCTGGTCGGTCAGGATTTCGAGCAGCAGGCAATGATCGACCCGGCCGTCGATGATGTGGACCGAATTGACGCCGTTTCGCGCCGCCTCCAGCGCGGACGAGATCTTCGGCAGCATTCCGCCGGAGATGGTGCCGTCGGCGAACAGCTCGTCGATGCGCCGCGCCGAGAGCCCGGTGATCAGCTTGCCGTTCTGATCGAGCACGCCGGGCGTGTTGGTCAGCAGCACCAGCTTCTCCGCTTTCAGAACCTCGGCGATCTTGCCCGCGACGAGGTCGGCGTTGATGTTGTAGGACAGCCCGTCGCTCCCGTATCCGATCGGCGAGATCACGGGCACGAATGCGTCGTCCTGCAGCGTGCGCACCAGCGCCGGGTCGATCGCGTCGATTTCGCCCACCTGGCCGATGTCGTGCGTCTTGCTCGGATCGGTGCGGTCGGCCATGCGCATCCTGCGCGCGCGGATCAGGCCGCCGTCCTTGCCGGTCAGCCCGACCGCCTGGCCCCCGAAGCGGTTGACCAGCATCACCAGTTCCTGCTGGACCTGACCCGCGAGCACCCACTCGACGATCTCCATCGTCTCGGCGTCGGTCACCCGCATGCCCTGGATGAACTGGGACTTCTTGCCAACCCGCTCCAGCGCCCCGTCGATCTGCGGACCGCCGCCGTGCACGACCACGGGCTTCATGCCGACCAGCTTCAGCAGCACGATATCGTGCGCGAAGCTCTCCTTCAGCCGCTGGTCGGTCATCGCGTTGCCGCCGTACTTGACGACGATCGTGCGGCCGTGGAAGCGGCGGATGTACGGCAGCGCCTCGGACAGGATCTCGGCTTTCAGGTCGGGAGGGATCTGGGCGCGGTCCATGACGGGCAGTTCGACGGGGTGTTCGACGAAGTTCGGGGCGGCCGCTTGGCATGCGGCGCACTTGAGTGACCTCAAACGGCGAGGCCGCCGGGCAGTCTAACATCGACGCACGGCCGGACTCGCGGCCGGCGAGGATCACGATGCAGCAACGGTTCCGGATCGAGGGCATGCATTGCGACGGCTGCGTGAGCCGGGTCGCGCGCGCCCTGAAAGCCGTCGATCCCAGCGCACAGGTCACGCTCGATCCGCCGCAGGCAAGCTTCGACGGCGCGGCGCCCGTGTCGCTGGAGAAGGTCCGCGACGCGCTGGGCAAGGCGGGGAAGTACTCCGCGACGCCGCTCTAGCGCCCGCCGTCTGCCCGCTCGCCACTACGCCGTGAGGCGGCTCAGGACGCGCCGCGCAGGCGGCGCCTCGCGAGCCGGCGCAGGTTCCCGGCAGCCGGTCCGCGCGTGCCCGCAGCAGGCTTGCGCGCCGCGAGCGGATTGCGCGGGCGCAGCCCGTCGGCGCGGTAGACGAGCTTCTGTCGGGTCTTGAGTCCCTTGGCCATCGCGTCCGCGCGCCGCCGGCCGGGCGGGCCGCGGCTGCCGCCGTCAGAGAACGTAGCGGGCGAGGTCGTCGTCGGCCGAAAGGCCGGCCAGGCGGGAGTCGACGTAGGCGCCGTCGATCACCAGGCGCTCGCCGCTGCGGCTGCCGGCCTCGAACGAGACTTCCTCCAGCAGCTTTTCCAGCACCGTATGGAGGCGGCGCGCCCCGATGTTCTCGGTGCGCTCGTTGACCGCGAATGCGATCTCGGCCAGGCGGGCGACGCCGTCCGGCGTGAACTCGAGCGTCACGTCCTCGGTTCCGAGCAGGGCCTGGTACTGGCGCGTCAGGCAGGCGTCGGTGCCGGTCAGAATGCGCTCGAAGTCCTTTGCGCCGAGCGAATCGAGCTCGACCCGGATCGGGAAGCGGCCCTGCAGCTCGGGCATCAGGTCCGAGGGCTTGGCGAAATGGAACGCTCCGCTCGCGATGAACAGGATGTGGTCCGTGCGGACCATCCCGTACTTCGTGTTCACCGCCGTGCCCTCGACCAGCGGCAGCAGGTCGCGCTGGACGCCCTGGCGCGACACGTCGGCGCCCTGCACCTCGGAGCGGCTCGCGATCTTGTCGATCTCGTCGATGAACACGATGCCGTTGGTTTCGACGCTCTCGATCGCTTTGAGCTTGAGCTCCTCGTCGTTGAGCAGGCGCCCGGCCTCCTCGTCGACCAGCGCCTTGAAGGCCTCGCGCACCTTCATCTTGCGCGCGCGCCGGCGCCCCGCGCCCAGGTTCTGGAACATGCTCTGGATCTGCTGCGTCAGCTCCTCCATCCCGGGAGGCGCCATCACTTCCATCTGGGGCGCCGGCAGCGTCACCTCGATCTCGACCTCCTTGTCGTCGAGCTCGCCCTCGCGCAGCTTCTTGCGCATCCGTTGACGGGTGCCGCCGTCGCCGCCCTCGGCATGCGGCTCGCGGAAGCCGAAGTCCCGCGGCGCAGGCACCAGGATGTCGAGCAGGCGGTCCTCGGCCGCGTCCTCGGCGCGCGCCCGCACCTTGCGCGCCTCGGCCTCGCGCGTCTGCTTGAGGCCGATGTCGACCAGGTCGCGGACGATCGAATCGACGTCGCGACCGACGTAGCCGACTTCCGTGAACTTGGTCGCCTCGACCTTGATGAACGGCGCGTCGGCGAGCCGCGCCAGGCGGCGCGCGATCTCGGTCTTGCCGACGCCGGTCGGGCCGATCATCAGGATGTTCTTTGGCGCGATCTCCCCGCGCAGCGGCTCGGCGACGTTCTGCCGGCGCCACCGGTTGCGCAGCGCGATCGCCACCGCGCGCTTGGCGCGGTCCTGGCCCACGATGTGCTTGCTGAGCTCGTGGACGATCTCCTTCGGCGTCATCATGGCTGGCAGGCGGGACCCGGCTTCACTCGATCGATTCCACCGTGTGGTTCTGGTTCGTGTAGATGCACAGGTCGCCGGCGATCTTCAGGGCCTGGCGCACGATCTGCTCGGGGGCGAGCTCGGTATTCTCGAGCAGCGCCCGCGCCGCCGCCTGGGCGTACGGTCCGCCGGATCCGATCGCGATCAGTCCCAGCTCGGGCTCGAGCACATCGCCGGTGCCCGTGATGATCAGCGACGTTTCGCGATCGGCCACCGCCAGCATGGCCTCGAGACGGCGCAGGATGCGGTCGGTGCGCCAGTCCTTGGCGAGCTCGACCGCCGATCGCAGCAGGTTGCCCTGGTGCTTGTCGAGCTTGGCTTCGAAACGCTCGAACAGCGTGAACGCGTCGGCGGTCGCGCCGGCGAAGCCGGCGAGGATGCGGTCGTTGTGGATGCGCCGGACCTTGCGCGCGCTCTGCTTGACGACGATGTTGCCCAGCGTCACCTGGCCGTCGCCGCCCATCGCGACCGCGGCCCCGCGCCGCGCCGAGACGATTGTCGTGCCGTGGAACGGTTCCAAGGCGATCAGTTGCGGCGCAGGTGCACGTCCGCGACCGCGGCCACCCCGAGCAGCTGCAACAGCGATCCGACCAGCACGTTCACGTTTCGGAACTCGATCGTGATCCCGCTTTGCTGCAGCTTGACGACCTGCCCCAGCAGCGCGGTGGCGGCCGAGAAGGCCATGCGGCGCAGGTGGCGGCATTCGACGGCCAGCCGCGGCCCCGCCCGCCCGGCGACCGCAAGGCGGCCGAAGAACGCCTCGCCGTCGCCGGCGATCTCGCCCCGCCAGTCGAGCGGATCGATCCTGCCCTGGCTCGGCACGCCGGCGCCGGGGCCGGTGCGGATGTTCGACGGCGCCGGCTCCCACGACGGCGGAGATACCTCGTAGGTGATGCAGTACTGTATGCCGGTCTCCTCGAAATCGGCCTGCCGGTTGAGCAGCCGCTGGACTTCCAGCAGCAGCATCCAGGCGGCGTCGGAGGCATCGCGCCGTCCGGGCTCGATCGCGGCGCGCAGCGGGATCAGCAACTGCTCGGTGCCGAGGACGATCAGTTCGTGGCTTGCGCGCTTGAAGGCCGCGAACACGCGCAGCAGCAACTCCGCTCCGACGGGATCGATCGATCGCGCCGCCGAGACGTCGAGCGTCAGCGTCGCGTGCGTCATCGCGAGCGCCTTGAGCTGCTCGAGAGGCTTCACGATGCCGGCATTGATCGAGTCCGGCAGCCGGACCGCCGGGCCTTCGGTGCGCGGATCGGAGCGCGAGTCGGGACCCGCGACCGTTTCGTAATCGATCCATCCGGGCGCCGAATTCTCGAACCGCAGCGCATACTGCATCGTCAGCTGCTCGAATCCCGCCTTGTCGCCGCGCTGCTGCAGGAACTCGAACAGCATCAGCCACGCCTTCTCGGTCGCGGCTCCCAGGCAGTCGGCCGTCAGCGCCGCGCGCAGCCCGGCCTCGGCCGCGTCGTCCTGGCGGTTGGCGAACAGGATCGCGGTCTCGTCCAGGACGGACGAAGCATCCGGTCCACCGAGCTCGATCGCGTCGACGCTGCCGGCCAGCACTTCGCTTCCCGGGTCGAACGCATCTTCGCTGATGTCGCCGACCGGCTCTGGCACGGGCGCAGGCGCCACCGCGGCGACGGGCGCGGCCGCCGGCGCAGGTGCGGGTGTGCGCGCGGCGCCGAGCTCCGAGTTGGCCGCGGGCTCGGCGCCGTTGGCGGCCGATCGGGGGCGCAGGAAGTCGCGCGCCATCTCCGATTCGATCGCATCGATCTTGGCCGCTGTCGCGAGGGCAAGCGAACGGTGCAGCTCGCGATCGGGCAGCGCGTTCTCGGTGGTCGCGAAGCTCGTTGTCGGCATCGACGACGAGCGGTTCAGCGAGCGGTTGACCGGGCCGGCGAGCGGCCGCGCGAGGGACTTGGTCTCGACGTGCGCGGCCTGCCGCGAGGGCGCGGCGCGTCCGTTGCCCGCGCGCGCGGTGCGCGCCTTGGCGTCTTTCGGATCCTTCTTGAAGAACGAGAAGACCACGTTTCGTCCTGAAGCTCTGCTCCGATGCGCAAGCCTTGCGTGCGAGTCTCGGGCGGGCGAAGACTGCCCACCGATCGGGCGGTCAGGGGTGCCGTCCGGGCGTCCCTGCGCGGGTCCGCGCGGATTGGAGCTGGAGTGGGCACTATATCAACTTTCTCCTCTGGAAATCCGCGAAACGTGGTGCGACTCACCCCTCTTTCCCGCTCTTGCGCGCGTGTGGGGAGTCGATGACCCGCTGGGATCGGCGTGTCGACGCAAGGGTACCCACCCTCGGCCGGACGGATGATGACCCCCTTGCGGCGCCCGAAGCCGAGGTCGCGAAATTTACGCGTTCCGGGGCGCAACCCCTCGGATTTCCGGAGGCGGTGGGGCGGCTGTACGGCCAGTGCGAAGCGAGCGGCCACCGTCAGCTAAAATAGCGTGTTCGGACGCGGAAAGCCGGAGGCAAGGGCATGAATCTGACAGCGACGACGGTAGGCGCCTACTTGCGAGATCTGCCGCCGGATCGCCGGGTCGCCATGGCAAGGGTATGCAGCATGATCCGCCGCTCCGCGCGAGGTGTGCGCGAAAGCATGCGCTACGGTCTGGCCTTCTACGAACTGGATGGTCCCCTGTTCGCCCTGGAATCGGGCCGGCGGCACATGTCGCTGTACGTCGCCGAACAGGACGTCGTCGTCAAGCACAAGGATGCGCTTCCCGGGGTCAATACCACGCGCAGTTACATCAAGTTCTCGGACCTGAACCGCCTGCCGCTCGACGTCGTCGAGAAGATCGTCCGCGACTCGGTCGCCGCGCGCCGTACGCGGGCTTCGCAGGGGACGATTCCGACCCAGAGCGACCTGCTGAAGCTATGGGCGATCAAGGAGGAAGCCGCCAAGGTCCCTGCGGTGGTCGCCAAGACGGTGGCGCCGGCGGCCAGGACCGCGAAGTCGGCGACGCCCAGGAGCGCCAAGGCTGCGACGCCAAAGAGCGCCGCGGAGCGGCATGGCCCGGTCGCCAAGAGCGCGCGACAGGCCGAGCGCAAGACCACCTAGACCGTCGCGCGCCCCCGCCTCCCGTCGAGGCGCTCACGACGGGAGCGCGCGCCGGTCCTCGATCACCTTGCCGTCGTTCGGCAGCGCTTGCGGAGCGACCAGCTGCACCTGCCCCGACAGGCGGGTGCTCTCATGCAGGGTCGCTTCGATCGCCCTCGCCAGAGCGGCATCGGGCGACGCCGACTCGGCGTACAGCGTCATCGCGTCGGTCTCGCCGCTGCGCGTGACGACCAGGCGCAAGCGCCCGAGACCCGGGTGCGCCGCGGCGATCCGCGCGATCTGCTCGGGACGCACGAACATGCCCTTGACCTTGGCGGTCTGATCGGCGCGCCCGAGCCAGCCGCGGATCCGGACGTTGGTCCGGCCGCAGGACGACCGGCCGGCGGATATGGCGGAGAGGTCCCCCAGAGCAAGGCGAATCCACGGCCGATCCGGGTCGAACGAGGTGACGACCACTTCGCCCACCTCGCCGTCGGCAAGCGGCTCCCCCGACCCCGGGCGCACGATCTCGAGCAGCACGTCCTCGTTGACGATCAAGCCTTCGCGGGCCGGCGATTCGTAGGCCACGATCCCGACATCGGCGGTCGCGTAGCACTGGTAGGCCTCGATGCCGCGCGCGCGCAACTCGCTCTGCAGCGAGGCGGGGAACGCCGCGCCGGAGACCGAGGCCTTGCGCAGCGAGGACGCGCCGCGGCCGCCGGCCTGCGCGGCATCGAGAACGATCTTCAGGTAATCGGGGGTGCCGCAGTAGGCGTTCGGCCGCAAGTGCTCGATCGCGTCCAGCTGCTGCGGCGTGTTGCCCGGCCCGGCGGGGATGACGGTGCAGCCGAGGGCGCGCGCTCCCGAATCGAGAATGAATCCGCCCGGTGTCCAATGGTACGAGAAGGTGTTCAGGACCAGGTCGCCGCGTCGCAGACCGGCCGCGAACAGCGCCCGCGCGGCGCGCCACGCGTCCTCGTTGCGGGTCTCGGACTCGTAGATCGGGCCGGGCGACGCGAACATCCGGCCGCAGGCGGACGGCGGGGCGGGATCGAAACCGGCCAGCGGCGGGTCGCTCCGCTGCAGGCCGATCAGCTCGGACTTGCGCAGCACCGGCAGCCGCGCGAGCGCGGCGCGCGAGTCGATCGCGCGCGCGTCGACCGCGCCCAGATGGCGCCGCCAGCCCGGCGCCCGCAGCGCCGCCTGCAGCAGCGCCGGCAGGCGCCCGGCAAGGTCGCGCTCGCGTTCGCCGGGGTCGCGCGTTTCCAGGGCATCGAAGTGTTCCGCGCTCATGCAAGCCACCGTTTGCGGCGCCGGTAGAACTTCGTCTCGCGGAAGCTGCGCCGCCCCTGTTGCGAAAGCCCGAGGTAGAACTCCTTGACGTCCTCGTTGGCCGCGAGCTCCTGTGCCGGCCCGTCGAGCACCACGCGCCCGCTTTCCAGGATGTAGCCGTACTGCGCATGGCGCAGCGCGATGCGCGTGTTCTGCTCGGCGAGCAGGAACGAGACCTTCTCGCGGCCGTTCAACGAGGCGACGATGGCGAAGATCTCCTCCACGACCTGCGGCGCCAGCCCCATCGACGGCTCGTCGAGCAGGATCATCGTCGGGCGCGCCATCAGCGCCCGGCCGATCGCCGTCATCTGCTGCTCGCCGCCCGAGGTATAGCCGGCCTGGCTGTCGCGCCGGGCCTTCAGCCGTGGAAAGTACTCGTACACGCGCTCCAGATCGGCCAGCAGCTGCGCGCGCCGCGGCCGACGCGCGTACGCGCCGGCGAGCAGGTTCTCCTCGACCGTGAGGTGCGCGAAGCAGCGCCGGCCTTCCATCACCTGGATCACGCCGCGCCGCACCAGCTCGTACGCGCTCAGGCGCTCGACGCGCTCGCCCCGGAACTCGATGCCGCCCTTCGTGACCTCGCCGCGCTCGGCGCGCAGCAGGTTCGACACCGCCCGCAGGGTCGTCGTCTTGCCGGCGCCGTTGGCGCCGAGCAGGGCGACGATGCCGCCTTCCGGCACCTCCAGCGACACGCCCTTCAACACGAGGATCACCCGGTTGTAGATGACCTCGATCCCGCTCACCGCGAGCAGCGCTCGCGGCGCCGGTTCGGCGCGCGCGGGTTCGAGGCGGGCCTGCATGGAGAGCGCCGAAAAGGCTGCCGGCCGCGGACTCAGCTCTTGCAGTCCTGAGGCGTCAGCTTCTTCTCGGCCGCATACGCCTCCGCGGAGTGCCTGGCCATCGGCTCGATGATCTTCTCATCGGCCGTGTACCAGTCCGAGCTGATCGCCCACTTCGCGCCGTCCCAGGTCTCGATGCGCGCCCACCGCGCGCCCAGGTGGTCGGAACACGAGGTGGCGATCGGGCGCAGCACGCCGGCGAAGCCCAACGCGTCGAGCTTCTTCTGATCGAGATCGAGGTTCTCGAGACCCCAGCGGACCTGCTCGCCGGTCATCGCCTTGCCCTTGCCGAAATGCTCCTGCGCGCGCCGGATGGCCTCGACCACCAGCATCGAGCTCAAGACGCCGCGCGTGTAGAGCACGCTGCCCACCTCGGTGCGCGGCCCGGTCCCGTTTTCCTTGTCGTAGACGTACTTGAAGATGTCCTCGTGCACCTTCGCCAGTCCCGCGCTGTGCTGCAGCGCCAGCGCGTGATAGCCCTTGGCGCCCTCGCCGACGTCCTTGGTGTCGGGCTCGGCGCCGGACCACCAGACCCCGTACATGTGGTCGCGGGGGTAGCCGGTCGCCTCGGCCTCCTTGAGCGCGGTCGAGTTCATCACGCCCCAGCCCCACAGCAGCACATAGTCCGGACGTTGCTGCCGTACCTGCAGCCAGACCGACTTCTGCTCGACACCCGGCGGGGTGACCGGGATCTTGATCAGCTCGAAGCCGTTGATCTTCGCGCGCTCCTCCAGCAGCGGAATGGGCTCCTTGCCGTAGGGCGAGTCGTGGTACACGAGCGCGATCTTCTTGCCCTTGAGCTTGTCGAGGCCGCCCTCGAGCTTGGCGATGTGCTGGATCAGCACGTCGGCTCCGGTCCAGTAGGTGCCCATCAGCGGGAAGTTCCACTTGAACACGGCACCGTCCTGCGAATCGGCTCGTCCATAGCCCAGCGTGATCAGCGGGATCTTGTCGGCCGGCGCGCGCTCGGTCAGCGCGTACGTGATGCCGGTGGACAGCGGCTCGAACGCGGTCGCCCCGGTCGGCCCCTTCGCCTTCAGGCGCTCGTAGCACTCGACGCCGCGGTCGGTCGCGTAGCCGGTTTCGCACTCCTCGTAGGTCAGCTTGACCCCGTTGATCCCGCCGTCGCGGGCGTTGATCAGCTTCAGGTAGTCCTGCTTGCCGTCGGCAAACGGCGTGCCGTTGGGAGCGTAAGGCCCGGTGCGGTAGACGAGCAGCGGGATGAACTGCTCCTTGTCCTGCGCCGCGGCGGGCGGCGGCACCGAAAGCGCGACGCCGGCGGCGACGGCTGCCGCCAGCAGGACTGCGTTTGCGACCGTGTTCTGTTTCATCGAACCCTCCTTGAGTGATGCTGGAACGAATGCCGGCTGCTTCAGTGCGGAAACGGCCACAGGCGCAGCTTCTGCTTGCCGATCGCCCACAGGCGGGCCAGCCCGTGCGGCTCGGCGATCAGGAACAATACGATCAACACGCCGAAGATGATCGACTCCAGGTTCGACTGCAACGCGGTCGACATCGGGATGCCGATCCACAGCGGCACCTGGTTGAGCAGCAGCGGGAGGATCACGATGAAAGCCGCGCCGAAGAAGCTGCCCAGTATCGATCCCATGCCGCCGATGATCACCATGAAGAGCAGGTTGAGCGAAAGCTCGACGCCGAACGCGCCCGGTTCCCAGGCGCCGAGGTGGACGAAACCCCACAGCGCCCCGGCGATGCCGGCGTAGAACGAGCCGACCGCGAAGGCCGAGAGCTTCGCGTGCAGCGGCCGGATGCCGATCACCTCGGCCGCGACGTCCATGTCGCGCGTGGCCATCCACGCGCGGCCGGCGTGCGAGCGGACCAGGTTCTTCGCCATCAGCGCCAGCACGCAGGCCACCGTGAGCACGAAGAGGTACTTGCGGCGCGGGGACTCGAGCGCGATGCCGAACAGCTGGATCGTCGCCGTCGATACCGACCCCGACGTCGAGTCGTTGGTCAGCCACTTGACGTGCGCGAACATCCACTCGAGGAAGAACTGCGCCGCAAGCGTCGCCACCGCCAGGTACAGTCCCTTGATCCGCAGGCTGGGCACGCCGAAGGCCAGGCCGACCATGGCGGCGGCGAGACCCGCGAGCGCCAGCACGACCAGGAAGTTGAGCCCCGGCAGGCGCACGGCCAGGTTGTATGCCGCGTACGCGCCCACACCCATGAACGCGGCGGTGCCGAGCGAGATCTGGCCGCAGTACCCCACCAGGATGTTCAGTCCGATCGCGGCGATCGACAGGATCAGGAAGGGCACGATCAGCGCCCGGAACATGTAATCGCTCGCGCCCAGCGGCAGCGCGACGTAGGCCAGCCCGAGCAGCCCGAGCATGAACCAGCGGTCCTGCGCGATCGGCAACAGCTGCTGGTCGGCCCGGTAGCTGGTCTTGAACTGCCCGTTTTCGCGATAAAGCATCTTCGCTCCGCGTCCCCTTCACTCCCGTCGATGCCGCCCCATCCGTGGTCCCGTCAGACGCGATCGATGTGCCGCTCGCCGAACAGGCCCTCCGGCCGCACCAGCAGGAAGAGCAGCGCCAGCACGTAGGCGAACCAGTCCTCGATGCCGCCCCCGGCCATGCCGAACCCCGCTTCCAGGACCGGGGACAGGAAGATCTCGGCCATCTTCTCACCCACGCCGATGATCAGCCCGCCGATGATGGCACCGGGTACCGAGGTGAGGCCGCCCAGGATCACCACCGGCAGCGCCTTGAGCGCAAGCTGCGACAGCGAGAACTGGACCCCGAGCTTCGAACCCCACACCAGGCCGGCGACCAGGGCGACGAACCCGGCGACCGACCACACGATGACCCAGATGCGGTTGAGCGGAACGCCGATCGACTGCGCCGCCTGATGGTCGTCGGCGACGGCCCGCAACGCGCGGCCGGTGGCGGTGCGCTGGAAGAACAGGGCCAGCACGGCCACCAGGGCGGCGGCGACGCAGGCGGCGGCCAGGTCCTCGCGGCTGACGAGGATGCCGCCCTCGAAGATCCGCTGCGCGACAATCACCGGCTCCTTGGGCAGGCCCAGGTTGATCTTGTAGATGTCGTTGCCCCAGGCGATCTGGCCGGATCCGTCCAGGAAGTACGTGACGCCGAGGGTGGCCATCAGGAGCGCGACGGGCTCCTGATTGACCAGCGGGCGCAGCACGAGGCGCTCGACCAGCCAGGCGAATGCCACCATGATCAGCAGCGCGGCCGCCACCGCCACCGGCAACGGCATGACCTCCGCCATGCGTGCGGTCGACAGCGCGGCGAACAGCACCATCGAGCCCTGGGCGAAATTGAACACGCCCGAAGCCTTGAAGATCAGCACGAAGCCGAGCGCGACCAGCGCGTACAGCACCCCGGCCATCAGTCCGCCGAGCAGCACCTCCAGATAGAACCCGGGCGCCGTCGCGCCGGTCGCGAGCGGCGCCGCCAGACCGGCCGCCAGCAGGACCGCGAGCGCGGCGACCGCCCAGTGGCGCCGCAGACCCAGGGCCAGGGCGGCGCCCGTCATCTCAGTGCGCGACGCCCAGGTAGGCGTCGATGACGTCGCGGTTCGAGCGCACCTCGTCCGGCGTGCCGTCGCCGATCTTGCGCCCGTAGTCGAGAACCACGACCCGGTCGGAGATGTCCATGACCACGCCCATGTCGTGCTCGATCAGGACGATCGTGGTGCCGAACTCGTCGTTGACGTCGAGGATGAAGCGGCACATGTCCTGCTTCTCCTCGAGGTTCATGCCGGCCATCGGCTCGTCGAGCAGCAGCACCGAGGGCTCCATCGCGAGCGCGCGCCCGAGGTCGACCCGCTTCTGCAGGCCGTAGGCGAGCTGACCGACCGGCGTCCTGCGATGCGCCTGGATCTCGAGGAAGTCGATGATGCCCTCGACGAAGCGCCGGTGCTCGATCTCCTCGCGCTCCGCAACGCCGACGCGCAGCGCCTGCAGCAGCAGGTTGCTGCGCATCTTCAGGTTGCGCCCGGCCATGATGTTGTCGAGCACGCTCATGCCCTTGAACAGGGCCAGGTTCTGGAACGTGCGCGCGATGCCCATCTGCGCGGCCCGGTGCGGGCTCATCCGCTCGAAGCGGCGCTCGCGCAGGCTGATCGCGCCGCCCTGCGGCTGGTAGACGCCGTTGATCACGTTGAGCATCGAGCTCTTGCCGGCCCCGTTGGGCCCGATGATCGCGCGCACCTCGTGCTCGCGCACGTCGAACGAGACGCCGCTCAGCGCGCGCACGCCGCCGAACGAAAGCGAGATGTCGTCGACCTTGAGCACGATGTCGCCGACGCGGCGCCCGCCGGACCGGCTCACCGCGGGCTCCGCGTGCCGCTGCGCGGCGAGGATCCGCGGTGAAACGCCGCGGTCCCGCGGCGGCGCGGGTCGCCGCGGCAAGCGGGGCTGCGACCGGTGCGGCGTGGACGCGCCATCACGCGGCCGCCCGGAACGGCGCATACGTCTGCGCGTCGCGGATCGGCAGCGTCGCGGCGACGACCCCGCTGCGGCCGTCCTCGAACTTGACCTGGGTCTCGACGTGCTGCTCGGTGCGCCCCTCGAACAGCGCGTCGACCAGCACGCGGTACTTCTCCGCGATGAAGCGCCGCCGCACCTTGCGCGTGCGCGTGAGCTCGTCGTCGTCCGGGTCGAGCTCCTTGTGCAGGACCAGGAAGCGCCGTACCTGGGAATCGGCCAGCTGCGGGTCGGCGGCCAGGTCGGCATTGACCTTGGCCACGCAATCCGCCGCGAGGTCGAGCACTTCGGGCTTGCCGGCCAGATCGACGTAACCGGCATACGGCAGGCCCCGGCGCTCGGCCCAGTTGCCCACCGCCTCGAAATCGATGTTGACGAACGCGCACACCTGGTCGCGCCCGTGTCCGAACGCCACCGCCTCCTTGATGTACGGGAAGAACTTCAGCTTGTTCTCGATGTACTTGGGCGCGAACAACGACCCGCCGGCGAGGCGGCCGACGTCCGCCGCGCGGTCGATGATCTTCAGATGGCCGTGCTCGTCCAGGAAGCCGGCGTCGCCGGTGTGGAACCAGCCCTCCGTGTCCTTGACTTCGGCCGTCGCCTGCGGATTGCGGTAGTACTCGAGCAGCAGCCCCTTGCCGCGCACGAGGACTTCGCCGTCGTCGGCGATGCGGATTTCGACCCCCTTGACCGGCGGCCCGACCGTGTCGGGCTTGACCTGGCCGTCGGGCTGGATGCAGACGAACACCGCCGTCTCGGTGGATCCGTAGAGCTGCTTGAGGTTGACGCCGATCGAGCGGTAGAAGGTGAACAGGTCGGGTCCGATCGCCTCGCCCGCGGTGTAGGCGACGCGCACCCGGCTCAGCCCGAGCACGTTGCGCAGCGGCCCGTACACCAGCAGATCGCCGATCGCGTAGCGCAGGCGGTCGGCTGCGCCGACCGCCTCGCCGTCGAGCAGCCGCGTGCCGACCCGGCGCGCGATCTCCATGAAATGGGCGAACACGCGCCGCTTCAGCGCGCTCGCGTCCTCCATCCGGATCATGACCTGCGTCAGCATGCCCTCGAACACGCGCGGCGGCGCGAAATAATAGGTCGGGCCGATCTCGCGCATGTCGTTCGCCACCGTCGCCGGCGACTCCGGGCAGTTGACCGTGTAGCCCGTCACCAGCGCCTGGGCGTAGGAGAAGATGTTCTGCCCGATCCAGGCCAGCGGCAGATAGGCGAGGACGTCCTCGGCATCGGTCAGGCTTTCCATCTCGGTGCAGGCGCGCGCGCGGTCGATCAGGGCGGCGTGCGTCTGCACCACGCCCTTCGGGCGCCCGGTCGTGCCGGACGTGTAGAACAGCGCCGCGGGATCGTCGGCGCTGCCGAGCGCGATCGCCTCGTCGACCAGCCTCGGGCTGCGCCGCAGCAGCAGCCGCCCCGAGCGGATCAGTGCGTCGCAGGACGCGAGTTCCGGCTGGTCGTAGTGGCGCAGACCGCGCGCTTCGTCGTAGAAGATGCGGCGCAGGCCGGGGAAGTGCTGCCGCACCTCGAGCAGCTTGTCGACCTGCTCCTGGTCCTCGACGACGGCAAGCTCGATTTCGGCCTGCTCGAACACATAGACCATCTCGCCCGCGACCGCATCCTGGTACATGGGCACCGGAATGGCGCCGAGCGACTGCGCCGCGAGCATCGCGAAATAGAGCCGCGGCCGGTTCTCGCCGATCACCGCCAGGTGGCTGCCGCGGCGCAAGCCGGCCTCGTGCAGGCCGGCCGCCATCCGGCGAACCTCGCGCGCGGCGCGGTGCCAGGTCCAGCTCTGCCAGATTCCCAGATCCTTTTCGCGCAACGCAACGCGCTCGGGACGCACCCGCTCGTGGTGCAGCAGCAGACGCGGAAACGTGTCCGCGGTCGACGGCAGATCCAGCGTCAAATCAGTGCTCTCCTCTCACCGGCCCCTGGCGGCCCCCCATCGGCTACGCCGGCCGAGAGCGAGCGCGTGGTCGGCGCCCAAGCGCAGCGCCGTTGCGTTTATAGACGCGCCATGACGGCACGTCTACGGTTGGGTCGACGAGGCTCGCCGCGGAGCGGCCAAGCCGCGCCGCCACGACGTTGTTGCGATGCGCAAATCGCGCATCGCACGTGCCGCGACCGACTTTCGAAGGGCCGGTGAAGCCGGCCGGCTAGTTGCCGAGCAGCTTGCGCTTGACGTCCAGCCCGACTCCCTTGTTGACGAAATCGAACACGGCGACCTTGTCGAGGTCGACTTCGCCCGGCCGGTAAAGCCCTGCCGCCGCCACCTTTCCGTAGAACTCCCGGATCCGCGCCGCATTCATGGCGCCGATCCCGCCCGCGATGGCCTCGCCCGAGTCGACGATCCCCTGGCTCTTGAGCAGCGCCACCGACGCCTCCAGCTCGGCCTCGGTCATCTCGGGGTTGTCACGCAGCATGGCGGCGTTGGTGGCGCGACGGTCGCCGTAGAGGTAGTTGACCCAGCCGATGATCGAGGCATCGACGAAGCGCCGGACCAGGTCCGGCTTGCGGGCAACGGTGTCGGCGCGGGCCTCGATCAAGGTCGAGTAGGTGCTGTAGCCGTGGTCGGCAAGCAGGTGCACGACCGGCTTGAACCCCCCCTGCTGCTCGACGTAGATCGGCTCCGCGACCGAGTAGCCCTGCTGAACGGCGTGCTTGTTGGCCAGGAACGGGCCGAGGTTGTAGTTGTACGGCTTGAGCTGCTCGTCGCGGAACTTGTAGGCGACCTTCAGCCACTGCCACCACGTGAACTGCGCATCCTTCGCGATCAGCACCACCGGCGCGTCCTTCATCCGGTTGAAGTCCTCGTAGCCCATGCCGGGATGGGCCAGCAACGCCTGCGGGTCCTTCTGGAACATCGCCGCCACGGCCACTGTCGGCACGCCATTTTTGACGTTGTCGAACAGGTGCAGCAGGTTGCCGGCCATCAGGAAATCGATCTTCCCGGCTGGCAGCAGCGGGCGGTTGTTGACCTGCGGACCGCCCTGGCGGATCGTGACGGCGAGACCATAGCGGGCGTACGTGCCGTCGACGACCGCCTGGTAGAAGCCGCCGTGCGCCGCCTGCGCCTTCCAGTTGGTGGCGAACACCACCGGTTCGAGCGTGTCGGCGCGCGCGCCCGCCGCGAGGCCGGCGACCATCGAGAGCGCCGGCAGCGCGCGGCGCAGGATCCGGAACGGCAGGGTCGATCGCATCGGACCTTTCTCCTGTTGGTTTGCGGCCGGCACCCGCGGCGCGCGAAGTCAGCCGTCGATCCGCCGCTCGGCGGCGTGCCAATGGCCCAGCAATGCCCTCGACAGGGCGCTGAAGACGATGAAGATCGCGATCCCGGTCGCGGCCACCAGCAGCAGCGCGGCGTACATCTTCGGAATCTCGGTCCGAAAGCTGGCTTCCAGGATCCGCGACGCCAGGCCGGTCTCGCGCCCGGCCGCCCCGGCGGCGAACTCGGCGACGACCGCTCCGATCAGGGCAAGTCCGCCCGAGATTTTCAACCCGGCGATGAAATACGGCAACGCCGACGGCACCAGCAGCCAGCGCAGCCGCTGCCAGCGGCTGGCGCCGTACAGCGCGAACAGGTCGCGCAGGTTGGGATCGGCGGAGCGCAGCCCGACCACCGTATTGGACAGGATCGGGAAGAAGGCGACGATCCAGGCGCAGATCAGCAGCGCCGCGGTGGTGCTGTCGACATAGATGAGGATCAGCGGCGCGATCGCGACGATCGGCGTCACCTGCAGCGCGATCGCGAAAGGAAACAGCGCCAGCTCGACCGTCCGCGACATCGCGAACGCCGCGGCCAGCAGCACGCCGCCCAGCGCCGCCAGCGTCAGCGCGCCGAACGTGATCTTGATCGTGAACAGCCACGAGACCATCAGCGAATCCAGGTTCTGCCACAGCGTGCGCAGGATGACGCTCGGCGCCGGAAGAATGTAGGGCGGGATCGAGTTCACGCGCACCACGGCTTCCCACAGGGCAAGCGCCGCGACGCTGACCGCCAGAGGCAACAGCGCGCGCAACGCGCGCCGCTCGACCGGACCGGCGGCCGGGTCGCGCGCCGCCGTCATGCCGAGGTCCACACGGCGGACGGGGGCACGCCGGCGGAAAGATCCGCTTCGAGCGCCTGCTCGACTTCGCGGCAGGCGCGCGCGAATTCCGGCGTCGTGCGCAGGCCGCGCGGACGCGGGCGCGGCAGGTCGACCGCCAGGTCGGCGCGCACCCGCCCGGGGCGGCCGCCGAGCACGATCACGCGCTCGCTCAGATACACCGCCTCCGACACGCTGTGGGTCACGAAGATGGTCGTGGGCCGGCGCGCGGCCCAAAGCGACAGCAGATCGTCGTCGTGGCGCTGGCGCGTCAGCTCGTCCAGGGCCGCGAACGGCTCGTCGAGCAGGAGCACCTGCGGCCGCGTGATCCACGCGCGAGCGATCGATACCCGCATCTTCATGCCACCCGACAACTGGTCCGGGTAAGCGCGCTCGAACCCCGTCAGCCCGACCGCGGCCAGCGCCGCCTCGATGCTCGCGCGCGCGCGCCCCCGGGAAACGCCGCGAATGCGCATCGGAAGCCAGGCGTTGTCGAACACGCTCGCCCACGGCAACAGCGTCGGCTCCTGAAACACGTACGACATCGGCGTCGCGCCGCCATCGCCGCCGTCCGCGTCCGCGCGAACGCGCAGGCGCCCTGCGCTGGGGCGCTCCAGACCCGCGATCAACCGCAGAAGCGTCGTCTTCCCGCATCCCGACGGACCGACCAGCGACACGAACTGTCCTGCGCCGATCGTCAGCGTGACGCCCTCGACCGCGGCCCGGTCCCGCTCGAACCGCTTCGCGACCTGCTCGAATTCGATCGAGGCCGAAGGCATGGACGAACTTTACCGCCCACGCCGAAAGCATGAAGCGCCCGTCGGGGGATTCGTACGGGCACCCATGCACCCGGTCGGACGTGTTAGCCGGCTTGCGGGATTCGCGAGCGGGCTGCCGCCGCGTTCAATGCAACATTGGTCGTGTCGATTGGATGGGAATCGCGATGACTTCGCCTAACGCAACCCCCGAGGGCATGGTGCAGAAGATACGGTCGATTCATCCCCTCGCGGCGATGGCCGCGATCGCGGTGACGGCCGTGTGCCTGATCGCCGCCGTGCAGTTCATCGCGCCCCGAAATGCGCAGTCCCAGGGCGCCACCGACGTGCCTGCGGCCCACGGGAGCGCGCCGGGCGAGAGCATGCCGGCGCCGCCGCGCGCCGCTGCCGCGCCTACCGCCGCGACCGCGACCGCGCCCGCCTCGTGTCCGGGCTGCGGCGAGGTGGTCGCGGTCAGTGCGGTCAAGCAGGCTGGGGAAGGCAGCGGACTGGGCGTGGTCGCCGGCGGCGTGCTCGGCGGCGTGGTCGGCAACCGGTTCGGGGCAGGCAACGGCAAGGACGCCATGACGGCGGTCGGCATCGTCGGCGGGGCGCTGGCCGGCAACCAGGTCGAGAAGCAGATGAAGGCCAAGACCCTTTATCGCGTCGAGGTCCGCATGGAGGACGGCTCGCTTCGGACCGTGACCGAGCCGGCGCCGCCCGGGCTCGCGGTCGGCTCCAAGGTACGCGTCAGCGGCAACCAGATCGCGCTGCGCTGAGCGCCTGATCCCGATTCAGCCAGCGCCGATCCCGGCGCGCGACGGCGACAGCTGCCCGGCATCGACGCCGAGGTCACCGATATCGGCCGGCAGTTCCATCCCGCGCGCGAGCGCGGCGGCGGCACGGCCTGCTGCCGGCGCGGTCTGGATCCCGTAGCCGCCCTGTCCGGCAAGCCAGAAGAACCCGGCCACGTTCGTGTCAAAGCCGAGCGCGATCGTGCGGTCGGCGACGAACGATCGCAACCCGGCCCATTTTGCGGCCAGCCTGGGAACCTTCAGCGTGGTCGCCTGCGTCAGGCGCTCGACCAGCAGCGCGATGTCGTACTCGTCGGGCTGCGCGTCGCAAGGCGGCGACGGCGTTTCGTCGGCCGGCGATGCGAGCAGGCGGCCGGCATCGGGCTTGAAGTACCACTGCTCGTCGACGTCGATCACCGCGGGCCATTCGCTGATGTCCACGCCGGGCGGCGCGTCGAACGTGATGGCGGTGCGGCGCAGCGGGGTCAGGCCCAGCGGGCGCGCTCCCGCGAGGCGGCCGATCTCGTCGGCCCAAGCCCCCGCCGCATTCACGACGACCGGCGCCCGGAAGACGCCGGCGCGGGACTCGACCTGCCAGCCTCCGCTACGGGTCAGCGCGAGCGCTTCGGCGTTGCAGGCGACTTCGCCGCCGGCCGCGCGAATGCCGCGCAGGAATCCCTGGTGCAGCGCATGGACGTCGATGTCCCTCGCGTCGGGCTCGAACACCGCCGCGGCGACCTGATCGGGGCGAAACGCGGGGACGCGCGCCCTGACCTGCTCGCCGCTCCAGAGCGCGAGATTGCCGACCAACCCGCGGCACTCGCCGTAAAGCCGCTCCAGGTCCGCCAGTTGATCGGCGCGGGCCACCAGCAGCGTCCCGCGCGGCGCCAGCAGCGGCGTCGAAGCGAACCCAGCCGGCGGGTCGAGATAGAAAGCGCGGCTCGCCACTGTGAGCGCGCGCATGGCGGCATTGCCGTAGGTCTCGGTGTAAAGCGCCGCGGAGCGGCCGGTCGTGTGGTAGCCAGGCTGCGCCTCGCGCTCGAGCAGGATCACGCGGCCGTGCCGGGACAGCCAGTAGCCGCAGGACGCGCCGGCCATGCCGGCGCCGATGATCAGGAAGTCTGCCGCCCGGGTGTTCGTCATGCCAGCGCCAGTCCGTGGGCCCGCCGGGCCGCCCCGAGGGCGGATTCCTTGGCGCGCCGCGCCAAGGCAGTCCGTGAACCGCGCGGCTCGACCGGACACGCGTCCTATGATCGCACGCGCGACTCGCGCGGCGGCCCGCGGCCGGCGGCCAGCGACCGGGCGCTTGGGCATTCGGCCGACGCATGCGACCGGCTGCGGCGCCGCACCAAGCGATTCAGCGGGATCGCGCCTCGCGCTTTCGCGAGACTCCGGCGGCGCCGGCGCGCGATGTGACCGGTGTAGCCTAGCTGCGTCCGCTGCGCGCACGGGCTGGCTCTATCGCAAAAGCCTTTCGCCGATGCCGCGCGCGGGCCCCGGGTGGCGAGTGGGCGAGGTGCGCCATGTCGCTCAAGGACAGGGCCGATTCGCTGCTGCGCCGTGCGACCGAGTCCGGCGAGGTGCCCGGTGTCGCGGCGATGGTCACCGACCACGGCAGCACGATCTACGAGGGCGCCTTCGGCGTGCGCGTGCTGGGCCGCGCCGCGCCGATGACCGTCGACACGGTGGTCTGGATCGGGTCGATGACCAAGTCGCTCACGACCGTCGCCGCGATGCAGCTGGTCGAGCAGCGCAAACTGGCGCTCGACAGCCCGGCGAGCGAATGGGCGCCGGAGCTGGCCGATGTCGGCGTGCTCGAGGGTTTCGACGCTGCCGGCAGACCCGCGCTGCGCCCGCCCTGCCAGCCGATCACCCTGCGCCACTTGCTCACGCATACGGCCGGTTTCGGCTACGAATTCTGGAGCCCGGAGATCGTCCGCTACCAGAAGGTCAAGGACGTCCCGACGATCTCCAGCTGCCGCAACGCCGCCCTGCGAACGCCGCTGCTGTTCGACCCCGGCCGGGCCTGGCAGTACGGCATCGGGGTCGACTGGGCGGGAAAGGTCGTGGAGCGCGCGTCGCGGCGCCGGTTGGGCGGTTATCTGAAGGAGCACGTGCTCGAACCGCTGGCGATGAACGACACCGGGTTCGCGATCACGCCATCGATGCGGCCGCGCCTGGCGAAGATCCACCAGCGCGACGGCCAGGGCGCGCTGGCGCCGACCGATCTCGAGCTGCCGCAGGAGCCCGAGTTCGACATGGGCGGCGGCGGGCTGTACTCGACCCCGGACGACTACCTGAAGTTCATCCGCATGATGCTCAACCGCGGTCGCGGTCATCGCGGCGTCCAGGTGCTCAGGCCCGAAACGGTCGAATCGATGACGCGGAGCCACATCGGCGACCTCGAGGTCCGTCCGCTGAAGACCGCGATGCCCGAGGTGTCGAACGATCTCGACATGCTGCCCGGGGTGCCGAAGACCTTCGGGCTGGGCTTCCTGATCAACGGCGAGCCGGCGCCCACCGGGCGCTCGGCCGGCAGCCTGGCCTGGGCCGGCCTCGCCAATGCGCACTTCTGGATCGATCCGGCGCAGGGTCTCGGCGGGGTCTACGTGACGCAGACACTGCCATTCGCCGACGCCCGCTCGCTGCCGCTGTGCGAGGCGTTCGAGCAGGCAGTCTATCGCGCCGTGATCTGAGCGCCTGGTGACCTGAGCGCCTATTCGAACGCGAGCGTGAGCCACTCCGCGACCAGCGCGGGCTTGGCCCCGCCCTCGATCTCCACCGACACCTGGTAGGTTGCCTGCCAGCGTCCCCCGGGTTGGGATTCGAAGGCCGACAACGTGAAGCGCCCCCGCACGCGCGCCCCGACCGGCACGGGCGCGACGAACCGAAGCCGGTTGAAACCGTAGTTGACCGCGTAGCGCATGCCGGCGATCGACGGGCACGCCTGGTAGGCCATCGCCGAAAGCAGCGACATCGTCAGGAAGCCGTGGGCGACGGTGCCTCCGAAAGGCGTGAGCGCCGCCCGCGCCGGATCGACGTGGATGAAGTAGCCGTCGCCCGTCAGCGCGGCGAACGCATCGATCATCGGCTGGTCGATGCGAACCCAGTCGGAGACGCCGACCTCGGAGCCGACGCGGGCGGCAATCTGTTCCCGATTCACGGAGTGCAGCGGACCTTGCATGGGCGCCTTCCCGGATTGGAGCGATCGGCTTCGACACGGCCATCATCCAATGGCCGGCTTCGCGAGTGTGACACGTGAACGTCACCTACCGACGCGTAGACTGCCGTCACTTTTGCGCGGTAACCGGAGCCCCCCGTGTCCAAGTTGCACCCACGGCTGCTGCACCTTTGCGTCGCCTCCCCGCTTGCGCTGGCCGCGCTCGGCGGGTGTGCTTCCGCCCCCCAGCCGGCACCGGCGTCCGAGGCCGCGATCGACGCCACGCTGGCGAAGATACGGCACGTGGTCGTGATCTACGGCGAGAACCGCAGTTTCGACAACCTGTACGGCACCTTCCCGGGCGCCGACGGCATTGCGCAGGCCGCGCCCGTGAACGTGATCCAGCGCGACTTCGACGGCAAGTCGCTGCCGACGCTGCCGCCCGTGTGGAGCGGCGCCGGCCCGTCGTTCGACCCCGCGTTCGGCAATGCGCTGCCCAACGCTCCGTTCCGGATCGACGGGCCGCCCGCCAATCTTCCGCTCTCGACGCCGACGCGCGACCTGGTGCACCGCTACTACGAGAACATCGAGCAGATCGACGGCGGCCGCAACGACATGTTCGCGGCGCTATCGGACGCCGGCGGCCTCGCCATGGGTCATTACGACGGCAGCCGGCTGCCGATGTGGTCGCTCGCGCGCGAGTTCACCCTCGCCGACCGGTTCTTCATGGGGACTTTCGGCGGCTCGTACATGAACCACATCTGGCTCGCCTGCGCCTGCGTCGCGAAGTTCCCCGGCGCGCCCGACGGCCTGAAGAGCAGGCTCGGCCCCGAAGGCAGGCTGGCGCGGAAGGCGACGTCCCCCGCGAGCGCCCTGACCGGGCCGGTGCAGTGGGAACTGAGCGGCTCGCTGACGCCCGACGGCTACGCGGTCAACACCATCCAGCCCCCCTTCCAGCCCAGCGGCGCAGCGCCCGCTGCCGGCGGCGATCCGCGCTTCGCCGACGCCGCGAAGAACCCGCTGCCGCCGCAGGACGCCGCGACGCTCGGCGACCGCCTGTCGGACCGCGGAGTCAGCTGGACGTGGTACTCAGGCGGCTGGAACCAGGCGCTGGCGGATGGCGCCAAGCCGGGCGGATCGTCGCGCGGCGTGATCTACTCGAACAAGCCCAACACGGTCAACTTCCAGCCGCATCACCAGGCGTACAACTACTTCAGCCGCTACGCGCCCGGCACGGCGATGCGCCAGCAGCACCTGAAGGACGTGTCGGACCTGCTCGCCGACATCGATCACGACTCGCTGCCGCAGGTCGTGTTCTACAAGCCCACCGGCGACCTGAACGAGCATCCGGGATACACCGACGTCGAATCGGGCGACCACCATATCGCGCAGCTGGTCGACCGGATCCGACGCAGCCCGGCCTGGGATTCGACCCTGATCATCGTCACGTACGACGAAAACGGCGGCTTCTGGGACCACGTTTCGCCGCCTTCCGGCCCGGGCTGGGGAGACCGCTGGGGCCCGGGGACGCGGATCCCCGCGATCCTGATCTCGCCCTGGGTGCGCAAGGGCTACGTCGACCACACGACGTACGACACGACGTCCATCCACCGGCTGATCACGCGGCGGTTCAAACTGGAGCCTCTGGCGGTCGGGCGCGAGAAGATGGGGGATCTGACGGGTGCGCTGGAGGTGAAATAAGGCGTCTTCGAATCCTCCAGCGCGACTCCCTGCATCCGTTCACCGGCGAAGGAGAGCGCAAATGTCGGATTCATGCAGGTCGGAACATCCACCGCTTCCGCATCGCCACGAATGCGGGAACCTGTTCGGCTGCGGGGACGAAAAAGGCACGGGAGTGCTCCGTCAGGACCTCGCCGAGGGGATCTTCACCCGGCGAGCCGCGGATCGTCTGTCGCACATGGACGAGCTCGAGCCGGAGACGCTCGATCGATACGTTTCGACTCGCGGGCGCCTGCGTCGCCAACTGCTGCGGGCCAGCGGTTTCCTGAGCGTCCTCGCGGTGCAGCCGTGGTTCGGCGCGCTCGTCTCGGCGAAGGAGGACAAAGATCCCGTCGACCCGGGCAACGGAGCGCGCGCCAAGGACGACCACGGCGTCGTGCACGTCGTCGAGTCGAGCGACAAGACCGTGAGCTGGGGCGTCTTCGACGCGACCTTGCCCCCGATCCTCGAGATAGAGTCCAACGACACCATCGTCTATCCGGACACGTGGTCGCACTTCTTCAATCAGCTGCAGCCTGGCGTCCCGATCGACACCCTGGCGCAGCTTCGCACGAGCCATCCCGGTCGGGGGCCGCACTCGATCATCGGTCCGGTCGCGGTGCGGGGTGCCGAGCCCGGGGATGTCTTGGAAATCCGCTACAAGTCCCTGAAGCCGTTCACCTGGGGCGCCGTATTCCACAACCCGGGGGCTTTGGGCACCGGATTGCTGCCCGACGATTTTCCGCAAGGCCAGGTGAAGTATCTGAAACTGAACCTGAACGAGATGACGGCCGAGTTCCTGCCGAAGATCAGCGTCCCGCTGCAGCCATTCCAGGGAACGCTCGGCCTGGCGCCGCCGGACGGCTTCTTCCCGCCGCTATCCCCGGGCGTGACGAGTTCCGTCCCTCCCGGGCCTCATGCCGGGAATCTCGACCTGCGTGAACTGACCGAGGGATCCAGGCTGTTCATTCCGGTCTGGAAGCCCGGCGCGCTGATCTACACCGGCGACTCGCACGCGGTTCAGGGGGACGGCGAAATCAACCTCACCGCGCTCGAGACCCGGATGCGCGAGGTCCGGATCCAGGTCGTGCTGCACAAGCAGAAGAAGCTCGGCTGGCCGATGGCGGAGACGGACACGGACTGGATCGCGATCGGCCTCGACCGGGACCTGGGCAAGGCGATGGTCCTCGCCGCGCGCAACGCGATCGGGTTCCTGGTCGAACGCGCCGGCCTGACCGCGGCGGATGCCTATGCACTGTGCAGCATCGCCGTGAGCTTCCGCGTGACCCAGGTCGTCGACATCGTGCGCGGCGTGCATGCGCTGATCCCGAAGAAACTCTTCGCGAGCGACCTGCGCGGACAGATGAGCGTCGTCTAGAAAGGCCCACGTCTTTCGAGGCGTGTCCGGGCGGCACGCCTCACATGTTGCGCCGGTACTGCCCGCCGACCTCGAACAGCGCGTTCGTGATCTGCCCGAGCGAACAGCAGCGCACCGCATCCATCAGCACGGCGAAGACGTTCTCGTTGTGGATCGCGGCATCCTTGAGCCGCGCCAGCATGGGCCCGCTTTCGCGCGCGTGACGCGCGTGGAAATCGCGCAGGCGGGCCAGCTGCGACTGCTTTTCCTCCTCGGTCGAGCGGGCCAGTTCGAGCTTCGCCGGAATCGCGTCGCCATGAGGATTGCGGAACGTGTTGACGCCGACGATCGGGTATTCGCCGGTATGCTTCAGATGCTCGTAGTGCAGCGACTCCTCCTGGATCTTGCCGCGCTGGTAGCCGAGCTCCATCGCCCCCAGCACGCCGCCGCGCTCGCTGATCGCCTCGAACTCCTTGAGCACCGCGTCCTCGACCAGCTCGGTCAGCTCATCGACGATGAAGCTGCCCTGGTTCGGGTTCTCGTTCCGGGCCAGGCCCCATTCGCGGTTGATGATCAGCTGGATCGCCATCGCGCGCCGCACGCTCTCCTCGGTCGGGGTCGTGATCGCCTCGTCGTAGGCGTTGGTGTGCAGGCTGTTGGCGTGGTCGTAGGTCGCGATCAGCGCCTGCAGCGTGGTGCGGATGTCGTTGAACGCGATCTCCTGCGCGTGCAGCGAGCGGCCCGAGGTCTGGCAGTGGTACTTGAGCTTCTGGCTGCGCTCGTTGGCGCCGTAGCGGTCGCGCATCGCCACCGCCCAGATGCGCCGCGCGACCCGTCCGAGCACCGCGTATTCCGGGTCCATGCCGTTGCTGAAGAAGAAGCTCAGGTTGGGCGCGAAGTCGTCGATGTGCATGCCGCGCGCCAGGTAGGCCTCGACATACGTGAAGCCGTTGGCGAGCGTGAACGCGAGCTGCGAGATCGGGTTCGCCCCCGCCTCGGCGATGTGGTAGCCGCTGATCGAGACCGAGTAGAAGTTGCGCACCCCGTGGTGGACGAAGTGCTCCTGGATGTCGCCCATCACCTTGAGCGAGAACTCGGTCGAGAAGATGCAGGTGTTCTGCCCCTGGTCTTCCTTCAGGATGTCCGCCTGCACCGTGCCGCGGACGTTCTCCAGCACCCATGCCCGGACCTTGGCCGCCTCGTCCTCGCTGGGGTCGCGCCCGTTGTCGGTGCGGAATTTCTCCAGGTTCTGGTCGATCGCGGCGTTCAGGAACATCGCCAGGATCGTCGGCGCCGGACCGTTGATCGTCATGCTGACGGAGGTCTCCGGCGCGGTCAGGTCGAAGCCGGAATACAGCACCCGCATGTCGTCGAGCGTCGCGATGCTGACGCCGGAGTTGCCGACCTTGCCGTAGATGTCGGGGCGCGTGTCGGGATCGTTGCCGTACAGCGTGACGCTGTCGAACGCGGTCGACAGCCGCTTGGCCGGCATGCCCTCGGACACCATCTTGAAGCGGCGGTTGGTCCTGAACGGGTCGCCCTCGCCGGCGAACATCCGGGTCGGGTCCTCGTTCTCGCGCTTGAACGCGAACACGCCGGCGGTGTACGGGAACGAGCCGGGCACGTTTTCCAGCAGCAGCCACTTCAGCAGCTCGCCGTCGTCCTCGTAGCCCGGCAGCGCGACCTTGCGGATCCGGCTGCCGGACAGCGTCGTGTGCGTCAGGCGCGTGCGGACCTCTCGGTCGCGGATCTTCACGACGTACTCGTCGCCGCCGTAGGCCCGGCGCATGTCCGGCCACATCGCCAGCAGCTTGCGGCTGCGCTCGTCGAGCGCGGCATCGCGCGTCGCCGAAAGGGCCGCGAGCCCGGCGCTCGGGGCGTCGCCGGCTTCCGTCAGCATCCGCTGCGCCGCGGCGAGCTGCTGGCGTTCGCGCGCGATGCCCGCCTGATCGAGCGCGCGCCGCTTGTAGGCGCGCAACGTGTGCGCGATCTCGGCCAGATAGCGCGTCCGATCCGGCGGGACGATCGGGGTCTGGTCGGTCGAGTGCCGGGTCTCGACCCGCGGCAGCTTCGAGTCCTTCGCGGGCAGCCCATGCCCGACCAGTCGCGGCAGCAGCGCCTGGTACAACGCGGTCACGCCGTCGTCGTTGAAGCGCGCCGCAACGGTGCCGAAGACCGGCATCTGCCCGGGCTTGCGCGTGAAGTCTCCCCGATTGCGCTGCACCTGCTTGGAAACGTCGCGCAGCGCATCGGCCGCGCCCTTGCGGTCGAACTTGTTGATCGCGACGAAATCGGCGAAGTCCAGCATGTCGATCTTCTCGAGCTGGCTCGCGGCCCCGTATTCCGGCGTCATCACGTAGAGCGACAGGTCCACATGCGGCACGATCGCCGCGTTGCCCTGTCCGATGCCCGAGGTCTCGACCACGACGAGGTCGAAACCGGCCGCCTTGCAGGCCGCGATCGTCTCCGGCAGCGCGCGGCTCAATTCCGATCCCGTGTCGCGGGTCGCGGCCGAACGCATGTACACGCGGGGCCCATTTGACCAGGGATGGATCGCGTTCATCCGGATCCGGTCGCCCAGCAGGGCGCCGCCGCTGCGGCGGCGCGAGGGGTCGATCGAGATCACCGCGGCCGTGAGCGAATCGTCGAAGTCCAGCCGCAGGCGCCGCAGCAGCTCGTCGGTGAGCGAGCTCTTGCCCGCGCCCCCGGTACCGGTGATGCCGAGCGTCGGCACCTTCGACTGACCGGCCGCGCGAAGGATCTCGTCGCGCAGGCCGGCGCTCGCGCTGCCGGCCTCGAGCGCCGTGATCACCTGCGCCAGCGCGCGCCACCGCCGCGCGAGATCCGCATCCCGCAGCGCGTCGATCGTCCCGGGAGCGCGCGGCGCGAGATCGGCGTCGCACTTCATCAGCATCTCGCCGATCATCCCCTGCAGCCCCATGCGCTGGCCGTCCTCGGGCGAGTAGATGCGCGCGACGCCGTAGCGCTGCAGCTCCTCGATCTCGGACGGCACGATCACGCCGCCGCCGCCGCCGAACACCTGGATGTCTCCGCCGCCGCGGCTGCGCAGCAGGTCGAGCATGTACTTGAAAAACTCGAGATGGCCGCCCTGGTAGGAGCTGACCGCGATCGCGTGCGCGTCCTCGTACAGCGCGGCGGTGACGATCTCCTCGACCGAGCGGTTGTGCCCCAGGTGGATCACCTCGGCGCCCATCGCCTGCAGGATGCGCCGCATCACGTTGATCGCCGCATCGTGGCCGTCGAAGAGCGACGCCGCCGTGACGATGCGCACGCGATGGCGGGGACGGTAGTCGGCGAGCTTCCTGGCTTCGGACAGGTCGGTCATGGCGACCTCGAAGTTGCGGCGGAGCGGTCGGTGACGCAGTTTAGCTCGGCTCGATCCTCATCGATCCCGGGTCGAACGGGCGCAGGATCGCCGTGGCGTCCACGCCGGGATCGAGCCAGGCCTGCTCGTCCTGCGGCCGCAGGATGACCGGCATCCGGTCGTGCAGCGGGGCGATCGCCTCGTTGGCGTCGGTGGTGATGATCGTGTAGGTTTCCAGGCGCTCGCCGCTGCGGGGATCCCTCCACCGCTCCCACAGGCCGGCGAGCGCGAACAGGGGCGCGTCGTCGAGCGCGACGCGCCATTTCACCCGGTGCCCGGCAGGCCCGCTCCACTCGTAGAACGCGTTGACCGGCACCAGGCAGCGGCGGGCGCGGAACGCGTCGCGGAAAGCGGGCTGGGTCGCGACGCTCTCCGCGCGCGCGTTGATCAGGCGGGCGCCCATCTTGATGTCGCCGGCCCAGAAGGGGACCAGACCCCAGCGGGCCAGCACGCATTCGACCGCGGTCGCGTCGCGCGCGCGACGGACGATGGGGGCGCGCTCGGTCGGGCGGCGGTCGCGGCTGGGCGCGAACTCGGGGACCGCGGGCACGCGGAACCGGGCCTGGATCGCGGCGGGGTTCTCGGACAGGTCGTAGCGGCCGCACATGGCTGCCCTCAGACGCTCTGCGGCGCCGCTAGATGGGCCGCGTATCGTCGCGGCTGATGGACCGGCGCTGCGGCGCGAGGAGCAGCCAGGTCGCGACCGGCCACAGCAGCGCCCCGACCCCGCTCGACAGGAAGTACAGCCACCAGCCGGGCGAGGAGCCGCCGACCCACAGGCGCACCGCCGCCGAGGCGAACTGGGACACGAGCAGCAGCGGCAGGACGTACAGGCTCTGGCTCACCACCGGGAACCACAGGATGCGCCGGTGCAGCGTGATGGCGCCGTAGGAAAGCAGCGTGTAGGCGAGCGCGTGTTCGCCGAACAGCGCGGCATTGTGCACGTCGATCAGCAGCCCGAACACGAACGATGCCGCCATGCCGACCCGCCGCGGCTGGTGCACGTTCCAGAACACGAGCGCCAGGGCGAGGAAGTCCGGCACGAGCGGGACCCGCCCCCAGGGCAGCAGATCGAGCAGGAAGGCGCCGACCAGCGTCAGCCAGATGAACAGCGGCCGCACGGGCCGCAGCACCTGCTGCGGTCGCTGGCCGCGGATCGCGGCACCGAGCGCCTCCGCCGGCGCCGGGTCGCGGCCGCCGTTGCGCCACGGCGGCGCCAGGCGCTGCAGCCAGGAGGGCCTCACTTGCGAGCCCCCTTGCGCGCGCTGGCGCGCGCATCGCCGCGCGACTCCTCCCGCGGCGGCGGCGGCAGCGCGCTCGAGTCCACCGAGAGAACGACCAGCAGGCGGTTGGCCCCGACCCCCGCGACCGGATCCATCACGATCCGCGCGAACTGGTCCTTGACGTCGCGCTCGACCCGCGCCACCCTCCCCACCGGCAGGCCGGGCGGATAGATGCCGTCCAGGCCCGACGTGACCACCAGATCGCCGTTGCCGACGTCGGCATTGGCCGGCAGAAAGCGCAATTCGAGCGTTGCGGGTTCCGCGCCGCCGAAGGCGACCGCGCGCAGGCCGTTGCGCACCACCTGCACCGGCACCGACTGCTCGCGGTCGGTCAGCAGCGTGACTTCCGCGGTCACCGGGAACACGCGCGTGACCTGGCCGATGAGGCCCAGGTCGTCGACGACCGGGCTGCCCGCGCGCACGCCGTCGGTCGCGCCGCGGTCCACCACCAGCTTGCGCGAAAACGGGTCGCGTGATTCGTACAGGGCCTGCACGACGTGTCCGCCGGTGCCCGCGCGCTCGCGCACGCCCGCCATTTTGCGCAGCCGCTCGTTCTCGGCACGCAGCTGCTCGGCCTGCTGCAGCAGTGTCGCGCGCTCGACGTCGGCGCGCCGCAGCTGCTCGTTCTCGCGCGTCAGGCTGCCGACGCTGGTGAAATAGCCGCCCACCTGCTCGAGCGCGTCGCGCGGCCACAGCAGCGCGCGCTGCAGCGGGTAGAGCATGACCTCGACGCCGGTGCGTATCGCGTCGAGCGCGTTGACGCGCGCATCGATCACGATCAGCGCGACCGCGAGAAACGAGAAGAACGCGAGCCGGGCGCGTGCCGGAACGCCCTGGTTGAACAGCGGCGGCGGTCCGTATTCCATCGAGCTGGGACGCGGCCGGTCGGCGGCGCAGCCTTGGCGTCAGCGCCCGAACGGGTCCGCTTTATCCAGTCGCGAACACCGACCCGAGCTTGTCCATCCGCTCGAGCGCGATGCCGCAGCCGCGAACGACGCAGGTCAGCGGGTCCTCGGCGACGATCACCGGTAACCCGGTCTCCTCCATCAGCAGCCGGTCCAGGTCGCGCAGCAGCGCGCCGCCGCCGGTGAGCATCATGCCGCGCTCGGCGATGTCGGCGCCGAGCTCGGGGGGCGTCTGTTCGAGCGCGATCTTGACGGCCGAAACGATCTGGTTCAGCGGATCGGTCAGCGCCTCGAGGATCTCGTTGCTCGAGATCGTGAAGCTGCGCGGGATGCCCTCGGAGAGGTTGCGGCCCTTGACTTCCATCTCGCGCACCTCGGAGCCCGGGAAGGCGGAGCCGATCTCCTTCTTGATCGCCTCGGAGGTCGGCTCGCCAACCAGCATGCCGTAGTTGCGGCGTATGTAGTTGATGATGGCCTCGTCGAACTTGTCGCCGCCGACGCGCACGGAGCCCTTGTACACCATGCCGCCGAGCGAGATCACGCCGACCTCGGTCGTGCCCCCGCCGATGTCGACCACCATCGAGCCCGACGCCTCCGAGACCGGAAGCCCCGCTCCGAGCGCCGCCGCCATCGGCTCTTCGATCAGGAACACCTGGCTCGCCCCGGCGGCCTCGGCCGATTCCTTGATCGCGCGCCGCTCGACCTGCGTCGAGCCGCACGGCACGCAGATGATGATGCGCGGATTCGGGGCGAGCAGGCTCGACGGATGCACGGCCTTGATGAAGTGCTTGAGCATCTGCTCGGTGACCGTGAAATTGGCGATCACCCCGTCCTTCATCGGCCGGATCGCCTCGATGTTGCCGGGTACGCGCCCGAGCATCTGCTTCGCCTCGAGGCCGACCGCCCGCACGACCTCCTTGGCGTGCGGGCCGCCCTCGCGGGCGATCGCGACCACCGAAGGCTCGTTGAGCACGATGCCTTTCCCACGCACGTAGATCAGCGTGTTGGCGGTGCCCAGGTCGATTGCAAGATCGCTCGAGAAATAGCTGCGCAGGAAGCCGAACATCGGAAGCCGTAGCGTTGGGGGTTGTGGACGCCGGGCGGCGTGGCGCCTCGCGCGGGCGCCGTTGCCCTGTCGTCTGGTGCGGGTGCGCCATAATAGACTATTGAGGCGGGCGCGGGCCCGCGCCCGCATTCAGGGCCGACCCGCAGCCGACCGCGACGCGATCCCGGCGGCCGGCCGCGCAGTACACCCGACGCAGCAAACCCGACCCGGTAAACCAGACCAATGTCCCTGACGCTGGCCGACGTCCACCGCATCGCGCACCTGGCGCGCATCGAGATCGACGACGAGCAGGCGCGCGCGACCGCGGCGCAGCTCAACGACATCTTCGCCATGATCGAGCGCATCGCCCGCGTCGACACCGAGGGTGTCGCGCCGATGTCGCACCCGCTCGACGGCGCGCAGCGCCTGCGCGATGACGCCGTCACCGAAACGACTGACCGTGAAGCCGTGATGCGCAACGCCCCGGCCCATGCCGATGGCCTGTTCCTGGTGCCGCGCGTGATCGAATGACCGGGCTCGCCTCCGCGACGGTGGCCGGGCTCGGCCGGATGCTCGAACGGCGCGAGGTCTCCGCCGTCGAGCTGGCACAGCACTTCCTGGAACGGATCGAGCGCCACCGCGACCTCAACGCGTTCCTCGACGTGCGCCCGGAGGTCACGCTCGCGCAGGCGCGGGCGGCCGACGCGCGGCGGGCGCGCGGCGAGCGGGGCGTGCTGCTCGGCATGCCGATCGCGCACAAGGACATCTTCGTCACGCGCGACTGGGCCACGACTGCGTCGAGCCGCATGCTCGAGGGCTACATGAGCCCGTTCGACGCGGCCGTGGTCGACAACCTGGCGCGTGCCGGCATGGTCTGCCTCGGCAAGCTCAATTGCGACGAGTTCGCGATGGGCTCGAGCAACGAGAACAGCGCCTTCGGCAACGTGCTCAACCCGTGGGACAGGACGGCCGTGCCGGGCGGATCGTCCGGGGGGTCGGCCGCCGCCGTCGCCGCGCGCCTGGCGCCGGTTGCAAGCGCGACCGATACCGGCGGGTCGATCCGGGAGCCGGCCGCGTTCTCCGGCGTCACCGGCACCAAGCCGACCTACGGCAGGCCGTCGCGCTGGGGAATGATCGCGTTCGCCTCCAGCCTCGACACGGCCGGTCTGCTGACCGCAAGCGCCGAGGACTGCGCGCTGGTGTTCAACGAGATGCTGGGGTTCGATCCCAGGGACTCGACCAGCGTGGACCGCCCGCGCGAGGACTACACGCGCGAACTCGGCGTCGACCTGCGCGGACTGAAGATCGGGATGCCGAAGGAGTTCTTCGCCGCCGGCATCCAACCGGACGTCGAGGCCGCGGTGCGCGCGGCGCTGGCCGAGTACGAGAAGCTCGGCGCGCGCCTGGTGGAAATCAGCCTGCCCAACGCCGAGCTCGGCATCGCGGTCTACTACGTGATCGCCCCGGCCGAAGCCTCGAGCAACCTGTCGCGCTTCGACGGCGTGCGCTACGGCCACCGCGCCGGCAATCCCCGCGACCTGATCGACATGATCAAGAGGTCGCGCGCAGAAGGACTCGGCGCCGAGCCCAAGCGCCGCATCCTGGTCGGCACCTACGTACTGTCGCACGGCTACTACGATGCCTACTACTTGAAGGCCTCGCGCGTCCGGCGCATCATCGCCGACGAGTTTCAGCGCGCCTTCCGGCAGTGCGACGTCATCGCCGGCCCGGTCACCACCAGCGTCGCGTTCGGCTTCGGCGAGAAGGCCGCCGACCCGGTCGCGATGTACCTGGCGGATCTTTACACGGTGCCGGGCAGCCTGGCAGGCATTCCGGGCATGAGCATCCCGTGCGGCTTCGGCCCGCAGGGCCGCCCGGTCGGGTTGCACCTGATGGCCAACCATTTCGAGGAGGCGAAGCTGCTGGGCGTGGCGCACCGCTTCCAGCAGGCGACCGACTGGCACCGGCGGACGCCGGCCGGGTACTGAACCGCACCGAGGAAAACTCATGCTCTGGTGGTGGAACTTCACGCCGCAGATCCACTGGCCGCTGAGCGGCGCGGTCAGCCAGGACATCCATCCTTCGCTGCTGGCGCAGGCCGGCGACTCCGAGGCCGAGAAGGCGGTCCTGTCCGGCGTCGCCTCGTACGGGCGCCAGATCGGCCGCGTCACCGACCTCGTGCTGGCGCTGGCCGAGGGCAGCAGGAAGCTCGACCTGCCGCAGCAGGACCGCGAGTCGATCGAGAAGGCGCTGCGCGAGTTGCGCGAGCTCGCCGACAGGATCGCGGCGGTCAAGGCGCGCAACGCGCCGACGCCGGAGAACCTGCGCCCGGCGCTCGACCGGCTGCGCGCGAGCGACGAGCCGGGCTGGCGGCGTCTGATCGAGGAGCAGTCCGCGCTCGCCAGCGGCCAGGGGGCTGCATGACGGCGCGCTGGGAGACGGTGATCGGGCTGGAGACGCACGCCCAGCTCGCCACGGCGTCGAAGATCTTCTCCGGCGCCGCGACCGCGTTCGGCGCCGCTCCCAACACGCAGGCGAGCGTGATCGACCTCGCGCTCCCCGGCGTGCTGCCCGTGTTGAATCGCAGCGCGGTCGAGTGCGCGATCCGCTTCGGGCTGGCGGTGGGAGCGACGATCGCGCCGTCGTCCGTGTTCGCGCGCAAGAACTACTTCTATCCGGACCTGCCGAAGGGCTACCAGATCAGCCAGTACGAGATCCCGGTCGTTCAGGGCGGCACGGTCGGCTTCGTCGTGAGCCCCCGGGTGGGCGAGCCCTACGCGAAGACGGTGCGGCTCACGCGCGCCCACCTCGAGGAGGACGCCGGCAAATCGCTGCACGAGGATTACCGCGGCATGACGGGCATCGACCTGAACCGCGCGGGGACCCCGCTGCTCGAGATCGTATCGGAGCCCGACATGCGCTCGGCGTTCGAGGCGATCGCCTACGCGCGGGCCCTGCACTCGCTGGTCGTGTGGCTGGGAATCTGCGACGGCAACATGCAGGAGGGAAGCTTCCGCTGCGACGCCAACGTCTCGGTGCGTCCTGCCGGCTCGCAGCAGCTCGGCACGCGCGTCGAGATCAAGAACCTCAACAGCTTCCGCTTCCTGCAGCAGGCGATCGAGCACGAGGTGCGGCGGCAGACCGAGCTGATCGAGGATGGCGGCCACGTCGTCCAGGAAACGCGGCTGTACGACCCGGACCGGGACCAGACGCGCCCGATGCGGACCAAGGAAGACGCGATGGACTATCGCTACTTCCCGGACCCCGACCTGCTGCCGCTGCAGATCCCTTCCGAGTGGATCGAGCGCCTCCGCGCGTCGCTGCCCGAGCTTCCGGAAGCGATGCGCCAGAGGCTCGCGCGCGACTACGGGCTGGCGGCGCACGACGCCGCGCTGCTGACCGCTTCGCGCCCGCTGGGGCAGTACTTCGAACAGGTCGCGGGTGCGGCCGGAGACGGCAAGGCTGCCGCCAACTGGATCATGGGCGAGGTCTCGGCGGCGCTCAACGAGGAGGGCATCGACATCGGGCAATGCCCGGTCCCGCCCGCGGAGCTCGCGACGCTGATCCGCCGCGTTTCTGACGGCACGATCAACCTGAAGACCGCCAAGGACGTCTTCGCCGTCGTGTGGAAGCGCGAGGCGGCCTCGGTCGACGCCGTGATCGAAGAGCGCGGGCTGAAGCAGATCTCGGACGCCGGCGCGATCGGGCGCATCATCGACGAGGTGCTCGCCGCCAACCCGGGGCCGGTGGCGGAGTACCGGGCCGGCAAGGAAAAGGCCTTCAACTCGCTGGTCGGGCAGGCGATGAAGGCGACGCGCGGCAAGGCGAACCCGCAGCAGGTCAACGAGATCCTGCGGGCGAAGCTGGCGAGGTGAGGCCGGACGCCGTCCGCACGCACAGCGTCGGCCCGTTGGCCTGCAGGGACCGGAAGAGCTTGACGTCGGCGTCGTAGGCCGTGTTGATGCGGGCCTTTTCCTGCTCCGCATCGGCGATCGCGTGTTCCTGCTGGTCGCGCAGCACCGCGTTGTTCTCGAACGCCCGCTTCAGCTTGTCGGGCATCTCGCGCTTGACATAGAACTCTGCCTCGTCGTCGAGCTTCTTCTTCTCCCTGTCGAGCACCTTGATCTTGTCCTGGGCGCGGCCGATCGAGCTCTGCTTGCCGGCGAGAGCGCGCTTGCGCGCCGCCTCGATCTCGGACTCGCTCGCATAGGTCTCCAGGAGCGCCTTCTCGCGGTCGCGCTGCGCGCACGCTCGTTCCTGCTCGTCCCGGCGCCGCCGCTGCTCCTCCTCGCGCTTTCTGCGCTGCTCGGGTGTCTCGGGCGCAGGGATCGTTGCCTTCAGCGTGCCGTCGGGGTTGTGCTCCTCGATGTCGCCGACGCAAGTTGACGGCGGCTTGTCGCCGTACACCTTGGCCCCCTTGGCATTCGTGCACACGTAGTAGTCGGCGTGCGCCGCGCTGCCGGCCATCAGCGCCAAAGCGAACAGGACGCCGCGCGCGTCATTTGGCGCCATAACGTGTCCGGTACGCCTCGACCGCGGCAAGGTACGGCTGGGCCGGCGCGGCCAGCGGGGAATCCGAGCGCAGGAAGGACAGCAGGTCCTCCAGGCTGGCGATCGCGATCACCGGCACGCCTGTCGCCCGCTCGAACGCCCGGACGGCGGAGTCGGCCGAGAGCGCGCCGTCGGCGCCGGTGCGCTCCATCCGGTCGAGCATGATCAGAACCCCGGCCGGGACGGCGCCGGCCGAGCGGATCAGCCCGACCGATTCGCGCTTGGCGGCGCCGTCGGTGATCACGTCGTCGACGATCAGCACGCGGCCGCGCAGAGGCGCTCCAACCAGCAGCCCGCCCTCGCCATGGTCCTTGGCTTCCTTGCGGTTGAACGCAAACGGCACGTCGAGTCCGTGACCGGCGAGCGCGACCGCGGTCGCCGACGCGAGCGTGATGCCCTTGTAGGCCGGCCCGAACAGCATATCGAAGCGGACTCGCCCGTCGGCGCGCGCCGCAACCAGGGTCTGCGCATAGAATGCCGCGAGCCGCGCCAGCGCGGCGCCGTGATCGAAGCGGCCGGCATCGAAGAAATACGGGGTGCGACGGCCGCTCTTGGTGGTGAATTCGCCGAAAGCGAGCGCGCCGGCGTTCAGCGCGAACTCGAGGAATTGCCGCGGCAGCGAGTTCATTTCGGGAGGTTCGGTGTGGAAGCGCCCGCCGAGCGGCAGATGCCGGGCGGCGGGATTGCGGGAGTCGCGTGGGCAGCCATGTTCCGGATCGTCAGTTTAAACGTCAACGGCCTTCGATCGGCCTCATCCAAGGGGCTGATCGGCTGGCTGGAGCGCTGCGCCCCGGACATCGTCTGCCTGCAGGAAGTCAAGGCGCACGAAGCCGACCTGCCCGAGCAGCTGCGACGCCCCGGCCCGCTGCACGCGTACTTCCACTGCGCCGAGGCCAAGGGCTACAGCGGCACGGCGATCTACGCTCGCAAGCGCCCGCGACGCGTGCAAACCGGGTTCGGCGATGCTGAATTCGACCGAGAAGGGCGCTACGTCGAGGCGGAATTCGGGGGAGCGACCGTCGTGTCCGTGTACTTCCCCTCGGGTTCGAGCTCCGAGCAGCGCCAGCAGGCCAAATTCCGCTTCCTACACGCCTTCTACCCCCACCTGAAGGCGCTGCGCTCGGGTGGCCGCGAGGTCGTGCTGTGCGGCGACGTGAACATCGCGCATCGCGAAATCGACCTGAAGAACTGGCGCGCCAACCGCAAGAACTCCGGGTTCCTGCCCGAGGAGCGCGATTGGTTGACCCGCCTGTTCGACGAGCAGGGCTGGGTCGACGTGTTCCGCAGGCTCGACGCCAGGCCGGAGCAGTACACCTGGTGGAGCAACCGCGGCCAGGCCTGGGCGAAGAATGTCGGATGGCGGATCGACTATCAGATCGCGACCCCGGGGCTCGCCGCCAAGGCGAAGCGAGCCGAGATCTACACGAGGCGCCGCTTCAGCGACCACGCGCCGCTGAT
>CAZEIW010000114.1:0-24002 GCA_964512305.1 uncultured Burkholderiaceae bacterium | reverse complement strand
CGGGAGCAGGTCGGAATCCCAGGTGATGGTCGGGATGCCGGCCTCACGCGCGGCGCGGAACACGCGCGCCATCGCCGGCGCGTTCGACGGCGAGACCGCGATGCCCGAGACGCCGCGGCTGATCAGATCCTGGACGATCTGCACCTGCTCGGTCTCGGTGTGCTCGCCGGGACCGATATAGAGGCAGTTGATGCGGCCGTTGCTGTCGCGTTGCGCCTGCATGCAGCCGTCGCGCGCGAGATCGAAGAACGGGTTGTTCATCGCCTTCGGGACCAGGGCGAACTTGTACTTCTGCTGGGCGACCGCCGGTCCCATCACCAGCGCGAACGCCGCTGCCGCCATTAGTAACCGCCTCATGACGCTCTCCTTGTAAGTGTCGCGCGCCTTTCCTGCTCAATCCACCTTGCGGCCCCGAAGGCGCTCAAGCAGCACCGCCAAGATGATGAAAATTCCGACGAAGGTCCCCTGCCAGTAGGGATCGACACCCGCGAGCAGCAGGCTGTTGCGGATGACCTCGATCAGCGCGGCGCCGATGAACGCGGCGTAGGCGCCGCCCTCCCCGCCGAGCAGATTGACGCCGCCGATCACCGTCGAGGCGATGACCCGCAACTCGTACCCGATCCCGATGCCGTTGGTCACCGATCCGAGCCAGCCGACCGTGAGGATCGCGGAGATCGCGGTCATGAACCCGGACAGCGCATAGGCCGATAGCTTCAGCCGGTCCACCGGCACGCCGGTGAGCCGCGCCGCCGCCTCGTTGCCGCCGATGGCATACAACTGCCGGCCCCAACGGGTATAGCGCAGGCAGAACCCCATGATCAGCGTGAGCGCCACCAGGAATAGCACCGGATTGGCAACGCCGAACGTCTGCCCCCCACCCATCTCGATCAGCAGCTTCTGGTCGTGCCCGAACTGGTAGAGGAAGCGGTTGTTGGAGATCGCCAGCGCTAGGCTGCGTCCGATGCTGAGCATGCCGAGGGTGACGACGAACGGCGACAGCCGCAGGTAGGCGATCAGGACGCCGTTGACAAGGCCGCAGGCGAGCCCAGTGGCGATCGCCGCGGCCGCGCTGATCCAGAACGAGTAGTCGTTGGTCATCATCAAGCCGAGAACGATCCCGCTCACCGCGAGCACCGAGCCGACCGAGAGATCGATTCCGCCCGCGACCATCACGGCGACCTGCCCGAGCGCCATGATCGCGATGAACGCGAAGTTGCGCGACACGTTGAAGAAGTTCTCCTCCTTCCAGAACGCGGCGCTGAACGAAGACTCGAAGAGCGTCATCGCGACCGGGATCAGGATCACCGCGATCGTGACCCAGAACGCCTGCCCGCCGATGAGGCGCTCCCAGAGGCCGTGGTTGGACTGCGGGATGGCGCTGTCGTTGGCGACTTGCCGCACTTTGGCTCCCTGTCGGTTTGCGGGCGCGGCGTCTCAGGCCGTGGCGATCGCACCCGTGATCAGGCCGGTCACTTCTTCCGGGGAACTGGCCCCGATCGGCTTGTCGGCGACCTTGAGCCCGCGCCTGAGCACGACGATGCGGTCGGCCACCGCGAACACATCGGGCATCCGGTGGCTGATCAGCACGACGGCGATCCCCTGGTCGCGAAGCCGCCGCAGCAGATCGAGCACCTCGGCAACCTGGCGCACGCTGATCGCCGCGGTGGGTTCGTCCATCAGCACCACCTTCGCGCGCGACAGGTGGATGCGCGCGATCGCGACCGCCTGGCGCTGGCCGCCCGACATCGAGCGCACCAGGTCGGCCGGCCGCGTCTCCGATTTGAGCTCGGCGAACAGCTCGCGCGCGCGCTCGTTCATCGCCCGGTTGTCGAGCAGCCACAACGGCCACAGGCGCCGCATCTTCTCGCGGCCGAGGAACACGTTGCCCGAGGCGGTCAGGTTGTTGCACAGCGCGAGGTCCTGGTAGACGACCTCGATGCCCGCGGCGCGCGCCTCCACCGGCTTGTGGAAGTGCACGGCGCTGCCCCCCAGCGTGATCTGCCCGTGGGTCGGCGGAAAGTTGCCCGCGATCAGCTTGACCAGGGTCGATTTTCCGGCGCCGTTGTCGCCCATCACGCCGACGATCTCGCCGGAGTCGAGGGAAAAATCGATGCCGGCCAGCGCCTCGATCGCTCCGAAGTGCTTGGACACGCCCTTCATCTCGAGCAGCGCCATCGATCGGTCCGGTTCGTGTGCTCAGGCGATCTGCCGCCAGCTGCGCGATCGCGACGACTCGATCGCGATGTCGATGACCTTCTGGACTTCCCACGCTTCCCGGAAGTCGGGGCCGCACGGCTCGCCGCCGGCGATCGCGCGAAGGAATTCCGCGACCTCGATGATCTTCAGGTCGTTGAACCCGAGTTGATGGCCGGGCGCGGGACAGAAGAATCCGTACGGCGGGTGCCGCGGCCCCGCCTCGATCCGGACGAAGCCGCCGTGTCGCGGGTCTCCGCCGGTCTTGTAGAAGAGCAGCTCGTTGAGCCGCTCCTGCGTGTACCCGAGAGAGCCCTTGGCGCCGTAGAGCTCGAACCCGAGCTGCATCTTGCGGCCGGTGGCGGCCCAGTTGGCCTCGATCGTGCCGCCGAAGCCGCCGGCAAAGCGGACGTTCAGGCGCGCGACGTCGTCGACCAGGATCTCGCGGCGCTCCTTCGAGCCCGGCGCCACCGGGCGGGTCTTGATCACCGTCTGCAGGTCCGCCATGACCTCGGTGATCGGCCCGACCAGGAAGCGCGCCATGCCGATGATATGGCTGCCGATATCGGCGATCGCCCCCGCGCCCCCGCTGGGATCGACCCGCCAGCCGTACGGGACTTCGGGGTCCGCCATGTAGTCTTCGGCGTGGATTCCCCGGAACCCCGTGATCCCGCCCAGTTCGCCGGCGCGGACCATCTCGCGGGCAAGTTTGAGGATCGGGTTCTTGATGTAGTTGTATCCGACCTGGGTGACGATGCCGGCAGCTTCGGCCGCGTCCATCATGTCCTTCGCGGCGGACGCGTTCGGCGCGATCGGCTTCTCGCAGTGGACGTGCTTGCCGGCGGCGACCGCCGCCAGCGCGATCTCGCGGTGCAGGACGTTCGGCGTGGTGATCGAGACGATCCCGACGCCCGGGTCCTCGATCAGCGACCGCCAGTCCGCATGCACGCGCTTGAAGCCGAACTTCCGCGCGGCCTCTTCGGCGGCGGGGCGATCGATGTCGGACACCGCTTCCATCACCGGGTGGGGAATGTCCGGAAAGATCCCGGCGACGGCCTTGTACGCGAGCGCGTGGGCCTTGCCCATGAACCCCGTGCCGATGATCCCCACGCCAATTTCGCGCATCGCGGCGATTCCCCGGTCCGAGCTCATACCTTCACCGCACGGCCGAAGCGCGCGGACTCCAGGGCGCAATCCGCCAGTCTCAGCGCCTGCCTGCCGTCGAACGCCGTCACGGGCATGGGCTGCCCGGACTCGACCGCGTCGAGGAACCGGCCGAGCTCGATCCGGTAGGCGTCGGCGTAGCGCTCGAGGAAGAAGTTCAGCAGCGGCTGCCTCGCATCGGTCTCGTCCTTGCGCCACCGCTTCACGGTCGTCGGCCGCAGGTTGTCGTTGAGCAGCATTCCCGCCGAGCCGAACACCTCCAGACGCTGATCGTAGCCATAGACCGCCTCGCGGCAGTTGTTGATGTGGCATTGGCGGCCCGACGCCGTCCGCATCAGGACCATGATCGTGTCGAAGTCGTCGAACTCGGCCAGGCTCGGGTCGACCAGCCTGCTGCCTGACGCCATCACCTCGACCGGCTCCTCCCCGAGCAGCCAGCGGCCCATGTCGAAATCGTGGATCGTCATGTCGCGGAAGATCCCGCCGCAATGCCGCGAGTACTCCCGCGGCGGGACCTCGGGGTCACGGCTGGTGATGATCACCTGGCGGACGACGCCGATTTCGCCGGCGTCGATCGCCCGGCGGATCTCCTGGGCGCTGGGATCGAAACGGCGGTTGAAGGCGAGCATCACGCGGCCGCGCAGGCGTTCGATCTCGGCAACGGCCGCGTCGGCGCGGCCGAGGTTCAGGTCGATCGGCTTCTCGCACAGGACGGCTTTCCCGTGCTTGACCGCATGGAGCAGCAGGTCGACGTGCGTGTCGGTGGGTGTGCCGATGACGACCGCATCGACGTCCTTGCGCTCGATGACGGAAACGGCGTCGAGCGCGGCTTCGCAGGAGAGACGGCTCGCAAGCTCCTGAGCCGCTCCTTTCAGGGGATCGGCGACCGCGACCAGCTTGGCGCGCCGGTCTGCGGCGACGTTCGCGGCGTGAATCCTTCCGATCCGGCCTGCACCCAGAACCGCAACGCGAAGCATGAGAAGACCTTCGTCTAGTCTCGGGACGAACAGCGCAGCGAGCGGGGCGAAGGTGGCACGGCAGCGCCGCCTTCTACGGGCGGCTGCCGCCGACGGTACCTTGAAAGCCGTCCCATCGTCAATGCATGCACCGAGTGGGGTCGATCGGGCGCGCTCACAGCGCAAGCCCGGAAACGGGCTTGGGCGACGCGTCGTACCCGCCCCAGACCGACTGGTCGTACTCGACCATCGATCCGGTCATCAGTCCCGACTCGTCGCTCGCGAGAAACGCGACGGCGCGGGCGACTTCTTCCGGCACGATGAGGCGCCCGTTCGGAAGCGCGGCGCCTTCCTTCTGCTGCCAGCCCGTCTGGGCGCCGTGATACTGCCGCATGATGCGGTCCTCGCCGTCCGAGGCCATCCACCCGATGTTCAACCCGTTCACGCGGATCCGGTTCAGCAGCAGCGAGTAGGCGAAATTGCGCGTCATGGTGGCCAGCGCGCCCTTCGACGAGCAGTACGCCGAGATGAAGGGCTGCCCCGCGAGCGACGACATCGAGCCGATGTTGACGATCGTCCCCGCGATCTTCTCCCGCAGCATGACCTTGACGGTGTCCTGCGACAGGAAGAACGGGGCGCGCGCGTTGACCGCGAAGATCTGATCGAATAGCTCGACGCTGGTGTCGAGCAGCGTGCCGCGATCGGTGATCGCCGCCGCATTGACCAGGGTATCGATGCGCCCGAACGTGCTGTCCGCCCGCGCCACGATCGCGCGGCAGTCCTCGACGCGCGCGAGATCCGCGGCGACGTAGATCACCCGGGCGCCGGTCTCCTGCGCGATGGATCTCGCGTTCGCCTCGCCCTTCTCCCGGTTCCGTCCGCAGATGACGATGCCCGCGGCGCCGCGCTGGCCGAACAGCCTGGCGATCGCGGACCCCAAGCCCTGGGTTCCGCCGGTCACGATGGCGATCTTGCCTTCCAGCTGCTTCATCCTCGCTCCCCTTCGATCGTGTTGCCGGCGAAGCTTTCTTTCAGACGCCGATGCGCTGCCGGGCGCGCCCCTTGTCGTGCTCGACCCGGGCCTCGCGCACCGCGCCGCGCTCGCTCGCCTGCGGAACGCCGACGTCCCACCATGCGTCGCCCGGCGTCCAGGCGAACGCGTCGGTCTCGATGCTGATCACCGTCGTGCGGTCGGTGCCCTTGGCCCACTCCAGGGCCTGCGCCAGCTCCGCCAGCCCCGACACCTTGCGTCCGAGCGCACCCATCGATTCGGCGTGCTTGACGAAGTCGACCGCGAATGCCTTCGCGACCTTGCAGTCCTTGATCAGGTTGTTGAAGGACGCGCCGCCCTTGCCGTTCTGCAGGCGGTTGATGACCGCGAATCCACCGTTGTCGCACACGACCACGATCATCTTGTGCCCCGCGAGGACGGACGAGTAGATGTCGGAGTTCAGCATCATGTAGGAGCCGTCGCCCGTCATCACGAAGACGTTGCGGCCGGGCAGCGCCATCGCCGCGCCCCATCCGCCGGACACCTCGTAGCCCATGCACGAGAAGCCCCACTCGCAGTCGAAGGTGCCGGGCGATTTGATGCGCCAGCCCTTTGCGAGCTCGCCGGGAAGCCCGCCCGCGGCACTGACGACGTAGTCGTCGGCGCCGGCGCTCTCGTTCACGACGCCGATCACCTGCGCGTACGTCGGCACGGAGCCCGGCTTCGCCTTGCGGCAAGCCGCCAGCAGATCGTTCCACTTCGAGAATTCCTGCTGCCCGTGCTGCAGCCAGGAGGCCGGCGCTTTCCATTCGCCGAGGGCGGAATCGAGGTCGGCGATGCCGGCGCGGGCATCGCCGACCAGCTGGGTGGCGCGATGCTTGACGGCGTCGAAGCGCGCGGCGTTGAGCGACACGAACCTGGCGTCGTGCGAAAAAGCCGTCCACGAGCCTGTCGAGAAGTCGCCCAGGCGCGACCCGACCGCGAGGACGACGTCCGCCTCGGCGGCGAGCGCGTTGGCCGACGACGAGCCCACGACGCCGATCGGGCCGACATTCAGCGGATGATCGTGCGTGAGCGTCCCCTTGCCGGCGACCGTCTCGGCGATCGGGACTCCTCGCGCCTGCGCCAGCCGCGTCAGCGCATCCTCGGCCTCCGAGTACCTGACGCCGCCGCCGGCGATGATCAGCGGCCGCTTGGACACCCTGATGAGGCCGGCAGCCTCATTGATGCGCTCCAGATCCGGCCGGGGCCGCGCGATGCGGTGCAGCGTCGGCTCGAAGAACGCCGCCGGGTAGTCGAAGGCGAGCTCCTGCACGTCCTGGCACAGGCCGATGAACGCCGGCCCGCACGCGGCCGGATCGAGCATCAGGGCAACGGCTTGCGGCAGCGATGGGATGATCTGCTCCGGATGCGTGATCCGGTCCCAGTACCGCACGACGGCCCGGAACGCGTCGTTGGCCGTGATCGTGGGGTCGTCGAACTGCTCGACCTGCTGCAGGACGGGGTCGGGGCGGCGATTGGCGAAGACGTCCCCGGACAGGAAGAGGATGGGCAGGCGGTTGGTGTGCGCGACCGCCGCGGCGGTCACGAAGTTCGCCGCTCCCGGACCGATCGAGGAGGTCGCGACCATGATCTGGCGCCGTTTTCGCGCCTTCGCGTAGGCGATTGCCGCCAGCGCCATCGACTGCTCGTTCTGGCCGCGCCAGGTCGGCAGCGTGTGCCGGACGGCTTCCAGCGCCTCGCCGAGGCAGGTCACGTTGCCGTGCCCGAAGATGGCGAACACGCCCGGGAACAGCGGGACGCGGCTGCCGTCGATTTCCGTGAACTGATTGCACAGGTAGCGGACGACGCCCTGCGCCATGGTGCAACGGACGGTGGACATTGAGCCTCCCCTCTGACCAGAGACGCGGTTCCGGCCCTCGCGGAGCAGCGGATTCTATTGCAGCTTCAACGCCGGACCTCGCCGCGCCGCGGTACCGCAAACGCGAGGCGTCAGCGCGCCGGCCGCTGTGTCCCCCGCGTGTTGACGTAGACCGAGTAGAGCGAGGTCGTCGCGCAGATGAACAGGCGATTGCGCTTCGCAGCACCGAAGCAGACGTTCGCGACGACCTCCGGCACCAGGATTTTTCCGATCAGCGACCCGTCGGGCGTGTAGCAATGCACGCCATCGCCGGCGCTCGTCCAGATATTGCTATCGATATCGATCCGGAAGCCATCGAATAAGCCAACGGTGCATTCGGCAAAGACCTCGCCGCCACCAAGCGTTCTTCCATCGCTCGAAACCGAGAACCGGCGGATGTGCTTCGGGCCGCCTTCGCGGTGGGTCGCGCCGGTGTCGGCGATGTAGAGCAGCCGTTCGTCCGGAGAGAACGCCAGCCCATTGGGCTGGACGAAATCGGTCGCCACCGCGGTGACGGCGCCGCTCGACGGATCGATCCGATAGACGCGGCTGGCACCGATCTCCGACGGCGCCGCGTCGCCCTCGTAGTCGCCGTCGATGCCGTAGGTGGGGTCGCTGAACCAGACCGATCCGTCGGACTTGACGACCACGTCGTTCGGCGAATTCAAGCGTCGGCCCTCATGGTGCGACGCGAGAACCGTGCGGCTGCCGTCGTGCTCGGTGCGGGACACGCAGCGCCCGCGGTGCTCGCAGGAAACGAGCCGCCCCTCCCGGTCGACCGTGTGCCCGTTCGTGTTCAGCGACGGCGCCCGGAAGACCGAGACGCTGCCGTCGGTCTCGTCCCAGCGCATGATGCGGTCGTTCGGAATGTCCGACCAGACCAGGTAGCGCCCGGCCGCGAAATACGCCGGACCCTCGGCCCAGCGGCACCCGGAGGCGAGCTTCTCCAGGTGAACGTTGGCCGGCGCGTAGCGCCTGAAGCGCTTGTCGATCACTTCGAACGCGCCGGTCAGCATCGCGCAACCCTCCCCGATGACGTGATGGGAATAACCCTCTTTGCGCCGTCATAATTTGTTTTGCGCAAGTATGCGCTACGGAGTCACGCGCGGCACGGTCCGGCGCATCATCTCGTGCAGCGGACTCGATGACGCCGACGCGGGTGTCGGAAACAAGAACTCCGCCGGGGAAATGGGAGGGTGCCGTGAACACGATCCGGGTCAGCGCGTTTCGCTGGGCGCCGCCGTTCGCTCAAGGGCTCGTTCGAGACCTGCGGGTGCGTTGGGCGTTAGAGGAAGCGGGGCTGCCGTATGAAGAGCTGCTGATCGGTCCCGACGAGCAGCGATCCGCCGGGTACCGTGCGCTGCAGCCGTTCGGCCAGGTGCCGGCATACGTCGACGGCGAGCTCGAGCTCTTCGAATCGGGGGCGATCGTGCTGCAGATCGCCGAGCGGTCCGACGCGCTGATGCCGGCCGATGCGCGCGGACGCGCGCGCACGCACACGTGGATGTTCGCCGCGCTGAACTCGATCGAACCGCGGGTCCAGGCCCTGACGGAGCTCGACCTCTTCTATGCCGACGAGGCGTGGGCCGTGGAACGCCGCCCGGTGCTGCTGGAGCGCGCGACCGCGCGCCTGGCCGATCTCGCCAAGGCGCTCCACGGCCGCGAGTACCTCGAGGGCCGGTTCACCGCCGGGGACCTGCTGATGGCCACGGTGCTGCGGATCCCGAGGCACACGGGGCTCGTCGCCGGATTCCCGGCGCTCGCGACCTACCTCGCGCGCTGCGAGGCCCGCCCGGCGTTCGGCCGTGCACTTGCCGCCCAACTTGCCGTCTTCGAGCGGCATGCGCCGCCCGCGAGCTGAACCCACCGACGCCTTCTCTTGCTCCCCTCTCCCGCTTGCGGGAGAGGGCATCCTGCTCTCGCTCCCCTCTCCCGCTTGCGGGAGAGGGGCGGGGGTGAGGGCATGTGAACTGCATCGCATTTCCCTAGCTGCCCCGTTGCGTGTCGTCAATGCGCACGAGCGTCGCCGGCGTAGGGTGAAACAGGGTGCGCTGAACGGCGCGCCTGCCGAGGTGCCAGATGAACGCGACCACTCGCGAACAATTGCGTCTCGCCCACGACGAGCTCGTCGCGGCGCAAGAAGACTGGACGCGCGAATTTCGTGAAGTGCGCTCGACTCAGCGCTACGAGGACCTGGCCCTTGTCGCGCGTCAACTGGACGAGGCGATCAAGCGGCTGCTCCGCGCTTCGGAAATGGTGCTCCAAACCGAGTAGGCTGACTCGTGCGGCGGCAAGCCGAAAGAGGTGCGGGCCTTATGAAAGCCGGTCTGCTTTGCTTGCTGCTGCTGCTGCCCGCATCCAAAGCGATCGCCGGGGATGAGTGGTCCAAAGGCGACGTCAACCGGCAGATCGCCTGGTCGTCATTCCAGGTCGTCGACTGGCTGCAGACACGCTACATTGCGACGCACCCGCAAGACTTCTACGAGACGAATCCGCTGCTCGGCAAGCACCCGGGCCTGGGTTATGTGAACTCGGTTTTCATCGGCGCGATCATCACCGCGCCGCTGGTGGTCGACCTGCTCCCGTCCCGGTACCGCCCATGGCTGCAGTGGCCGGGCCTTGTCTTCGAGGGATCGCTGGTCGGCCGAAACGCCGCCATCGGAATACGCTTGCGGTTCTGAGCCAAGACGCCCCTGGGCCGGTCCCTCCGAAGTCGGAGAGGTCCGGCCGCGATCACGGCAAGCCGCCGGGCTTCGGTCGCGAGCGCGCGTCGCCGCTCAGGCCGCGTGGGTTTCCTTTTCCCGCAGCTTTGCCTGGGCCGCGGCGAGCCGTGCGATCGGTACGCGCGGCGCGGAACAGGAAACGTAGTCGAGCCCCGCGTCGTGGCAGAAGCGGATCGAGTCGGGCTGTCCCCCGTGCTCGCCGCAGATGCCGACGACGAGTCCGGGCCGCTTCTCCCGCCCCCGCTCCACTGCGAGCTTCATCAGCTGGCCGACGCCCTCGACGTCGAGCACTTCGAACGGGTTCTGCGCAAGGATGCCGGCTTCGACATACTGCGGCAGGAACTTGTTCTCGGCATCCTCGCGGGAAAACGAGAACGTCGCCTGCGTCAGGTCGTTCGTGCCGAAGGAGAAGAACTCCGCCGCCTCCGCGAGGCTGGCGGCACGCAAACACGCGCGCACGACTTCGATCATGCTGCCGAACTTCAGGCGCAGCGCAACGCCGTGGCGCGCCTCGACGGCTTCCCGGGCGGCATCGACCAGCGCCCTGACGCGCCTGAGTTCCTCGGCGTCGCACACCTGCGGGACCATGATTTCCGGATGGGTGTCGATTCCCTCCTTCGCGCATTCCGCCGCGGCTTCGAGGATCGCACGAATCTGCATTTCATAGATTTCCGGATACGTGATGCCGAGCCGCACTCCTCGGTGTCCCAGCATCGGATTCACTTCGCCAAGCTGATGGACTTTCTTGAGCATCGCCTCGCGGCGATGCAAAAGAGTGTCGCCGCGTTGCGATTGGCGGTAGCGCACCAGGCTGTCCTGCAGCTTGCCCAGGCTTTCGACGTATTCGCGCGGAAAATCGGGATCGAGCAGCCTCAGCGTGTCCGGCAGTTCCGCGACGGAACGCGTGGCACGCTGCAAATGGCGCAGATGGCTGATCTCGAATTCCAGCTGCGAGGCGGTCGGCAGGAACTCGTGCATCGGCGGATCGAGCAGACGTATCGTCACGGGCAGTCCCGCCATCGCCTTGAAGATGCCCTTGAAGTCGTCGCGCTGCATCGGCAACAGGCGTTCGAGCGCCGCGCGGCGTGCTTCGGTCGAGTCGGCGAGGATCATCTCCTGCACGATGTGCAGCCGCTGCGGATCGTTGAACATGCGTTCGGTACGGCAAAGTCCGATGCCCGTCGCGCCGTACTGGCGGGCGCGGGCAGCGTCCGCGGGAGTGTCCGCGTTGGCGAACACCTTGAGCCGCGCCGACCCGTCGGCCCAGGACAGGAGCGTCACCAGCTCGGCGAAGAACTCCGGCTCGACCATCGACATCTGCCCCGGATAGACGCAGCCCGTCGTGCCGTCGACGGTGATGAAATCGCCCTCGCGCAGCGTCGTGCCGCCGACCTCGGCGCGGCGCTCGTGCACGTCGATCCGGATCGCGTCGCACCCCGAGACGCACGGCTTGCCCATGCTGCGCGCGACCACCGCCGCGTGCGACGTCTTGCCGCCGCGCGAGGTAAGGATCGCCTGCGCGGCGAAGAAGCCATGGATGTCCTCCGGCTTCGTCTCCTCCCGCACCAGGATCACTTTCTCGCCGGCCTTGCTGCGCTCTTCGGCCGTGTCGGCGTCGAAGACGATCCGGCCGCACGCGGCGCCGGGCGACGCCGGGAGCCCCTGCGCCAATGGCTTGATCTTGTGCGCGGGATCGAGCGTGGGCACCAGCAGCTGCTCGAGCAGCATGGGCGGGATCCGCATGAGCGCGCGCTCTTTCGATATGAGACCGTCCGCGAACATCTCCACCGACGTTCTCACCATCGCACGGGTATTCATCTTCCCGTTACGCGTCTGCAGACAGTAAAGGCGGCCCCTTTCGATCGTGAACTCGAAATCCTGAACTTCCTTGTAGTGTGTCTCCAGACGGTTGCGCAGCTCGAACAGCTGGCGATGGAGCCCGGGCATCTCCCGCGCCATCTCGTCGAGAGGCTTGGGCGTGCGGATGCCGGCGACGACATCCTCTCCCTGCGCGTTGGTCAGGTACTCCCCGTACATGGCATTCTCGCCCGTGGCCGGATTGCGGGTGAAGCCGACTCCGGTCGCCGAGTCTCCGCCCAGGTTGCCGAATACCATCGCCACCACATTGACGGCCGTGCCGTTTGCCATGTCCTTGGTGATCCGGAACTGCCGTCGGTAGTCCACCGCGCGCTTGCCGTTCCAGGAACGGAACACGGCCTCGATCGAACGTTGGAGCTGCTCGTACGGATCGGCGGGAAAGGCATGCCCGGTCTGCTCGCGATAGAGGACCAGGAACCGCTCGGCGAGCTCCTTCAGCTGCCCCGCGCCGAGGTCCACGTCCTGCTCGGCGCCAACTTGCTGCTTTGTCGCGAGCATCGCGCGATCGAAGATCTCCTCGTCGATGCCCATCGCGATCTTGCCAAAGAGCTGGATGAAGCGCCGCCACGCGTCATACGCGAATCGCGGGTTGTCCGTCGCCCGGATCAGCCCATTCAAGGTCGCGGGATTGAGCCCCAGGTTGAGGATCGTGTCCATCATCCCCGGCATCGACATCGCCGAGCCCGAGCGCACGGAAACCAGCAGCGGGTTTGAGGGGTTGCCGAAGCCCTTGCCGGTGCGGCGCTCGATCTCGGCGACATGCGCACGGACGTCATCCATGAGTCCCTCGGGGAACCGATTGCCGTCGAGGTAGCTCAGGCACGCCTCGGTCGTAATGACGAATCCGGGCGGGACATTGAGTCCCATCTGCGTCATCGCGCACAGGCCCGCCCCCTTGCCACCCAACAGGATCTTGTCGCTGGCGTCGCCCTCGGCGAACGTATAGATCAACTTTGGCCGGTTCACTGATGCGCTCCGATGCGAACCCTCAGACCCTGCATTTGTAGTCCCGTCCATGCGCAAGGCCTTGATGCCTGTCACTCGCCGGCCGCTTTTGCGAACCTCGATCGATCGGTAATCGAAACTCGCTCTTGATTCACATTGCGCCCGAAGCCCCGGCGCTGTTGACCGTAGGGTGCCACGGCCCCGCGCGTATCCTGCAGGACGAACACGACAATCCGGAGTCCCAGTCATGAAGACTTTCGGAACGGTTGCGGCCTTTGCGGTTTTCTCGATACTCGCCGGACTCGTGGCATGCAGCTCGACGCCGACTGCCCCCGCGACCAAGGGCGGCGTCGCGTCGGCCAAGGTTGAACGTCCGACCTCCGACGTGTCATGGAAGACCACCGCTGGCAACGCCTTCGTGGTGCCAGCTGGCTGGGCCGTCAGTGCGCGGGGAAACGAAACCATCCTGGAGGCGCCCGAAGGTGGCTCCTTCGTGGTGATCTTCGACCTCGAAGATGCCACGGCGGACGAGGCCATCGCCTCTGCATGGAAATCGTATAAGCCCGATGCGCGGTGGCCGCTAGAGTCTGTAACGCCGGTCGCAGAGCGGGAGGGATGGACGGACCGCAAGACATATTCGTACCGGACTTCCCCAAACGAAAAGCGCGACGTCGAGGTAGATGTGCGCCGCGCCAACAACATCTGGACGATCACTATTTCTGATCTCGACCAGGCCGTTGAAGAGAAGCGCGGCTCCCAGATCAACCTGATCTTTGGGAAGTTTCTGCCGAAGGGGTACGAGCGCGAGTCGTTTGCAAATCGCGAGGCGCATACGCTGGATGCGGATCGCATTGCGGAGCTGAACCGCTTTGTCATCAAAGCAATGGAGCTGACAGGCGTGCCCGGCGTGTCTGTCGGCCTGTATCAAGACGGCCACGTTGTCTTTTCAGGTGGGTTCGGCGTGCGCGAGATGGGCAAGCCCTCGCCGCCCGACGGGAAGACCCGTTACATGGTCGCCTCCAACACCAAGGCCTTGGTCACGCTCATGCTGGCCAAACTCGTGGAAGAGAAGCGAGTCTCCTGGGATTCGCCGGTCGTCAGCGTGTTCCCCGGCTTCAAGCTGGGGGACGCGCAGACGACGCGCCAAGTCCTCGTGAAGCACCTGATCTGCGCTTGCACCGGCATGCCGCGCCAGGACCTGGAGTGGCTGCTCAATTTCCACGAGCTGACTCCGGACAAAGTCATCACCCTGCTGGGGACCATGCAGCCGACGAGCGGCTTTGGCGAGTTGTTCCAGTACTCGAACGCAATGGCTGCCGCCGCCGGCTACATTGGCGGGCGACTTGTCTATCCGGACATGGAGTCCGGTGCCGCCTTCGACAAAGCCATGCAGATCTACGTGTTCGACCCGCTTGGCATGCGTGATACGACGATGGATTTTGCACTGGCACAGCAAGGGAATGTTGCCGTACCGCATGCACCCGACGTGGACGGCCACATGACCCTGGCCGATGCCCGTGCCAACTACTCTGTGGTTCCAATGCGTCCCGCTGGCGGCGTCTGGAGTTCAGTTGACGACATGCTGAAGTATGTGGCGATGGAACTGACGCAAGGAAGGCTTCCCGACGGAACGCGCTTCATCGACCGCAGTCTGCTGCTCGAGCGCCTGGCGCCGCAGGTGGTCGTGTCGACGGACGTCACCTATGGAATGGCCCTGGAGGTCGACCGCGTCTACGGCACGCGGGTCGTCCATCACGGCGGGGACATGATCGGCTTCCACAGCGACATGATCTGGCTGCCCGAGTACGGCGTGGGCGCCGTTGTTCTCACCAATGCAAATCCGGGTTGGCAAATTCGCGACGTATTCCGACGCAAACTACTCGAAGTGCTCTTCGATGGCAGGCCGGAAGCCGATGCGCTGATCGAGGCGCGATCCAAGGCGTTCTACGAGTACATGGCCGCTGAACGGCGACTGCTCACTGTTCCTGCAGAAGCGAAAGCCGCCGAGGCGCTTGCCGCCCGGTACGTCAACTCGGCGTTAGGAACAATCAATGTTGCCCGGAGCGCTGGAAGACTTGTGTTCGATATGGGCGTCTTCCAGAGCGAGGTCGGGTCGCGAACCAATCCCGATGGGACAACATCGTTCATTACAACAGTACCTGGCATGAATGGCTTTGAATACGTTGCCGGCACCAGCGGCAGCAAACGCACTCTAACGTTGCGCGACATGCAACACGAGTACATCTTTCTGGAGAGGTGACCATGCCCGGCATACCTCTGGTCGGGGTAATCGATGCTTTCCAGGAGGTAGACGTAGCGCACTGCGAGACGCTACGCCGGGGGGGCCGTCGAAGGCTCTCCTATTGGGAGTAGCTCTGACTCAGCCGGCCCGCCTTCGCGCTGGCGCGCTTCGGCGGGCAGCCTTCGCCGCTTCGCAGCTACGGCTGGCCCGCCAGCCGTAGCTGCGAAGCAGCGAAGGCTGGCGGAGAGAGTGGGATTCGAACCCACGATAGGTTATTCACCTATACACGCGTTCCAGGCGTGCGCCTTCAACCGCTCGGCCATCTCTCCCTTGCGCAGGCAGCCAGTTTAACGGCTTCCGGCCGACCGCCCGCCCCGCCGGGAGCGGGGCGGCGCGGTCACGACAGGGTCGGGATGTTGCCCTTCACGTTGGGGTAACGCACGTAGTCGACCAGCTCCTGCGTGCGCATGCCCGGCGGAGCGGTGACCAGACTGACGACGATCAGGACGGCGAAGCCGACCGGGACCCCGAACACGCCCGAGGAGATCGGCTGGATGCCGAACCACAGCGGCCAGTCGGCGGGGACGAGTCCGAGCGCGTCGCGGAAGAACGGATAGCGCGTGGCCATGTAGTAGGCGCACACGCCGAGCCCTGCCAGCATGCCGGAGATCGCGCCCCACTTGTTGGCGCGCTTCCAGAACACCCCCATCACGAGCGCCGGGAAGAACGACGCCGCGGCGAGCGAGAACGCCAGCCCGACCAGCAGCACGATGTTGCCCGGCTTCGCGAGCGTCACCAGCGCGGCCAGCAGCGCGACCAGCAGCAGCAGGAACTTCGAGATCGCGACGCGCTTGCGGGTCGACGCGGTGTTGTCGATCATCTTGTAGTACAGGTCGTGCGACAGCGCGTTGGAGATCGTGAGCAGCAGGCCGTCCGCGGTCGACAGCGCGGCCGCGAGGCCGCCAGCGGCGACGAGGCCCGTAACCACGTAAGGAAGCCCGGCGATCTCGGGCGTCGCCAGCACGACGATGTCGGGTCCCAGCTTGATCTCGCTCAGCTGCAGGATGCCGTCGTTGTTGACGTCGACGAAGCTCAGCAGCCCCGGATCGACGCGGCTCCAGGCGGCGATCCAGCCGGGCAGGTCGGCGATGTGCGTGCCGACGACCGAGGTGTAGATGTCGTATTTCACGAGCACCGCGAGCGCCGGCGCCGAGCAATACAGCAGGAGGATGAAGAACAGCGACCAGAAGACCGACTGCCGGGCCTGGTTCACGGTCGGCGTCGTGTAGTAGCGCATCAGGATGTGCGGCAAGCCGGCGGTGCCGATCATCAGGCAGAACATCAAGGCCAGGAAGTTCAGCCGCTTGGTGGAACGCTCCTGCTCGGCCTTCGCAGGGTCCGGATTGCCGCTCCAGTAAGGCTCCGCATGCGGCATCAGCGGCGCCGCGCGGGCGGCATTGGCATTGGCCTCCTCCTGCCAGGCCTTGCGGGCCGCGTCCGGCGACGCCGGAAAGCCCGCCAGCGTCTTCTCCGCGGCGCGGAGGTCCGGGATCGAGCCCTGCGCCGCCTTGAGGTCGTCGACCGCCTTTTGCGCCGCGGCCTGGCCGTCTTCCCACGATTTTGGCAGCGCCGCGATGCGCGCCTGGGCATCGGCCGCCTTCTGGCGGAAGATGTCGCGCACCTCGATTTCCTTCGGGTCCTTCATCAGCTGCTGCTCGCGGTCGGTCAGGCGTTCCAGCACCTGCCCGTAGACGAATTGCGGCACCGGGACATTGGTGTACTTGACGCCGAGCCACGCGACCGGAATCAGGTAAGCGACCAGCAGGATGATGCACTGCGCGACCTGGGTCCAGGTCACCGCGCGCATGCCACCCAGGAAAGAGCACACCAGTATGCCGGCCAGCCCGAGGAACACACCGTAGCCGATGGGGACGTTGATGAAGCGCGACGTGATCAGGCCGACGCCGTAAATCTGAGCGACCACGTAAACGAAGGAGCAGATGATCGCCGCGGCCAGGCCGATCCCGCGTGCGAAATTGCCGCCGTAGCGCGAACCCAGGAAATCCGGAATCGTGAACTGCCCGAACTTGCGCAGGTACGGCGCGATAAGAAGGGCAACCAGGCAGTAGCCGCCGGTCCAGCCAAGGATATAGGCGAGGCCGTCGAAGCCTTGCTGGTACAGCGTCCCGGCCATGCCGATGAACGAGGCCGCAGACATCCAATCGGCGGCGGTGGCCATTCCGTTGAAGAAAGCGGGCACGCGCCGCCCGGCCACGTAGTATTCCGCCACGTCGGCGGTCCGGCTCATGATCCCGATCAAGGCATACAGCCCGATCGTCGCGAACAGGAAGGTGTAGCCGATCCAGATCTTCGGCAGGCCGAGCCGCTCGGCGATCGCCAGCGCGACCAGGAACAGGAAGAAGCCGCCCGTGTACCAGAGGTAATATTTCCTGAGCTGGGAGACGAATGCACGCCCCGAACCGGCCATTGCGCCAAGCGGCGCACTCAGAGTCTGCGAGCTCACGCGTCCTCCGCTTCCTCGACGCCGAACTCGACGTCCCTTTTGCGCTGCCGGCGGGCGTACAGCAGGATGATGGCCAGGCAGCCGATCAGCGAACCCTGCGCGGCCATGTAGAACGAAAACGGCCACCCGAGGAAGGTGAAGCGCAACTCGCGGGCGAAGAACACGGCGCCGAAGGTGATCACGAACCAGACCAGCAGGAGCGCCAGCGTCAGGCTCTGCGTTCGTTGCCAATACAATCGGTGCCGCTCGCTCAACTGCATGCCTTCTCCTGCCCCGCTTCGGCGGGCCACGCATTCTGCATCAGTTTTCCCGGCCGACCGGCGCGTGACTGCGTGATAAACGGCCGGACATCGCGCCGATTCGTTTGATCAAACGCAAGATCGCGGTGCAGCATCGCGGCAAGGCGCGGCTCGGAGCCCGCCGGTTGAGGATCTCGCGCTGCCGGTGGCGCAGCGCGACGGGCCGAAGCGCGGTCAGGCCCGCAGGAACGCCGAAACCCTTACGGTTGCTTCAGACCCCGTGCGATCGCCCATTTCGTGCAGGCGGGCTGGCTCAAGTCACGCAAGCAGACATCGCGGTGCCAAAGGCCGAGGGCAAGGTAAAGGCAGGCGGCTAGCGCGAATGCGGCGGCAGCGGCGTAGCGCGACCGCCGGGACGGCGGCAGCAAGCGGCCCGCGAGCCAGACCGCGGGCGCCGTGACGACGCCCATTAAGCGATAGACGACGTTCTCGTGGCGATAGCGCCAGGCGAAGAGCGCGACGACGAACTGGATGAGCAGGGCGAGCAGCGCGATCAGCGTCAGTTGCTGCGCAATCAGGATCGCGAGCGGAAGCATCGGGTCACGCTCTTGCTCCCCTCTCCCGCGCGGAGCGCGGGAGAGGGGAGTCCCTATTGCGCCACCTTGAGCTGGTCGAGGATCGCCGGGTTCTCGAGCGTGGAGACGTCCTGCTTGATCTCCTCGCCCTTCGCCAGCGAGCGCAGCAAGCGGCGCATGATCTTGCCCGACCGCGTCTTCGGCAGGTTCTCGCCGAAGCGGATGTCCTTGGGCTTGGCGATCGGCCCGATCTCCTTGCCGACCCAGTCGCGCAGCTCTTTGGCGATCCGGGTCGCGTCGTCGCCGGTCGGGCGCTGCTGCTTGAGCACCACGAACGCGCACACGGCTTCGCCGGTCATGTCGTCCGGACGGCCCACCACCGCGGCCTCGGCCACCAGCGGATTGGAGACCAGCGCGGATTCGATCTCCATCGTGCCCATCCGGTGGCCTGACACATTGAGCACGTCGTCGATCCGGCCGATCACCGTGAAGTAACCGGTCTCCTTGTCTCGGATCGAGCCGTCGCCCGCCAGGTACAGGTGGCCGCCCAGCTCGCCCGGGAAGTACGTCTTGTAGCGCTCGGGGTCGCCCCAGATCGTCCGGATCATGCCCGGCCACGGCCGCTTGATCACCAGCAGGCCGCCCTGCCCGTTCGGCACGTCGGCGCCGGTCTCGTCGACGATCGCCGCCTCGATCCCCGGCAGCGGCAGCGTGCAGGAGCCGGGTACGGTCGGCGTGACCCCCGGCAGCGGCGAGATCATGTGGCCGCCGGTTTCGGTCTGCCACCAGGTATCGACGATCGGGCAGCGCTCCCGGCCGACGTTCGTGTGGTACCACATCCAGGCTTCCGGATTGATCGGCTCGCCGACCGTGCCCAGGATGCGCAGGCTGCTCAGGTCGTAGCGGGACGGATGGGACGCCGGATTGGCGTCATTGGCCTTGATCAGCGAGCGGATCGCGGTCGGCGCCGTGTAGAACACGCTCACCTTGTGGTCCTGGCACATGCGCCAGAAGCGCCCGGCGTCGGGGTAGGTCGGGATGCCCTCGAAGATGATTTCGGTCCCACCCACGGAGAGCGGCCCGTAGCAGACGTAGGTATGCCCGGTCACCCAGCCCACGTCGGCGGTGCACCAGAACACGTCGTTGGGCTTGTGGTCGAAGACCCACTTCATGGTGAGGATCGCCCACAGCAGATAGCCGCCGGTCGAATGCTGGACGCCCTTCGGCTTGCCGGTGGAGCCCGACGTGTACAGCACGAACAGCGGGTGCTCGGCCTCGACCCACTCGGGCTCGCACGTCGCCGGCTGGCCGGCCATCACGTCGTGCAGCCACAGGTCGCGGCCATCGGTCCAGGCGACCTTGCCGCCGGTCCGGCGGTAGACGATGACCTCGCGCACGCTCTCCGCGCCGCCCGTCGCGAGCGCTTCGTCGATCTGGACTTTGAGCGCGATGGGCTTGCCGCCGCGCATCTGCTCGTCGGCGCAGATCACCAGCGACGCGCCGACGTCGACGATGCGCTCGTGCACCGACTTGGCGGAGAAGCCGCCGAACACGACCGAGTGGATCACGCCCAGGCGCGCGCACGCCTGCATCGCGATCACCGCCTCGATCGACATCGGCAGATAGATGATCGCGCGATCGCCCTTCTCGTAGCCGAGCGCCCGCAGGCCGTTGGCGAGCTGGCACACCTTGGCATGCAGCTCGCGGTAGGTGATCTTCGTCACGCGCCCATCGTCGGCCTCGAAGATGATCGCGGTCTTGTCGGCGTTGCCGTTGCTCAGGTTGCGGTCGAGCGAGTTGTACGACGCGTTGAGCTGGCCGTCCGGAAACCACCGGAAAAACGGCGCCTTCGATTCGTCGAGCACCTGCGTGAACGGCTTCTTCCAGAGCACGTTCTCCCGCGCCAGCCGGCCCCAGAACCCGTTCGGATCACGCTGCGCCTCCTCGCACAGCGCCCGGTAGGCTGCCATGCCAGAGACGTTTGCCTGGCGGACGAACTCGGCGCCGGGAGGAAATTTCCGGTTTTCATGCAGAACCGACTCGATGTTGCTCATCCTTCGCCGCTCCCTGAAGTGGGTTCGATTTGTGCACGCAGACAGTCAAAGGTATGTTGGCGCGCTTACGCACACCTGACACGGCCGGCACACCTTACACGAATTCGCGTCCGCCCCGCCAGCCGGGCGACGCCCGCCGCGTCTCGGGGACGCGGTATCCGGCCCCGCGCGCGCGGGCCCGGCCCGCCGTCCGGCCGGCGCCGCCGCGCTCAGCGGGGCGTTGCCGCCGGCAGCTCGCCGTGCCCCGCCTCGCGGCCGCCGGCGTGCCCGCCTGAAAACCGCAGCCGCAGGCGATCGAGCGACAGGTACACGACCGGCGTCGTGAACAGCGTCAGCAACTGCGACACGACCAGGCCGCCGACCATCGCGAAGCCCAGCGGGCGCCGCAGCTCCGAGCCCGTGCCGGTGCCCAGCATCAGCGGCAGGCCGGCGAAGATCGCGCACATCGTCGTCATCATGATCGGCCGGAAGCGCAGCAGGCAGGCTTGCAGGATCGACTCGCGCGAATCCATGCCGAGCTCGCGCTCGGCGGTGAGCGCGAAATCCACCATCATGATGCCGTTCTTCTTCACGATGCCGATCAGCAGGATGATCCCGATCAGCGCGATCACGCTCAGGTCGTAGCCGGCGAGCATCAGGATCAGCAGCGCGCCGACGCCGGCCGAGGGCAGCGTCGACAGGATCGTCAGCGGGTGGATGTAGCTCTCGTACAGCAGCCCGAGCACGATGTAGACGGCGAGCAGCGCGGCCGCGATCAGGTAAGGCTGCGACGCGAGCGAGCGCTGGAACGCCTGCGCGCTGCCCTGGAAATCGCCGCTGACAGAAGCCGGCAGGTTCATCGCCCGCACCTCGCGCTGGATCGCCGACACCGCATCGCCGAGCGCCGCGCCGGGCGCCAGGTTGAACGACACGGTGATCGCGGGGAACTGGCCCTGGTGGCTCACCGACAGGTAGTTCGTGCGCGTGTTGTCGATGCGGACGAAGGTCGCCAGGGGCACCTGCCGGTTCAGCGCGGGCGACGTGACGTAGATGCGGTCGAACAGCGACGGATCCCGCTGCATCTCCGGCGGCACCTCGAGGATCACGTGGTAGCTGTTGAGTTGCGTGAAGTACTGCGCGACCTGGCGCTGGCCGATCGCGTCGTAGATCGTCGCGTCGATCATCGTCGGGGTGATGCCGAAGCTCGACGCCTTGTCGCGGTCGATCGTCAGGTTGAGCGCCGCCGCCTCGGTCTGCTGGTCCGACACGACGTCGGCCAGCAGCGGCAGCGCGCGCAGGCGCTCGAGCACGCGCGGCGCCCACCGTCCCAGCTCCGAGATGTCGGCGTCGGTCAGCGTGTACTGGTACTGGGTGCGCGACAGCCGGCCGCCGACGTTGATGTCCTGCGCCGCCTGCAGGTACAGCTGCGCGCCCTCGATGCCGGCGAGGCGGCGGCGCAGGCGGGCGACGACCTGGTCGGCGGTGGCCTGGCGGCCCGCCTCGCGCGAGCGCAGCTGGATCACGAAGTTGCTGGTGTTGCCGACGTTGTTGCCGATGTTGAAGCCGATCGCCTCGACCGAACGGTCCTGGCGCACCAGGTCGGCGATGCGCAGCGCGCTCGCGCTCATCGACGCGAACGAGACGTCCTGCGAGGACTCGGCGACCCCGAAGATGAAGCCGGTGTCCTGCTGCGGAAAGAAGCCCTTGGGTATCGCGACATACAGCCCGACGCTCGCGATCAGTGTGGCGAAGAACACCCCCAGCGTCGCGCGACGGTGGTCGAGCACGACGCGAAGCGCCCGCTCGTAGCGCCCGAGCAGCGCGTTGAAGCCGCGCTCGAACAGCATGAACACTCGCCCGTGCGAGGCGCGCGCGTTCGCCGGCTGCGCCTTCAGGAAGCGCGCGCATAGCATCGGCGTGAGCGTCAGGCAGACGACGACCGAGACCGCGATCGCGACGGTGACCGTCACCGCGAATTCGCGGAACACGCGGCCGATGATGCCGCCCATCAGCAGCAGCGGAAGGAAGACCGCCACCAATGAGACCGAGATCGAGATGATCGTGAAGCTGATCTCGCGCGCGCCCTGGAGCGCCGCATCCACCGGCGCCAGCCCGCGTTCGACGTGGCGGTAGATGTTTTCCAGCATCACGATCGCGTCGTCGACCACGAACCCGACCGCGATCGTCAGCGCCATCAGCGACAGGTTGTCGAGGCTGAACCCGACCAGGTACATCACCGCCGCGGTGCCCAGGATCGCCAGCGGCACGGTGACCGCCGGGATCAGCGTGGCCGCGACATGGCGCAGGAACGCGAAGATCACGCACACCACGAGCACCATGGTCAGCATCAGCGTGAACTCGATGTCGGTGACCGACGCCCGGATCGTCTGCGTGCGGTCGGAGATCACGTCGACCCGGACCGACGGCGGGATCGCGGCCAGCAGCTTCGGCAGCCCCTCGCGCACCCGCTCGGCGGTCTCGATCACGTTGGCGCCCGGCTGCTTGGTGACGAAGAGAAGGATCGCGCGGCCGTGGCCGCGCTCAGCCCCCGGCGCCGCCCCGGCGCCGCCGAACGCCCACGCGGCGAGACGGAGGTTCTCCGGCCCGTCGACCGCCGCGCCGATGTCGCGCACCCGGATCGGCGCGCCGTTGCGGTAGGCGACGATCACGTCGTTCCAGGACGCCGACGAGAAGATCTGGTCATTGTCGTAAACCGTGACCGCCTGCCGCTGGCCGTCGAACGTGCCCTTGGGGGCGTTGACGGTCGCGGCCGCCAGTTGCGCGCGCACGTCCTCCAGTCCCAGTCCGAGGGCCGCCATCCTGGCCGGGTCGACCTGCACCCGCAGCGCGGGCTTCTGCTGCCCGCCGATGTTCACCTGCCCGACGCCGCTCACCTGCGAGATCTGCTGAGCCAGGATGTTGTCGGCGTAATCCGAGACCTGGGTCAGGGGCAGCGTGTCGGACGACACGGCCAGCACCAGGATCGCCCGGTCGGCCGGGTTGATCTTGCGGTACGTCGGCGGGCTTGGCAGGTTCGACGGCAGCTGCCCGCTGGCGGCATTGATGGCCGCCAGGACGTCCGCTGCCGCGGCGTCGATATTGCGGTTGAGGTCGAACTGCAGCGTGATGCTGGTGGCGCCGAGGTAGCTCGCCGAGGTCATCTGGGTCAGCCCGGAGATCAGCGAGAACTGGCGCTCGAGCGGCGTGGCCACCGACGAAGCCATCGTCTCCGGGCTCGCGCCGGGAAGGCTCGACGAGACCTGGATGGTCGGAAAGTCGACCTGCGGCAGCGCCGCCACCGGCAGCAGCGGCCAGGCGAATACGCCCGCAAGCAGGATCGCAGCCGCCAGCAGGGATGTGCCGATCGGGCGGTAGATGAAGATCGCCGCGAGGGTCGGGCGTTCAGGCATCGGCGCGCGCTGGGCTCATCGGCGGGCGTCCCCAACGACCGCTTGTCACGGGCACCCGCGCCAGGCGCGACTGGTCGAGGCGGTCATGGCGCTGTTTGGTGAAGATGCATGAGTGAGTCATCCCCGGGCTTGTCCCGGGGATCCACGTCGATGCGCAACGCGGGCGCCTCGTCTTGCGCCGACGTGGATCCCTGGGACAAGCCCGGGGATGACTTCTGCGGGGGATGAC
>CAZEIW010000113.1:0-44000 GCA_964512305.1 uncultured Burkholderiaceae bacterium | reverse complement strand
GCTGGCGCTCCTTTGCGGCCTGGCGGCGGCCCAGGACGGCCCGAAGGATGCCACTGCGATCACGCAGCAGGCGAACGGCGCCTGGCTGAGCCGGCTGCCGTTCGGCGACCGGCAGGACTTCGAGGATGCGCAGCGAGGCTTCGTCGCCACCGCGCCGCAACTCACGATCAGGAATGCCCGCGGAACCGTCGCCTGGGACCTGAGCGCCTATGCATTCCTCGACAAGGAACAGGCGCCCCCGACGGTGAACCCGAGCCTCTGGCGGCAGGCGCGGCTGAACCTGGTCAACGGCCTGTTCAAGGTCACCGACCGCGTCTACCAGGTGCGCGGCTACGACCTCTCGAACATGGACATCATCGAGGGGGACACCGGCCTCATCATCGTCGATCCGCTGATCTCGGCGGAGAACGCGAAGGCGGCGCTCGACCTCTACCTGGCGAACCGCCCTTCGAAACCGGTGGTCGCGGTGATCTACACGCACAGCCACATCGACCACTATGGCGGCGTCAAGGGCGTTGTCGCCGAGGCCGAGGTGAAGGCCGGAAAGGTCAGGATCTTCGCGCCGGACGGCTTCCTGGAGGAAGCCATCAGCGAGAACGTCTATGCCGGAACCGCGATGGGCCGGCGGGCGCTCTACATGTACGGCGCTCTGCTGCCGCGCGGTGAGCGCGGCCAGGTCGACGCCGGCCTCGGCAAGAACGTCTCGCTCGGCACCGTGACGCTGATCCCGCCCACCGACCTCATCAAGCGGACCGGGGAGACGCGGCGCATCGACGGCATCGACTTCGTGTTCCAGATGGCGCCCGGCACCGAGGCGCCGGCGGAGATGCTGTTCTTCCTGCCGCAGTTCAAGGCGCTTTGCGCGGCCGAGGACGCGACCCATACGCTGCACAATCTCTATACCTTGCGCGGCGCGCAGGTGCGCGATGCGAGCCGGTGGTGGAAGGCATTGAACGAGGCGATCGCACTCTTCGGCGCCGACACGGAGGTGGTCTTCGCCCAGCACCACTGGCCGACGTGGGGCCACGACCGCGTCATCGCCTTCCTCAAGAACCAGCGCGATCTTTTCAAGTACGTCCTCGACCAGTCGCTGCGCCTGATGAACGAGGGCTATACGCCGATCGAGATCGCGGAGGCGATCCGGCTGCCGCCTGGGCTGGCCGGGCAGTGGTACGACCGCGACTACTACGGCTCGGTCAACCACGACGCCAAGGCCGTGTATCAGCGCTACCTCGGCTGGTACGACGGCAACCCGGCGGACCTTTACCCGCTGCCGCCGCGGGAGGCGGCGCGGCACTACGTCGAATTCTTCGGCGGCGCCGAGGCTGCGCTCCGGAAAGCGAAGGACTCCTACGCGAAGGGCGAGTACCGGTGGGTCGCCGAGGCGATGAAGCAGGTGGTCTACGCCGATCCGGACAACAAGGAAGCCCGGGCCCTGGAGGCGGACGCGCTCGAACAGCTCGGCTACCAGACCGAGAACCCGACCTGGCGCAACGAATTCCTGATGGGGGCCTTCGAGCTGCGCAACGGCGTGCCGAAGGACATCGGCACCACGACGGCGAGCCTGGACACGATCGCAGCGATGACGCCCGAAATGGTGCTCGACTTCATGGGTTTGCGGCTCAACGGACCCCGGGCCGAAGGCAGGACGGCTTCGATCAACTGGGTGGTCCCCGAGCTCGACGCGAGCTACCACATCGAGCTGGAAAATTCGGTGCTGATCTACACCGAGGTGAAGCCACCGCTCCCGAAGGCCGACGTGACCCTGATCCTTCCCAAGCTGGCGTTCGTCGGAATCCTCGGCGGCCAGGTCACGCTGGAGAAGGTCCAGCTTGCCGGACGCGGCAAGGTAGAGGGCGACGCGAGGGTGCTCGACGATCTCCTGGGCCTGCTCGACAGGTTCGACCCCCGGTTTAGTATCGTCACACGGTGAAGCGGCGTTCGCCGCCAAGGGGATTGCAAATGAGCCCTGCCGGATCGATCGCTGTCGGCGCTCTGTGCGCCTGCCTTGTCGCGGGCTGCGGCCCCGACACGCTGAGCGCCTCCGCGACGGCGGCCGGCAGCGCGGCGGCGGCAAACAAGCAGGCGCAGGATCAGAAGGCCGCCATGGAAGCCAAGATCAAGGCGGCGCGGGAGGCCGAGCAAAAGCGGGCTGCCGTGATCGACGAACAGGCGGAAAAGGCGCCGAGCTACTAGGAGCCGCGAGCGCTCGTACGAGCTGTCCTGTCGCTACGCAGCAACGAGGTATCCCACGTAGGCGACGCCAGTTCTCTGCACCATGACAAGGCACCGCTCGGTGAAGGAGTTTCCCCCACTACCGGGCATCCGGCGAAGCTGAGAAAATGGCGCGAAGGCGCTCGGATGAGCCCAGCTAACCGACCCGGAGGCTGGTGTCGGCCCGTGAGAACCGGTTTCCGCCTGCACCGCCGCGCGACAGGGGCGCTCTGCGCGTTCCTGCTTCTGCTCGCAACGTTCTCGTCGGCGCCCGCCGACGACGCGAAGCCTTTAACGGCAATCTTGCTGGTGGCCCGTCCCGAGCTGCCGGATCCCAATTTCGAGGATTCGGTCGTGCTCGTGATGAACAACCTCGGTCCTGTCCCCGCCGGCGTCATCATCAACAGGCCCATGAAAATGGGCGTCTCGCGCCTCTTTCCCGATCTCCAGCGGCTCGAGCAACTCCCCGACACGGTGTACTTCGGCGGACCTGTCGACTTCGGGACCGTATGGTTCCTCTTTCGCGCCGATACGCCCCCCGAGCATGCGGTCAAGGCCTTCAACGGCGTTTGCCTGAGCGCAAGCGAAGACCTGCTGCGCGAGCTGCTCGGCCGGGACAAACCCATGGAGGGGCTGCGGATCTTCATCGGTCACTCCGGCTGGGCGCCCGGCCAGCTCGAGACCGAGGTCGCGCACGGCGACTGGACCCTCGCGCCGGCCAGTGCCGACGCGATCTTCAACCGCAAGTCGGAGCACCCGTGGCCGGCAGAGGAGGACCCGGACGCGGGGCACGGCATCTGACGGCTTGATCACGCCCGCGGGCCGGCGCAGGCTGAGTCACCCGCGCCGCGAAGCGCAAAGCGAAAACGCCAGGGGAAGCCAGGCCTTCTCCGGCCAGCGGTACATCCCGTCGTCGCCTTCCACGAGACAGTCGAACATTCGCCACGGCACGCAATCGTGCTCATGCAGCCATTCGAGCGTCAGGCCGGCGCGGATCAGCGCGCTAACCGTCTCGCCCAGGGGGTGCATCCAGGAGTAGGTGCGCTGGTTGTGCAGCCTCGCCGCCGGGTCGGCGTAGTCGGTCGGATCGTCGAGTGCCAGCGCCTCGCGCTGAAAATACGGGACGAACCACCCGGGCAGCGCCGCATCGGCGGCGCGGGCCTCGTCGTCGAAGACCCACGCCGACGGATGACCTTCCGCCAGGTAAAGCGATCCGCCGGGACGGAGAAAGTGAGCGACGATGCCTGCCCAGGTTTCGATGTCGGGCAGCCAGCCCAGGGCTCCCCACGTGACGAATACCCGGTCGAACGACGCGGCCTCGGGGATCGATTCGCGCGCCTGGTAGACATTGGACAGCACGAAGCGACAGCGCCCGGCGAGGCCGGTTTCCTCGGCGAGGCGGCGCGCCGTCAGGATCGCCGGCTCGGAGAAATCCAGCCCGACCACCTCGGCGCCGCGCTGCGCCAGGGTCAGCGTGTCGCGCCCGAAATGGCACTGCAGATGCAGCACGCGCATCCCATCGATCGAACCGAGCTCGGCCTCCTCGATCGGATGCAGCCGTCCCCGCCCCGACCGTAGCGCCGAAAGGTCGTAGCTCCGCGCCGCCAGGTGCACGCCGACGGCCTCGTCCCAATTGGCGCGATTCGTCTCGAATTGGGCCTGCAATGTCGGATCCACGCGCACCCCGCTCGAGTCAATGCTCCGTCACGGACACCTTGTACAGGTACCGCCGCATCCTGCCCTCTTCGTGCAGCTTGAGGAGCCGCGCGACCTCGCCGTCGCGCGACTTCCACAGCCTGGCGCTGCCCTCGGCTTCGAACTCGCCGCGCATCTCGTCGGTTGCGGCACGGGACGCCTGCCAGAAGCGCAGGTCGTTTTCGGAGAAATCCCGGCTGATGAAGGTCTTCCCCAGCCCGGTGAGTGCCTGCGCGAGCCGCGTCGACTCGGGTTGCAGCACACTCGCGTCGTCCTCCTCGCGCCGGACCGCCGAGTAGAACGCGACGAACGTCCCCGCCGGAGCCAGCAGCTCGAGGATATCGGCCACCGTCCGCGGCAGGTCCTCGACGAAATACAAGGTGTCGAGCGCCATGGCGACGTCGAACGACGCCTTGGGCAGATCGAGGTGGTTCAGATCCGCGACACGGAATGCGATGCGCTGCCGCTTCGCCCCGGTGCGCTCCAGCGCCCTGGCGATCGCGGCGTCGGCGAAGTCGACGCCCGTCATCGCCGCCCCGGTGACGTTGCCGATGTATTCGGTGATCGTGCCGACGCCGCAGCCGAGGTCGATCACGCGGGTTCCGGCGGCCGCACCCGTCGCCTCGAGCAGAGCGGCCATCTGCTCGGCGTCGATCATGTTGAACTGGATCAGCGGCAGGCCGTAGACCCGCCGGCAGAACTTCATGTACGCGGCGCTGCGCTCCGATTCGACCATCCAGCGGCCGAAATCACCCCGCATCTGCTCGCGATTGAGCGCGCCCGCGAGCTCAGTCCCGCGCTCGGTCAACCCGAACCGCGGAGCGCCTCGGTCGCCGATCCAGCCACGAGCGAGCAGGCTTTCGAAGGCGGGACCGAAGTCGGCGATGGCTTCGTCGAACTGCGCCACGTCCTGCGCCGCCTGTACGAGTTCATCGCGCGTGGCCACGCGGGCCGCCTTCCGGCGCCAGTCCCAACCGGCGATCAGCAGCCGGCGTTCCGCTTCCGTAAGGTCCATTGCGCCCTCTCGGGGGCTGCAGCCCGCAAAGCAGCCTAGCAAGCCGAACTGGCGCGTGTTGTCGAAAATCCGACACGGCGGCCGGCGAGCCGCACGAGGCGGCGGCCCAGCGACGCGACGGCCGTCTTGAGCGCGGCCGGCGAGCGGACCCGGAAATCGAAAGGCAACCGCGCAAGCTGCTGCGCGAACCAGTCCAGGTCGTCGGTCTGGCTGCGCAACAGGACGCCGTCGCCGCCCCATTCGAGAACGCCGAATCCGGAAACCATCTCCCGCTGCGCGGTGGCGAGATCCGTCGCGAGGACGGCCTCGACCTGGTGCGCCCGCGGCAGCGTCGCGATCGACTGTTTCAGGTAGGCGAGCGCATCGAAGCTCGCCGGGCGATCGAAGCGAATCTGCAGCGCTGCCGCCGCGCCCACCCGATCGAGGCGGAAGGAGCGCAATCCCTTCCGCAGATGGCACATCCCGACCGCGTACCAGCGGCCCTCGCGATAGACGAGGCCGTAAGGATCGAAATCGCGCCGCGTGTTCTCGCCTTGCGGCGTCCGGTACTGGAGATGGATCCTCTTTCGCTCCTGGGCTGCCGTCGTCAGGAGACCGAGCACGTTCTCGTCGATCGGGGCCAGGGGCCTGGCCAGCTCCAGAGCCACCGACTCATCAACGGCGTTGAGCCGGGCCCTGAGGTGCTCGGGCATGACCCGGCCCAGCTTCGCCTTGGCGCTGGCCACGGCCGGCATGGCGCGCCCGAGCCCCAGGCCGCGCGCGGCGAGCAGGCCCATGGCCAACGCCACAGCTTCCTCGTCCGTGAACATCAGCGGCGGAAGCTTGAAGCCGGGGACCAACTGGTACCCGCCGAAGCGCCCCTGCGACGTCATGATGGGGATCCCGAGCTCTTCGAGCGTGGAGATGTAGCGGCGCAGCGTGCGCCGGTCGACCTCCAGCGCCCGCGCGAGCTCCGCTCCGCTGGTGGAGCCGCGCGCCTGCAGCATCTCCAGCAGGGCGAGAACGCGGACGGTCGGCCGTGACATATCTGCAGTATCCGTCTTTTATAGGACAGGAACTGTCCTATATCGAGACTACTCTTCCAATCAAGCACCTGCCAAGTCCGATGGGGAGAAAGAAGATGAACCTGCACCACAACCGGATTCCGGAAAACCTGCTCTTCGTGCTGCTGATCGCCTCGGTCGCGGGCTGGATTACGGCGCCGATGGCCGCCGATCTGCAATCGGCCACTGCCGCCAGCACATGCCTCGTTGCCGGCCCGCCCGTCCACCGTTCCTGAACCGGGGAGGGCCCTCATGGCGGAGGAACTCGTCATCTTCGCCCGCTTTCACGCCGCGCAGGGCAACGAGGCCGCGGTCGAAACCGAGATGCGCGAAGCCGTCAGCCGCGTCCTTCCCGAGCCCGGCTGTACGGCGATCGCGGCCTATCGCTCGGTGCGGGACCCGCGGCTGTTCTGGCTGCATTCGCGGTGGACGGACGAGCGGGCGTTCGACGTGCACGCCGAGCTGCCGCAAACCGAGCGCTTCCTCGAACGCATCGGGCGCCTGATCGATCACGCGCTCGATATCACGCGGACACGGCAGATCTCCTGAAGCGGTGAGCGGATCGCCGGCCCTGCGCGGCAGCTCGCACCGCACCGCGCCTATCGCTCAGCCGTTGTAGAGCATCGCCAGGTTGGCGGCAAACTTCGGCATCGTGTCCTCGCTTTCAGTCGGGCAAAGCCACGGCGGTCGGTACGTCGTCTCCGAAGGAAGAGTTCGACGAATCGGAGGATACTTCGCGCCGGAGATTGTGCTTAGATGCGCCTGTTCGACTTCGACAACACCTACGCCCGCGACCTGCCGGGCTTCTACGTCGCGCGCAATCCTGACGCGGTGCCGTCGCCGCGGTTGCTGTTCCTTAACCGCGACCTGGCCGCCGAGCTGAACCTGGACGCCGACGCGCTGGCCGGCCCCGACGGCGCGGTCGTGTTCTCGGGCAACCTGTTGCCCGACGGTGCCGAGCCGATCGCGCAGGCGTATGCGGGCCATCAGTTCGGCGGGTTCTCGCCGCAGCTGGGCGACGGCCGCGCGCTGCTGCTCGGCGAGGTGATCGACCGGCAGGGGCGGCGCCGGGACATCGCGTTCAAGGGTTCCGGACGCACGCTCTTCTCGCGCGGCGGCGACGGGAAGGCCGCGGTGGGGCCGATGCTGCGCGAAGCGGTCGTCGGCGAGGCGATGCACGCGCTGGGGATTCCGACGACGCGGGCGCTGGCCGTCGCCGCCACCGGTGAACCGGTTTTTCGCGACCGCACGCTACCAGGCGCCGTGCTGACGCGGGTAGCGGCAAGCCACCTCCGTGTCGGCACCTTCCAGTTCTTCGCCGCGCGCGGCGACCTGGAGAGGCTGCGGCAGCTGGCGGACTACGCGATCGTGCGCCACGACCCCGCGCTGGCCGCAAACCCCGACAGGATCTTCGGGCTGTTGGAGGCCGTCGCTCGCCGACAGGCCGCGCTCGTCGCGCAGTGGATGAACGTCGGCTTCATCCACGGCGTGATGAACACCGACAACATGACGATTTCGGGCGAGACGATCGACTACGGCCCGTGCGCTTTCGTCGAGACCTACGATCCGGGCGCGGTTTTCAGCTCGATCGATCACGGCGGCCGGTACGCCTTCGGCAACCAGCCGCTGATCGCGCAATGGAATCTCGCGCGCTTTGCCGAGACGCTGCTGCCGCTGGTCGCCGACGCCGGCGACGAAGCGGGCGTGGAGCGGGCGGTCGCCTGCGCGACCGGGCTGATCGACGCCTTCCCGCCGCTGTTCGACGCCGCGCTGCGCACCGGGCAACGCGCCAAGCTGGGCCTGCTGTCCACGACGCCCGACGAGGAACGATCGGATGCGGCGCTCGCCGACGACTGGCTTGCGCTACTGGACCGCGAGAAGGTCGATTTCACGCTGGCGTGGCGCCGCCTCGGCGAGGCGGCGATGGGCGACGAGCGGCCGCTGCGCGCCCTGTTTGCCGAGCGCAACGCGCCGGACGCCTGGCTGGCGCGCTGGCACGCACGCTGCGCCCGCGAAGATGCCGCCTCTGCGTCCAGCCAGTCCTCGGCGGGAGCTGCCCGCGCCGGCCGCATCCGCGCCACGAACCCGTTCGTGATCCCGCGCAATCACCGCGTCGAGGAGGCTCTGGCTGCCGCCTCGGACGAGGGGGACCTCGCCCCGTTCGAACGCCTGCTGGCCGCCGTGCGCCGCCCGTTCGACGAGTCCGACGAGCTGACTCCATACGGGCAACCGGCACCCGCATCGGTGACAGCAGGCTATCGGACGTTCTGCGGCACTTAGCCGCCCTTCCGCTTTGAATCCGGCCAAGGGGGCCTTCATGAAGATGCGTCGACTGTCCGTCGCGGTGCGCTCGATAGCCGCCCTTGCGTGGACAATCTCCAGTCTCGCGTTCGCGGCATCGGTCGCGCCGGTCGGCGGCGAGCACGGCATGGTCGTCACGGCGCATCAGCTCGCGACGAAGGTCGGCGTCGACGTGCTCAAGAAAGGCGGCAACGCGGTCGACGCGGCGGTCGCCGTCGGATACGCGATGGCCGTCGTCTATCCCGCCGCCGGCAACCTGGGTGGCGGCGGCTTCATGACCATCCAGCTAGCAGACGGGCGAAAGACGTTTCTCGACTTCCGCGAGAAAGCCCCGCTCGCCGCGACGCGCGACATGTACCTCGACAGCGCCGGCAACGTGATCAAGGGCGCGAGCACCAAGGGGCACCTGGCCGTCGGCGTTCCAGGGAGCGTCGCCGGCCTGGAATATGCGAGGGAGAAGTACGGAACGCAATCGCGCGGCACGCTGATGGCACCCGCGATCGCGTTCGCGGAGCACGGCTTCGTGCTCGACTCGGGGGACATCGCGCTGTTCGCCACGGCGAACAGCGACTTCGCCGACGACCCGGCGACCGCGGCCATCTTCCTCAATCACGGCAAGCCTTACCAGGCCGGCGACCGGCTGGTCCAGAAGGACCTCGCAAGGACGCTGCGGTCGATCGCCCAGCGGGGTGCCGACGCGTTCTACGAGGGCCCGATCGCCGATGCGATCGCGGCGTCCAGCGCCGCCGGCAAGGGCATCGTCACGAAGACGGATCTCGAGCAGTACAAGGTGCGCGAGCTGGCGCCGATCGAGTGCGACTACCGCGGCTACCACATCGTCTCCGCGCCTCCGCCGAGCTCCGGAGGCGTCGTCGTGTGCGAGATCCTCAATGTCCTGGAGGGCTATCCGCTCAAGGATCTCGGCTTCCGCTCCGCCCAGGCGGTTCACTACCAGATCGAGGCCATGCGCCACGCCTACATCGACCGCAACAGCTACCTCGGCGATCCGGACTTCGTGAAGAACCCGATCGACAGGCTTCTGGACAAGGGTTACGCCGAGAAGATCCGGGCCGCGATCGACCCTGCGAAGGCGGGTGTCTCGCGGGACCTGAAACCCGGCGTGCCTCCTCACGAAGGGAACAACACGACGCACTACTCGATCGTCGACAGCCAGGGCAACGCGGTATCGGTCACCTACACGCTGAACGACTGGTTCGGCGCCAAGGTGACTGCGGCGAAGACCGGGGTCCTGCTCAACGACGAGATGGACGACTTCACCGCGAAGCTGGGCGTCCCGAATCTCTACGGACTGGTCCAGGGCGAGGCGAACTCCATCACGCCGGGCAAGCGGCCGTTGAGCTCGATGAGCCCGACCATCGTGTCGCGCGACGGCAAGCCGGTGATGGTCATCGGCACGCCGGGGGGCAGCCGCATCATCACCGTCGTCGTGCACTGCATCCTGAACGTGATCGACTACGGCATGAACATCCAGGAGGCGATCGACGCGCCTCGCTTCCACCAGCAGTGGCTGCCGGAAACAACCAACCTCGAGGCATTCGCGATCAGTCCGGACACGCAGAAACTCCTCACCGACATGGGTCACAAGTTCAGCGGTCCGCAACCGCCGGGCCACGCTGCCGGCATCCTCGTCGGAGCACCTTCGCTCGGCGGGAAGCCGCGCGGCAACGACCGCTTCTACGGTGCAAACGACCCTCGACGCGGGACCGGGCTGGCGCTCGGATACTGAGCGGCCACGCGCACACGCAGGTTGGCTGCGAACATCCGCTGTCGCACGTCGACATCGTCGAGTTGCACGGATGACCGCGCGGTCGCGCGGCAGCCCGCGGGTTCGCCATGCTGTAACCGCCGGGCGCCTACGCCGGCGCGGCGGCCCTGTCGCGATAGAGCCAGCCGGCGATCGCGCCGAGGATCACGATCAGAATGCCGTCGAAGACGATCTGCTTGATCACGACGGCTCCCGGCATCGGCTGAATGACGAAATAGATGATGTAGGTCGGCGCGACCGTCAGCGCGGCGACGGCAACCCCGAAGCGCACGCCTTGCGCCGCCCACGACTTTGCCTCGACGCCGCGCGCATAGATCCAGACGAAGGCGCCCGACATCATGACGTGCGCCAGGATCATCAGCGGAAAGAGCCTCTGTTCCTCGGCCTCCGTGCGAAAAAGAGCCGTCAGCTGCAGATAGTCGGAGTGCAGCAGCACCCCATGCACGATAAAACTGCCGATGAACCAGGCGACAAACACGACGAACCAGGCGACGATCAGTTTCTTGTTCATGGCTTCCCTTCGGTGGAACCCGCCTCACGTGGCCGGATTGCAGCCGCGGGCAAGATAGCACGCCTAAGTGCGGGCCCGAGGAGTGCCTTCAGTCCCTTTCGGAATTGATCGTTCACCTGCCCGGTCGCCGCGGCGGACCGCGACGCTCAACGCGCGGGCGCGGGTCCGCCCGATTCGTCGAGCAACTCCTTCAAATACGACTTCCACAGCGCCGCCACCGTATGCGAGCCGTGGCCACGCGTCTGCGGGCTGTAAGGCAGTATCACCGCACGCCCGGTCCGCACCCGCTTGATCTCGCGCTCGACGATGCCGAGCTCCGGCGGATTGATGAGGTCGTCGGCGGTGTTGACCGCCAGCAGCGGCGCGCGGATCTTTTCCAGGTCGGGGCCGGGATCGTAGTCCTGCGACGCCGACACCTGATAGAGCAGGTCGTTGGCATCCGTATTTTTCACGATCGCGTCGACCGCGGCATCGAGCTCGGTGTCGCTCTTCGCCAGCGTCGACATGAGTTCCTGGCGCAGCGGCGGGTTGCTCGACATGAAGAACAGGGTTTCGGCGGCGACTCGCAGCGCCTTGGGCTGCACCGGGTAATCGCCGCCATGCCAGTCCGGATCATTGCGGATCGCGTCGATCACGATCCGGCGCCACACCCGGTTGCGACCCGAGATCTGCGTTGGCAGGCTGGCCAGCGGCATCAGCGCATCCATGAACTCCGGATAGCGCTCGCCCCACACCCAGGTGTGCATCCCACCCATCGAAGTGCCCATCGCGAGTCGCAGATGGTCGACACCCAGCCCTTCGGTCAGCAGGCGGTGGTCGGCGTCGACCATGTCCCGGTAGCCGTAGTGCGGAAACGCCGCGTGCAAGCCATCGCTCGGCTTGCTCGACTGCCCATGCCCGATCCCGTCCGGCAGCACGATGAAGTAGCGCTCGGCATCGAGCAGCTGGCCGGCACCGAAGAGCTCGGGCGCAAACACCGGCGACAGGAACTGCGCGCCGCTGCCGCCCGTGCCGTGCATGATCAGCACCGCGTTGCGCACCCTTCCCTGCGCGTCGCGCTGCGGCTTCCCGATAGTCCGGTAGTGGATCCTCAGCTCGGGCAGGGTCTCCCCGGACTGGAAGCGGAAGTCCCTGGCGATGAAATCGCCCTGCACCGGAGCCGGGTACTCGGCGCCTCGGGCGCTGATGCAAGCCGTAACGGCCGCAGCGATCAGTAAGAGCCTGGTCATACGGGGTTGCCCTCCGCGTCGTGATTACACCGGACGCCCGTGCCGGGCGGGCCGGATCGCGCGATGATAGATGCGCGCGCACAAGCGGGGATTCCTCGTTCCCGGCAGGCGCGAACCTTCCACGGGGGAAACATGGCGACCACACTCGACTGCCGCCTGCTGTGTGCCAGCGTCTGCGCTTACGGCATCCAGGCCGACGGCACGATCGCGGCACAGCAGCCGTACAGCGATGCCGCGGCATTCGCGGCACCGCCGGCCGCTTTCGTCGGCGGCGCCGATGCGATCAACGCGTGCCTGGTCGGCACGACGGGCGATGGCGTCGTCGTGGCGTTCCGCGGCACGCTCGCACCGGCGAAATCGGACCTCGATCAGTCGGTGCTCGACTGGATCAACGATTTCGAGGCCGATCTTACGGAGGCGTCGGGCATGCCGGGCCGCGTTCACCAGGGATTCTGGAACTCGCTCGAAACGCTGTGGGACGGGCTGTCGAAAGAGGTGGCGAGGCTGCTCGCAGCGGGCAGCTCGGGGACCCGGGTGTTCGTGACCGGCCACAGCAAGGGCGGCTCGCTCGCCGATCTCGCCGCGATGCGGCTGCTCGCCGAAAGCGGCGTCCAGGCGACCGTCTACACCTACGCCGCCGCGCATCCGGCCGATGCGGCTTTCGCCGCGGGGTACAACGGGCGGATCGAAAGCACGCGCTATGAATACGCGGACGACATCGTTCCGCACGTGCCTCCCTCGCTCGCCTTTCGCCCGTTCCTCGTCGCCGGACCGCTGTCGCGCCTGGCCCGCGGGGGTCTCGACGTGAACTACGCGCCGGTCGGGACGCTGCGGTACATCCAGCGCGACGGGACGATCGTCGGCGACTCGCCGTCGCTGGAACGCCAGCGCTTCGCGAGTCTCGTGGAAACGGCGGCCAAGGGGGGCCTCGCGAGGATCGCGGCCGACCACGACAGCCGTTGCGGCGGCGGCTACATGTCCGCCGTCTGCCCCGCGGGCGTTTGTCCCTGACGGCCGGGGCGGTCACCCGCCGGCGCGCGCCGCCTGCCCGGCGTAAAGCTCGCGCACGGTGTCGATCGTGTCGGCCTCGTCGGCGCGCTTGTCCGGCCGGTAGCCTTTGACGCGCGCGAAGCGCAGCGCAAGGCCGCCGGGGTATTGCGGGCTCGCCTGCAGATCGTTGAACGCGATCTCGACCACGAGCTCAGGCCGCACGTACACGGTGAACGCGTCGCGCGCCGTTTCGCGCGACAGCAGCTCGCGGGTCTGCCACTCGAGCAGCTCGTCGGTGAGCCCTTTGAAGGTCTTGCCGAGCATCACCCACGCGCCGCCCGCCGGATCGCGGGCCCCCAGATGGAGGTTCGACAGGCGCCCGCTGCGCCGGCCGTGCCCCCATTCGGCCGCCAGGACGACCAGGTCGAGCGACTTCACGCGCTTGACCTTGAGCCAGCTCGAACCGCGGCTGCCCGCCTCGTACGGAGCGTCGACCGCCTTCGCCATCACGCCTTCGTGCCCGCGCGCGAGCGCCTCGCGATAGAACGCCTGCGCCGCGGACGGATCGCCCGTGACCAGCCGCGGCACGAGGAGGTGGGCGGGGACGGCTTCGGCCAACACCGCGAAACGCTCGCGCGCAGAGCGGTCGACCAGCGGATCGCCGTCGCGATACAGGCAGTCGAAGAAGAAGGCCGTGAGCGGCAGCTCGGCGCGCATCGTCTCGACGTCGAGCTTGCGGCCGAAGCGGCGCATCGTGATCTGGAACGGCTGCGGCGCGCCGCCCGGCGCCAGCGCGATCGCCTCGCCGTCGAGGATCAGCTCGCTCGCCGGCAGTGCGCGCACCCTCTCGACGATCTCCGGCCCCGCGGCGCCGACCTCGTTCAGGTTGCGGGTGAACACGCGCACGTCGTCGCCGGCCTTGTGCACCTGCACGCGGGCGCCATCGAGCTTCCATTCGAGCGCCGCGGTCCCCAGGCGGGCGAGCGCGTCGTCGATGTCCTCGGCCGGTTGCGCGAGCATCGGCTGCACCGGCCTGAGCGGGCGGATCGAAATCCGGGCCAGGCCCGGCGCGCCCTCGGTGAGCGCGACCCGGGCGACCTCGCCCAGGTCGCCGGCGAACATTGCCGCGCGGCGCACCTCGGCGACCGCGACCGCTGCCGCGGCCGCGACAGCCTCGATCATCACGCCCTCGAGCGCGCCCTGGCGCAGCTCGGCCGTCAGCAGACGAACGAGGAAGTCCTGTTCGGCGGCGTCGGCGCGCGCGAACAGGGTCTTCAGCTGCGCCGCGCGTTCCCCGGCCGACCCCTTGCCCGTCGCGGCGGCGATGCGCGCGAACGCCTCGTCGACCTCGCCAAGCGTCAGCGAGGCCTGCGCGGCCGCGCCGCCGCGAAGCCCGGCGAGCGTCGCGTAGCCGATGCCGATCCGGCCGCCGCGGATTTCACCGGACAGAAACGCCACCGCGATCGCGATCTCGTCGGGCGCCGCGGCCCGCAGGCAAGCCGCGATTGCGTCGCGCTTGGCGAGCCTGCTGCCGGTCCGCGCCGCGGCCGCGGACGCCTCCACCAGAGCGGCGAGCCGCATCATCGCGAGGGCTGCCGACGGATTCCGCTCGGCCCCCGCGGGCCCTCGGCGCCCCTCAGCAGGCCCTCACGAGGCCGCCGGGCGGTACGTACCCGGGCCGTGCGGCGCGGCAGCGAATTCGGGCAGCGCTTCGGCGCGCGCCGAGAACCCGCGCAGCGCCGGGAACGCAGTGGCGTCGACGACGTCGGGCAGCATCATCTGCGTGAAGTGCCACGCGACAGCGACGGTGACGCCCGCCTGATCGATCGTGCGGCTTTGCACGGGCGGCGGATTGCGCGTCAGCTCGGACTCGAGCTCCCGGTAGCCCGCCAGCGTCTGGCCGGTAACGCGCGACATCCAGGGTTCGTGCTGCTTCTCTGGGGGACGCAGGTTGCGTTCGTAGACGATCTGCACGCTCTTCTCGCACGCGGCCAGCGCGAGCCCGATCACGCGCAACGCGCGGCGGAACTCGTCGATCGCGGCCGGCATCAGCGATCTTCCGGGGGCGGCCAGCCGCTGCGCGTATTCGAGGATCAGCGTCGAATCCATCAGCACCATGCCGTCGTCGCATATCAGCGAAGGCGCCTTGACGACCGGGTTGATCGCGCTGAACTGCTCGAAGGTCCTGAACACGGACAGCGGCCGATGTTCGAAGCGCAGCCCGAGCAGTTGCAGCGACACCGCCACGCGGCGGACGTACGGGGAGTCGAGCATTCCGATCAGTTCCATGCACTCTCCTGTCGACGACGATCCCGCCGTTGTGACGGGACGGACCCGGATGAACTCAGGGGCGCACCCGGACGACCGGCCGATGCGGCTTGCGGCGCGCGACCACCTCGAACCCGGCGGCGTCGTACATCGACTTGGCGCCGAACCACATCGAATCGTCGCCGGATCGGCCCCGCTTGTCGACCGGGTAGGCCTCGAGCAGCGTGGCGCCCTGCTTCCGGGCGTACGCGACCGCCCTGTCGAGAAGCGCCCGCGCGACTCCCTGCCCGCGAAACGGCGCCGGCACGACGAAGCAGACGATCGACCACACGGGCCGATCGTCGACCGCCTTCATCACGGGCGAGCGTTGCAGCTTCGCGTAATCCTCGCGCGGACCGAGCGACACCCAGCCCACGGGCTGCCTGCCGCGATACCCGATCAGTCCGGGCGGGCGGCCGGAGTCGACCAGGCGCTTGAGCGCGGCGCGGTTTGCCTGCGCGTGGGTGGCTCCGGGCGGCAGTTCCCCCCTCGAACCGCTGAGGCGGTAGTACATGCACCAGCAGCCGCGGGCGACCGAGCAGCCCTTCGCGTTGAAGATCGCCTCGAGGTCGGGCCAGCGCTCCGGCGTCAGCGGGCGTACTACCAGCGCGGGCCGCGCGCGCGGCCGGGGTCGCGAGGCGGTCATTCGCCCTCCCAGTAGTCGAGGCCGATCTTCTCGCGCCCGACGAAACGGAACGCCTGCGGTTGTCCGTCCGGACCGGCGGGCAGGTCGGCATACACCGCGAACTTGTCCGAGTCGGGATATTCGGCAAGCTCGGGCAACTGCAGTGTGCTGACGGCCAGGTACTTCAATTCGCGCGTCCCGCTGTTGACGATCTGGTGCGCGGTCTGTCTTCCGCCCGCCGGGCACGCGATGATGTCGCCCTGGCGGATCGGATACACGGCCGCGCCGATGCGGATCTCACCCTCGCCTTCGATCACGAGGAACATCTCTTCGTTGACGTGATGATTGTGGAACGGGAACGCGCGTTTGCCGGGCGGCACGGCGGTCAGGTTGTAGCCGAGCTTCTTTGCGCCGATGAGGCGGGAGACGAAACCCATTCGGGCATCGAAACGCGCGGCTGCAGGGCCGGTGACTGCGCGCGCCGCCGGGCGGGGCTGCAGCTCGATATCGGCAAGGTTGAGAATCGGCTTGGTCATCGGATGCCCTCCTCTGCTGTCAATTCAAGTCGCTGCGCGGATCGTGCCGCTTGACGACCGGGCAGGCGTCGTTGTACTGTATTTTTATACAGTATCCGACCATTCGTCCATACCCTCGCCCGCATCTCCGCATCCCTCGGCCAGGACCCTGCACTCGTGACGGCAAAGACCCTGACGATGTCGTCCGAAACGGGGTCCCACCTTAGCCCATTCGCGACCGACCGCGTGCCGCCGTCCGCATCGTCCTCATGTCCTTGTGGCTCGCCCTCTCCCTGCCCTCGCTGCCGCTGCAGCTGGCGCAGCGTGCGCTCGATCCGGCGCTCGCCGGCGTCCTGGCGCTGGCGATCATCGAAGGCCCGCCGCAGCACCCGGTGGTCGCGTTTTGCAACCGCGCCGCGCGTTCGGCCGGCGTGGTGCCGGGCCTGAAGCTGGCGGCGGCACAGGCGCTCGCGCGCGACCTGATCGCGATCGAACGCCAGCCGCCGCGCGAGCGCGATGCGCTTGCCGAACTGGCGTGCTGGGCCTACCAGTTCAGCGCCCAGGTGGCGCCGCTGGCACGACCGTCGGCAAGCGGGGTGCTGATCGAAACCGGCGCCAGCGAGCGGCTGTTCGGCGGCCGCCCTGCCCTGCGGCAACGCATCGTTCGCGGCCTGCGCGGCCTGGGCTACCACGCCGCCGACGGCGCGGCGGCGACCCCGCGCGCGGCCTGGCTGATCGCGCAGGCACGCGCGCGCGGGCTCGCCGCGGGCGACGCCGCCGAGCCGGCCGGATTGCGGGCCGTGCTCGCGCCACTGCCGCTGACGCTGCTCGACTGGGACGAGGCCGCAACCGGGACCCTGCAGGCGCTGGGGCTGACGATGATCGGCGACCTGCTGCGGCTGCCGCGCGATGCGTTCGCGCGCCGCTTCGGCGCGCATCGCCTCGCCGACCTCGATCGCACGCTGGGGGCGCTCGCCGATCCGCAGCCGCGGTTCGTGCCGCCCGAACGGTTCGAGGCGCGCATCGAGCTGCCGGCCGACGTGACCGAGAGCTCGCAATTGATGTTCCCCGCGCGGCGGCTGCTGCGGCTGCTGGAAGGATTCCTGCGCGGCCGCAACGCCGGCACCGCCGGCCTGCTGCTGCGCGCGCGCCACAGCCCGCGCCGCTCGGCTCCGATACCGCCGACGCCGATCGATCTCGCGCTTGCCGTGCCGGAACGCAACGCCGGGCGGCTGGCGCAGCTGCTCGAGGAGCGGCTGACGCGCGTGACGCTGCCCGAGCCGGCGATCGCGCTCGAGCTGACGGTCGAGCGGTTTGCCGCATTCGCCCCGCCGGATGCCACGCTGCTGCCGCCGGCGCCGCAGACCGGCCCGCAAGGGCTGAGTTGGCTGCAGCTGGCCGAGACGCTGCACGCGCGCCTGGGCTCCGAACGCGTGTTCCAGTTGCAGGCGATCGACGACCACCGGCCCGAGCACGCCTACAGGATCATGCCGCTGGCGATCGACGCCGCCGAATTGCGCGGCACGGCAGCGGCCGCGCTGCAGCGGCCGCTGCTGATCCTGCCGACGCCGCAGCCCTTGCGGCCGCGCGCCGGCGATCGCGGCGGCAGCAGCGCCGACGATGGCGAGCCGCCCGAGCATGGCGGCCCGCTGGCGCTGCTCGCGGGCCCGGAGCGGATCGAAGCCGGCTGGTGGGACGTGGGCCGGCGGCCGACCGTGCATCGCGACTACTTCGTCGCGCGCAACCGGCGCGGGCAGACCTTATGGATCTATCGCGAGCTCGCTGCACCGCGCGGGTGGTACCTGCACGGCTTCTTCGCGTGACCGCCTCGCCGAAGCAAGGCGGCCGTCAGTACAGCCCCGCGGCAGGCCGCGCGCCCGCGCCGCCCTGCCCGATCCGGAATACCGCCACCGCCTGCACGAGCTGCTGCGCCTGGACCCTGAGGCCGTCGGCCGCGGCCGCGCTCTGCTCGACCAGCGCCGCATTTTGCTGCGTGGCCTGGTCCATCTGCGTCACCGCCTCGCCCACCTGCGCGACACCCGAGCTCTGCTCGGCGCTCGCGGTGCTGATCTCGCCCACGATCCCCGTGACCCTCTTGATCGCGGCCACGACCTCGTTCATCGTCACGCCGGCCTGGTCGACCAGCGCCGTGCCCTGCTCGACCCGCTCGACGCTGGCCGAAATCAGCGTCTTGATCTCCTTGGCGGCGGCTGCGGAGCGTTGCGCCAGGTTGCGCACCTCCGAGGCGACCACCGCGAACCCGCGGCCCTGGTCGCCGGCGCGGGCGGCCTCGACCGCCGCATTGAGCGCCAGGATGTTGGTCTGGAACGCGATGCCGTCGATCACGCCGATGATGTCGGCGATCTTCTTCGAGCTCGTGTTGATGCCCTTCATCGTGTCGACCACCTGGCCCACGACCGCGCCGCCTTTCGCGGCCACTTCGCTCGCGCTCTGCGCCAGCTGATCCGCCTGTTGCGCATTGGCCGCGTTCTGCCTGACGGTCGAGCCCAGCTCCTCCATCGACGCGGCGGTCTGCTGCAGGGTGCTCGCCTGCTGCTCGGTGCGCCCCGAAAGGTCGCTGTTGCCCTGCGCGATCTGGCTGCTCGCGCTCGCCACGCTCTCCGAGCCCTCGCGCACCGACGCGACGACCCGCGCCAGGCTCTCCTGCATCGCGGCGAGCTGGGCCATCAGGCTCGACGTGTCGCCCGGGCGCAGCTCGACCCGTGTCGTGAGGTCGCCCGCGGCCACCGCGCGAACGACCTCGACCGCCGTGCCCGGCTCGCCGCCGAGCTGTCCGAGCAGTCCGCGGGTGAGAACGATCGCCAGCACCGCGCCCGTCAGCATGGCGGCCGCCAGCAGCCCCGCCGCCAGCAGGCGCGCGTTGCGGTAGAGGAGATCGGCGCTTTGGGCGGTGCGCCTGGCGCCGTCGAAGCCCATGGCGGTCAGCTTGTCGAGCGCGGCGACCGCGTCGTCGAGCGACATCTTGCCGGCGCCGTCCGCGATTTCGCGGGCATCGTCCTGCTTGCCGGCGCGGCTGAGCCCGACGATCTTGCTGCTGGTGGGCAGGTACTCGGCCCACGCCTTGCGGTATGCGTCGAACAGCGCGCGCTCCTCGTCGGTGCCCAGCAGCTTCTCGTACGCGGCGGCTTCCCCTTCGATCGCCGTCGCCCGCGCGGCCATCTTGTCCTCGTACTCGGCCATGTAGCTCGCGTCCGGGGCCTTGGTGTGCTTCTCGAGCAGCTCGCGGTGCTCGAGCATCGCGGCCCGCATCGCATCGGCGTGGCCGACGCCAGGCAGCCATCTGGCGGCCAGCTCGCCCGAGGCCGCGTTGACCCGCGCGAGGCTCAGCAGCGAAAAGCCGCCCAAAGCCATCATCAGGCCGAGCACGAGCGCGAATGCGAGCGTCAGCTTGGCGCCGATCCTCATGCGCCCGAAGCGCTCCCGGAGTTGCGTGACCAGCTTCATAGCGGAGATCCCCGTTTGATCGACACCCTGGCTTCGAGCGAGGCGTCGCGGGCCGGGCCGGGCGTCCAAAACGGCCGCACCCGGCGCACGCCGCCGGCACGCCCGGCGGCGGCTACTTCTTGAAGCCGACGTAGGTCGCGCCGATCACCTTGCCGGCCGCGTCCTTGATCGGGTTGTAGCAGGCGTCGAACGGCGTCCCGAGCACGTCCACCTGGCCGCAGAACTGCTCGCCCTTGCTCACGGCCTCGTAGGCCTTGGCGCGCGCCAGCTGCGTTCCGACGCCCCGCTTGCCCTCGGGCGTGAGCACGTTGGTGCTGACGCGGACGAATTCGTCGCCGTCCTTCACGAAGACGGTCGCGGTGGCGCCGGTGGTCTTCTTGATCTCGTCGACGACGTCGTAGTTGTTGTTGATCTTGCGCGGGCCATAGAAGATCGCGGGGACCTGCTTCGCGCCGGCCTTGTCGGAGCCCTCGATCCTGGGCGCGCCGATTTTTCCGAGCTGGGCGTCGAGCGCGTCGATCGTGGCCTTGGGGTCGTTGGCCTGCGCGGCTGCCATCATCAGCATCAGCACGGCGGCAAGGGCGGCGGGAGAGGTTTTCGAGGTCATCGCGGCTTCCTGGTTGGCGGGTCGGGCATCCTGGTACCGATGCGCTCGCCTCGCAGCTTCGCGGAAGTTGCGTGGCGGCTCGCCAGAAGATAGACAGGGTGAGCAGCGGAAGTCGCCCGATAAGGGCGATCCGGACGCGCCAAATCGGCGCATGACGCAGGCGATGCCCGCGGCGGAGCGGCGACCCGCGGGGCCGCGCACGTGCCGGGGGCACGGCGGTCCCGCGGGCAGCGGGGACGTGGGCCCGGGGGCGCTACTTCAGCTGACCCCGGATCTCACCACCCTTGTTCGTCGGGGTGTGAACGTTGACGTAGAGGTCGCCGGCCTTGAATGCCTTCATCTGGTCCGCGTCGAGCTTTGCCCCCGCCGGGACCCTGTAGGTGTCGCCAGCCTTCTCGAGCTTGACGATCACCGGGCCGTTCTTGCCTGCGGCGCCCACGTGGATGTGCGCCATCGTGCCCTCGACACCCTTGGTCATGATGCTGCCGGAGACGCTGCCGTCGTCGGCGACCGAGATCGTGCCCTCGCCGCTGCCCGACGCCGCGACCGGCGGCACCTCGTTCGCGCCCGACAGCATCACCTTCACGTCAGCGGCCAGCGCGGCTGCGCCGGCGAATGCGCCGATCGTGAAGACCGCCGCCGCAAGCATCCGTTTCCTGGTCATGATCATTGCGTTCTCCCGAGATGAAGTGCGTAGCCCCGCCCGAAAGGCCCGGGGACGCGTATGTTACGCGCGCGGCAGCGTCCGTGGCCCGCTCGCGCAGGTCGCACTCGAGAGGTTGCGCCGCCAGTGGTGGCGCCAACCGAACGCAACGGGCGCTAGAAGCGCCGCGTGGCGCGCAGGCTGATGGTCTCGTTGGCCTCGTCGCGCCGGCGGTCCAGGCGCGTGACGAGCTGCCATTGGATCCGCCGCTCCGGCTCGCCCAGTTCCCACGCGAGCTGCAGCCGGGAGCGCAGGCCCAGAAGGGCAAGCGCTTCGGCCTGCTCCGAGGACTGGATCAGGCCGGCGGCGCGGGCCAGGACCTGGACTTCGCTCGCGGCGCGGGCGGTGACGCGGTCACCGGGCAGCAGCACGTTGTCGCGCTCCCATCGCAGTCCCGCGAATCGCTCGACGGCGCTCAGGTGCGGGCTCACGGCGCTCGCCGGCGAGGTGCGGATCGGTGTCGCCGACTCGGTGACGACGAAAGACTCGAACGCCAGCCCGCGCATCGCGTGCAGGCCGAAGCGCATCTCGAACTCGTGCTGCTCCACCCGGACGCGCTCCCAGTACGATGGCTCGAGCACGGCGGAGTGGGTCTGGCCGACGGGAGCAGACCACGAGTCGAGGCAGAACTCGACCGCTCGCGCCCGCGCGGTCCCGCTTGCGAGCGGCCGGCACGCCGGCTCGCTCGATGGCTGCGCGGCGACCGGCCAGGCTGCCGCGAGCAGGCAACAAAGCGCCGCGGGCGCGCCCAGGTGCACGAGGCGACCGAGGCCGATCAACCGCATACCGCCTCGGTGGGCACGAGCGCGCCCTGCCTCGTCGGGCCCGAGTCGTCGATTGCGACCACCGTATTGCCCTCGCTCCAGGGTGCGCTGCGGTAGTCGAAGGTCCTGGCCAGCCGCGGCTTGACGACCTCGAAGAACGGAGAGATGTCGAAGTCGCGCGGAACGTAGAGGCTGTGATGGCGAATCCGCCACAGCTCGCGCACCTGGTCGGCGCGGCCCGGATTGCCGTCGTACTTGCGCGAGATGATCGGCAAAATGGGGTAACGAACGGCTCCGAAGGCCTGCGCGATCAGCGTTGAGCAGATCGCGCGCGTCGGGTCGCCGCTGCCGCAGGTGATCATGCGGCGCCGCAAGCGGGCCGGCATCGGGAACGGCAGCAGGTACCGCGCAAGATCCAGCAGGTTCTTCAGGTCGTACTGGTGGCCGAGGCGCTGGATCAGGTACTGGATCAGGCGCTCGCGGTCCGCCCCGGTCAGGTTGAAGGGGCGGCAGATACGCACCCGGAAATTGAGGTAGCACGACAACGGCACCGCGCGGACGCCCTCGAGCACGTCGGCCTCGATCAGCGTTGCCGGCTCGCCGCCGACCAGCGGCAGCCCCGGGCGCACGCCGATGTACAGCGCCGCGTGCGACCACATCGACTGCGTCATGTACTTGATCGCCGCGCTCATGCGCGTGTTGCCTTCGACCAGCAGGACGTCGCCAGGCCTCAGCGCCTTTGCGACCAGCAAGGCATCGGCGCTGCCGCCGCCCGGTTTGGCGATCGGCTGCGAGAGATAACCGGCGATTGCCCGTCCAACAGTCTCGAACACGGCGCCCATCGATGAGTCACTACACGACGGAAATGCTACTGGAGTCGTCTCGCACAGGATACGGAATTTGTAGCCATTCCGACCGAGTCCGGTTGGATGGGCGGTCGAAAGGTCCCGATGGTGGGCGACGACGGCCCCACGTTCTGGTGAGAAATCCTAAGCAAAATTCAGATTGTTGATTCTTCTTAGGCGGTACGAATGAAAGTACAATTCGCAGCTTGCACCGCAGTTCCCCCTCTGCACTGATCCCGGATCGCGCCACGCGGCTCTTACCCGGCGTAAGTTGGCATCGTAAGTAGCGCTCACAGTCATCCGATCGGCTTGATGCGATGCACCGGCGGCACCCGGTGTAAGAAACGAACGCCGGCGCCGACTGAGTCTCGAACCTCGGAGAACCTCGATGCTGAAGCGGTGTGCTGCGATCGCGCTGGCAACGCTGGCCGCCTGCGGGCCGGCAAGGGCCGAGCCATGCCGCGCGGCCAGTCCCGGGCATACGGTGGCCCTGGTCGAGCTGTACACCTCGCAGGGCTGTTCGAGCTGCCCACCGGCCGACCGCTGGCTCTCGCGGCTGCCCGCCGGCCAGCAGCCGGCGAGCGCGATCGCGCTCGCGCTGCACATCGGCTATTGGGACTACCTGGGCTGGAAGGACCCGTTCGCGCGGGTCGAATTCAACCGGCGCCAGGAGGAGCTGGCAGCGCTGAGCGGCAGCCGCCGCATCTACACGCCGGAAGTGTTCGTGGGTGCCCGCGAGCTCGCCGACTGGTCGAACCCGGAGGGATTCGCGCGAGCCGTCGCCGCGATCAACCGCAAGCCCGCGCGGGCGTCGATCCGGCTCGAAGCGAACGTCGAGGCCGGCGCGGCCGACGCCTCCGCGGAAAAACCTCCCACGGTAGCCGTGCGGGCGCGCTGGTCGGCGGACGCCGCGGCGCGCAGCCCGCAGCTGCTGCTTGCGATCACCCGCAGCGGCTTCACGACCGCGGTCGCTGCCGGCGAAAACCGCGGCGAAACCCTGCGCGACGATCACGTGGTGCGGGCCTGGAGCGGCCCTTTCCGCGGCGCGGGCGAGCCGCTCGCCGCCGAGCTGCCGCTGCCGCCGGGACCGGGAGCAGCCACGCTGGTGGCCATCGCGCAGGACGATTCGTCCGGCGAGGTGCTCCAGGCGGTCGAGCTGCCGCTAACCGGTTGCGGCGCCGCAGCAGGACGCTAGGTCCCGGTCACTCCTTGGCGCAATCGCAGATCGCACACCCCTTGTCGAAGATGATGCGCCAGGTGCCGGGGCCCTCGCGGCGCCAGATCGACGTGAAGGTGCCGATCAGCTTGCCCTGAGGATCGCGCACCGGCCCCGTGCTCAGCGCGAGCGTGCGCGACTCGAGCACCTCGACCTGCTCCGGCTCCCAGGAAAACGGCGCCTTCGGCCCGTCGAAGAACCCCTTCCACTTCTCCCCGACCTCCTGCTTGCCGCGCACGGCCTTCGGCCCCGAGAAGAAGACCGCCTCGTCGGAGACGAAGGACATGAACCCCGGGTAGTCGCGGCGCGCCATCGTGCGGGCGAATGCCCGCTCGGTGTCGGCCACCTGGCGGCGCAACTCGGGCACATCGGGCCACCTGGACATCACCGCGGAACAGCCGGCCAGCAGCGCCGCACCGAAGACAACCGTCCAGCTGCGCATCGCGCGCATGGCTCAGCGCGCCGACCAGGGATCGAAGGTCCCGACGTACCACAGGTGCCCTTCGGGATCGCGGCACGCGAACCCGCGCCCGCCGTAACTCTCGTCGTGGATGTCGATCTCGATGCGCGCGCCGGCGTCCCTGGCCGCGCGGTACACGCGGTCGGCATCGGCGGCGATCAGGTACGCGCACTGCGTCCCCTTGCCCCCGTATTCGTCGGGCTGCTTCAGGAGGCGCCCGAACTCCGAGTCCTGCACCGAGCCCAGCATGATCATGCCGTTGCCGAAAGCCAGTTCGGCGTGCGCGATCCGGTCGTCGCCTTCGGGCACGACCAGCCGCGCTTCGAACCCGAAGACGCGGCACAGCCACTTGATGGCGGCCGGCGCATCGCGATAGCGCATTGTGGGAATCACGGTGGCGGCGGTCTCCATGGCGGCGGGGCTGGTCATCGGGGTCTCCTGGTCCGGATCGGGCGTGAGATGGCGGCGGCAGCGGGCCAAGAATAAAGGTGTCCGGCGAAGCGGAGGCCGCGTGCGTCTTAAGGGATCGGGGATCGGGTATCGGGGATCGGGTATCGGGTATCGGCATCGGGCAGTCGCAGGCGAGCGGCGGCCGATCCCCGGGCATATACTGTAATTCCATACAGTATGCGCCGCAACCGGCCCCCCGATGCAGGCTTCATACGCCGAACTGCACTGCGTCTCGAACTTCACGTTCCTGCGCGGTGCCTCGCACCCTGAGGAACTGGTGCAGCGCGCGCTGGCGCTCGGCTACACCGGGCTGGCGCTGACCGACGAATGCTCGTTCGCGGGCGCCGCGCGCGCGCATCTGGCGCTGCGCGAAGCGCGCGAGGAGTTGCCGGCGGCACGCTCCTTCAAGCTGATCCACGGCACCGAGATCCGGCTCGCCGGCGGTCCGAAGCTGGTGCTGCTGGCGCAGACCCGCGCCGGCTACGGCAACCTGTGCGAGCTGGTCACGCTTGCGCGGCGCGCCGCCCCGAAGGGCGAGTACCGGCTCGATGCCGCCACGCTCGCGGCCGAGGCGCACCTGCTCGATGACTCGCTCGCGCTGCTGGTCCCGGAGCCCGCCGGCGGTTCAGGTCCCGGCCTCGATCCACCCCGCATCGAACGCGACATCCGCTGGTTGAAGGATCTGTTCGCCGGGCGCGCCTGGATCGCCTGCGAACTGGCTCGCGGGCCGGACGATGCCGCGCAGCTGGCGGCGCTGCAGGCGATCGGCCGCGCCGCCGGCGTCGGCCTGGCCGCCGCCGGCGGCGTGCACATGCACGTGCGCGGCCGCAAGAAGCTGCAGGACGCGCTGACCGCGGTGCGGTTGAAGACGCCGCTGGCGCAATGCGGCACGCATCTGACGCCGAATGCCGAGCGCTATCTGCGCCCGCTTCACCGGCTGGCGCGCATCTATCCGGCCGAGTTGCTGGCGCAGACGCCGGCGATCGCCGAGCGCTGCACGTTCTCGCTCGACGAGCTGCGCTACGAATACCCGCGCGAGATCGTCCCGGCGGGCCACACCCCGGCCACCTGGCTGCGCCAGGCCACGCTCGAGGGCGCGGCGCGGCGCTATCCGGGCGGCGTGCCGGACAAGGTGCGCGAGCTGCTCGAGCACGAGCTGGCGCTGATCGGCGAGCTGCGGTACGAGCCCTACTTCCTGACCGTCCACGACATCGTCCGCTTCGCGCGCGACCGCGGCATCCTGTGCCAGGGGCGCGGCTCGGCGGCGAACTCGGCGGTGTGCTACTGCCTGGGCATCACCGACGTCGATCCGGGCCGGATGAGCGTGCTGTTCGAGCGCTTCGTCAGCCGCGAGCGCAACGAGCCTCCTGACATCGACGTCGATTTCGAGCACCAGCGGCGCGAGGAGGTGATGCAGTACGTGTTCGCCAAGTACGGGCGCGACCGTGCGGCGCTGACGGCGGCGCTGCACACCTACCGGCCGCGCGGCGCGCTGCGCGACCTGGGCAAGGCGCTCGGGCTGTCGCTCGACCAGGTCGACAGGCTCGCCCGGAGCATGGCCTGGTGGGACGGCCGGCGCATCCGGCCCGAGCGGCTGCTCGAGGCTGGTTTCGATCCGGACAACCCGCTGATCGCGCAGCTGATCGAGCTGGCGCACCCGTTGATCGGGTTTCCGCGCCACCTGTCGCAGCACAGCGGCGGCTTCGTGATCGCGCGCGACAAGCTGTCGCGCCTGGTGCCGATCGAGAACGCGGCGATGGCCGGGCGCACGGTGATCGAGTGGGACAAGGACGACCTGGATGCGCTCGGGCTGCTGAAGATCGACGTGCTTGCGCTGGGCATGCTCACCTGCGTGCGGCGCGCGCTGGCGCACGCCAACGCATTCGCCGCCGTCTCCGCGGCATATGCGTGCACCGGCACGCAGGCGGCAGGCGCGCCGACGATGGACGGCATCCCGGCCGAGGACGAACAGGTGTACGACATGCTCTGCCACGGCGATTCGCTCGGCGTGTTCCAGGTCGAATCGCGCGCGCAGATGAACATGCTGCCGCGGCTGCGCCCGCGCTGCTTCTACGACCTGGTGATCGAGACCGCGATCGTGCGGCCGGGGCCGATCCAGGGCGGCATGGTGCATCCGTACCTGAAGCGCCGGCAGGGGCTGGAGCCGGTGACCTACCCGTCGCCGGCGGTGCGCTCGGTGCTCGAACGCACCCTCGGGGTGTCGATCTTCCAGGAACAGGTGATGCAGCTCGCGGTGGTCGCCGCCGGCTTCACGCCGGGCGAAGCCGACAGGCTGCGGCGCGCGATGGCGGCGTGGAAGCGCAAAGGGGGCATCGGGCCGTTCCGCGACAAGCTCATCGCCGGGATGCTCGCGCGCGGCTACGCGTCCGAATACGCCGAGCAGATCTACCGCCAGATCCAGGGCTTCGGCGAATACGGCTTCCCGGAAAGCCATGCGGCGAGCTTCGCGCTGCTGGTGTACGTGTCGGCATGGCTCAAGCGCCACCGGCCGGCCGCATTCTGCGCCGCGCTGCTCGACTCGCAGCCGCTCGGCTTCTATGCCCCGGCGCAGATCGTTCGCGATGCCACCGCGCACGGCGTCGAGGTGCGGCCGGTGTGCGTGAACGCGAGCCGCTGGCACTGCACGCTCGAGCCCTCGTCGGGCGACCCGGACGCCCCGGCGGTCAGGCTCGGCCTGGCGCTGGTGCAGGGGTTCAACGAGGAGGCCGCGCAGCGGCTGGTCGAGGCGCGCGCGCAGCGGCCGTTCGCCGACGCACACGACCTCGCCCGGCGCGCGCAGCTCGACCGCGGCGAGACCGCGAAGCTGGCCGCGGCCGACGCGCTTGCGCAGCTCACCGGCCACCGGCGGCAGGCGCTGTGGGGCGCGCTCGGGCTCGACGTGCAGGCGCCGCGCAAGGCGCCGCTGGCGTCCGAGCCCCCGGCACGCGAGGCCGAAGCCGATCTGGCCGCCCCCAGCGAAGGGCAGGACATCGTCGCCGACTACGCGACCACCAGCCTGACGCTGCGCCGCCACCCGCTCGCGTTGCTGCGCAGCCGGCTGCAGGCGATGCGCCTGACGACCGCCGAGGCCATCGCCGGCGGCCGCCACCGGCAGCCGATCCGCACCTGCGGCATCGTCACCTGCCGCCAGCGGCCGTCGACCGCCAGCGGCGTCACCTTCGTCACGCTCGAGGACGAGACCGGCACCATCAACGTCGTCGTCTGGCGCGCGACCGCCGAGCGCTTCCGCCGCGAGTTGCTTGGCTCGACCCTGCTCACCGTCTACGGCCACATCGAGCGCGCCGATACCGCCGGCACCCCGGTGATCCATGTGATCGCAGCGCGCCTGGTCGACCACTCGCCGCTGCTGGGCCGGCTGGTGGCGCCGAGCCGCGACTTCCGCTGACGCCGGCGGGCGCCCGGCCGATCCACCGCGTGCGCACGCAAGCGCCTTCGAAGACCACAAACGCGGCAACGATTCTCGACGGCCGACCCCGCATGCGATCCGTGCACCGCGACCCGCGAGGCGATGCGGCGGCGCGCAGCGTCCGGTGTCGCGTAAATGCCGCAGCGTCCGGGCCTGCCATGAGGACAAGCCCGGGGATGACGCCTGCTACGGAGGACGTGGATAGCATTGTCATGGCCGGGCTTGTCCCGGCCATCCACGTCGGTGCGGGCTGGAAGCGCTTCGGCTTGCGCCGGCGTGGATCCGCGCGGCAAGCCTGGGATGACGCCTGCTACAGAGGACGCGGATAGCATTGTCATGGCCGGGCTTGTCCCGGCCATCCACGTCGGTGCGGGCTGGAAGCCCTTCTCCTTGCGCCGACGTGGATCCCCGGGACAAGCCCGGGGATGACATCGATTCAGGGCAACGCAAGAAGCATCGTCATGGCCGGGCGCGTCCCGGCCATCCGCTCAGTGCTCGGGCGCCCCAATCAATTCGTCGTAGTAGTGGCGCTTGGCCTCCAGGATCGCGCCGACCAGGAAGTCCGGGTCGTAGGCGGATAGCAGGTGCCGTTGCTGGCGCCGCAGGTATTCGAGCAGCCGTTCGCGCTCGGACCCGAACGCCATCAGCTCGCGGTAGGTCTCGGAATCCCAGCACCAGCACAGGTCGAGCTCAGCGAACGCCGCGTTGAGGGCGTTGCGGTCGATCTCGGATACGTCCTGCGATGCGCGCGGCTTGTCGAGGGTCAGCATGGCGAAGACTCCAGCTCGGTATGGGAGTCATGCTAAGTCGGCGCATCTATAAATAATAGTTAAAGTTTTTTATGATCACTATAATGAATCGTAAATACCTCAGCCGCATCCGCCGATGAAGAACGCGACCCAGCGCCAGCTCAAGGTGTTCGAGGCGGTCGCGCGCCACCTGAGCTTCTCGCGCGCCGCCGAGGAGCTGCATCTGACTCAGCCGGCGGTCTCGACGCAGGTCAAGCAGCTCGAGGCGCATGCCGGACTGCCTCTGTTCGAGCAGCTCGGGCGCAGGATCTACCTGACGTCCGCGGGGACGGAGATGCTGCAGCACGCGCGCTCGATTCTCGGCCAGTTCCGGGCCGCCGAGGAGGCGATGGCCCAGCTCAAGGGCATTGCCGGCGGACGCCTGAACGTCGCGGTGATCAGCGCCGGCGACTACTTCTTTCCGCGCCTGCTGGCCGAATTCGCGCGCGCGCATCCCGGCATCACGCTGAACCTGACGGTCCACAACCGAGAGGAGCTGCTGCACTGCCTCGACGGCAACCTCACCGATCTCGCCGTGATGGTGCGTCCCCCGGCCGATCTCGACACCCTCAACGAGGCCTTCGCGCCGCACCCTTACGTGATCGTCGCCGCGCCGGACCACCCGCTGGCGAGTCGGCGCCGGATCCCGCTCGATGCCGTCGTCCGCGAGCCGTTCGTGATCCGGGAGCGCGGCTCCGACACCTGGAATTCGATGCAGGAGGCCCTGGGGAGGCGGATTCGGACCCTCAACGTCGCGATGGAGATCCGCAGCACCGAGACCATCAAGCAGGCCGTGATGGCGAAAATGGGCCTCAGCTTTCTATCGGCGCACACGATCAGCCTCGAACTGCAGCTCGGGCGCCTCGCGGTGCTCGATGTCCAGGGCTTCCCGGTCCTTTTCAACTGGTACGTGGTGCACCGCAGGAACAAGCACCTGCCGCCGGTCGCGCTCGCGTTCAGGAACTTCCTGGTCCGCGACGGCGCGGCACTGATCGAGCGGATGTTCGGGTTCGGGTCCGGCGTCCGCGCGGGCAAGGCGCGCCGGGCTGCCGCCCGACCCCCTGCCCTCAATACGGGAAAATAGCGCCCTTTCGCGCGTACCACCCGGGCGCGCCAGGACATTCACCCACGATGCCGCCAAACCCATGACGGAACCCGCCCCCGAAACGACGACCGGCGAGCCGCGCCACGACCGGCTGCGCGAGGACATCCGCCTGCTCGGCCGCGTCCTCGGCGAAGTGATCCGCGAGCAGGCGGGCGGCGAGATCTTCGAGCTGGTCGAGTCGATCCGGCAGCTCGCGGTGCGCTACCGGCGCGGCCGCGATGCGGAAGCCGGCGCGCAGATGAACCGCCTGCTCAACCGCCTGCGGCCGGCGCAGACCTACGCCGTCGTGCGCGCCTTCAGCTACTTCTCGCACCTTGCCAACATCGCCGAGGACCACCACAACATCCGGACCCGCCGCGAGCGCGAGCTGGCGGGCGCCGCGCCGGGACCCGGCAGCGTCGAGCACGCCCTCGGCCTGTTCAAGGCGGCCGGCGCCCGGCGCGACCGCATCGCCGCCTGCCTGGCGCGGTCGCTGATCGTGCCCGTGCTGACGGCGCATCCGACCGAGGTGCAGCGCAAGAGCATCCTCGACACCGAGCGAGAGATCGCGCACCTGCTGGCGCAGCGCGACGCGCCGCTGACCGCGCGCGAGCGGGCCGCGAACGACGAGCGGCTGCGCGCCTGCGTCACGGCGCTGTGGCAGACGCGGATGCTGCGCGACTCGCGCCTGACCGTCGCCGACGAGATCGACAATGCGCTGTCGTACTACCGGATCACCTTCCTGCGCGAGATCCCCCGCCTCTATCGCGACGTCGAGCTGCTGCTGCAGGACGGCACGGCGCGCGGGCCATCGGGCCGGGGCACCGCGCGGACGCGGCTGCCGACCTTCCTGCGGATGGGATCGTGGATCGGCGGAGATCGCGACGGCAACCCCAACGTCGACGCCGCCACGCTCGAGCAGGCCCTCGACCGCCAGGCAGGCGTCGCGCTCGAGTTCTATCTCGAAGAGGTGCACGCGCTCGGCGCCGAGCTGTCCGTGTCCTCGCTGCTGGCGGGCGTCGGCGACGGGCTGCTCGAGCTGGCATCGAAGTCGCCCGACCGTTCGCCGCACCGGGCCGGCGAGCCGTACCGGCGCGCACTGATCGGGATCTACGCCCGCCTGGCCGCCAATGTGCGCTCGCTCGGCCATGCGCACATCTTCCGGCAGGAGATCGGACGCGCCGAGCCGTACGCATCGCCGCGGGAATTCTCGGCCGACCTCGACGTCGTCGCGCAGTCGCTCGCCGCGAACCTCGGTGCGCCCCTGATCGAGCCGCGGCTGGGCCGGCTGCGCCAAGCCGTCGACGTGTTCGGGTTCCATCTCGCCTCGCTCGACCTGCGCCAGAGCTCGGACGTGCACGAGCGTACCGTGGCCGAGCTGTTGCGCGGCGCCGCGGTCTGCGACGACTACGCGGGGCTCGACGAAGCGGCCAGGATCGACCTGCTGACCGCGGAGCTGGCGCAGCCCAGGCCGCTGCGCTCGCCGTTCACCGCTTACGGCACCGAAACCCGCTCCGAGCTGGCGGTGTTCGAGGCCGCGCGACGCGCGCGCGAGCGCTACGGCGAACGGGCGGTCGGCAACACGATCGTCTCTCACACCGAGAGCCTGTCCGACCTGCTGGAGATCGTGCTGCTGCTGAAGGAGACGGGTCTGGCGCGGTGCCCGGCGCGAGGCGCGCCGGCCGAGGTCGATCTGCACGTGATCCCGCTGTTCGAGACCATCGGCGACCTTCGCAACGCGCCGGCGATCATGCGCGCGGCACTCGGCTTGCGCGAGCGGGTGCGCCTTTATCCGCAGGGCGACAATGCGGCGCAGGAAATCATGCTCGGCTATTCGGACAGCAACAAGGACGGCGGCTTCCTGACGTCGAATTGGGAGCTGTACAAGGCCGAGGTCGCACTGGGCAGGCTGTTCGGCGAGGCGGGAATCGCGCTGCGCTTGTTTCACGGGCGCGGCGGCACGGTCGGGCGCGGCGGCGGGCCGACCTACGACGCGATCCTGGCCCAGCCGCCGGGAACGGTCGCGGGCCAGATCCGGGTGACCGAACAGGGCGAGGTGATCGCGAGCAAGTTCTCGAGTCCCGAGACCGGCCGCCGCAACCTCGAGACGCTGGTCGCCGCAACGCTGGAGGCCTCGTTTGCGCCCTCGATGCGCCGCGTGCGCATCGCGCCGGCGCCGCAACGCCAGTTCGAGGACGCGATGGAAGAGCTGAGCGGCCTCGCGCATCGCGCGTATCGCGGCTTGGTGTACGAGACGCCGGGATTCGCCGACTACTTCTTCGCCGCGACGCCGATCGCCGAGATCGCCGGGCTCAACATCGGCAGCCGCCCGGCAAGCCGCCCGAAGGGCGGCCAGTCGGCGCCGCGCATCGAGGACCTGCGCGCGATTCCCTGGGGGTTCTCGTGGGGTCAATGCCGGCTGCTGCTGCCCGGCTGGTACGGATTTGGCGCCGCGGTCGAGGCCTGGCTCGAAGGTGAGCCCCGGCGCGCGTCGACGCGCCTCGCGCTCTTAAGGCGGATGGCGCGCGAGTGGCCATTCTTCGCGACCCTGCTTTCCAACATGGATATGGTGCTCGCCAAGGCCGACCTCGGGGTTGCGTCGCGGTACGCAACGCTGGTGGCCAGCGCGCGTTTGCGCAAGGCGGTATTCGGCGCCATCGAGGCCGAGCATGCGCTCACCTTGCGCCACCTCCTTTCGATCATGGGACAAACCGATACGCTGCAGCGCAGTCCGGCGCTGGCGGGGTCGATCCGCCATCGCTTTCCGTACCTCGACCCTCTGAACCATCTTCAGGTCGAGCTCATACGTCGTTACCGCAGTGCCGAAGGGGCGGTTCACGATCGCGCGAAACGGGCGATCCACATCTCGATCAACGGCGTCGCGGCAGGCTTGCGCAATACGGGTTGAGGGTCATCGTCCGCGGCTTTCGAATCTTGACCGCAGTCAAGGCGCCGCCGCGAGCCTGACCGTTACAGTCGCGCTGCCCTGTTCACAGAAACCGGGCTTGCCAAGGCACGCTGAACATGCGGCAGCGCTTCCGCGCGCAGACCGCGGTCGATGCGAAACGCGGCCAGGCATGACAAGGAGGCACGAATGGAAGCCAATGCAGTTCCCGGCGCCGTGGGCAGCGCGATCGCCAAACCCGCGTCGTACCGATGGATCCAGCTCTTCATGGGCATTGTCTGCATGATCATGATCGCCAACCTGCAGTACGGTTGGACCCTGTTCGTCAATCCGATCGCGGCCAAGACCGGCTGGACCAAGGCCGCGATCCAGGTCGCGTTCACGATCTTCGTCCTGACCGAGACATGGCTGGTCCCGATCGAGGGCTATCTGGTCGACCGCTTCGGGCCGCGCCCCGTGGTGATGGGTGGCGGAATCCTGTGCGGGCTCGGATGGGTGTTCAATTCGATGGCCGACTCGCTGACGATGCTATATGTCGCCGGCGCGGTCAGCGGCGTCGGTGCCGGCGCCGTCTACGGCACCTGCGTCGGCAACGCGGTGCGCTGGTTCGCCGACAAGCGCGGGCTTGCGGTCGGGCTGACCGCGGCCGGGTTCGGCATGGGGTCGGCGCTCACCGTGATCCCGATCCAGGCGATCATCAAGTCCGAGGGCTACGAATCCGCGTTCCTGTATTTCGGGATCATCCAGGGCCTCGTGGTGCTGCTGGTCTCGATTGGCCTGACCGATCCGCGCCAGGTCATGAGCGCCGCGCTGGCAAAGAAGGCGGCGAAGCCGTCGATCGCACCGGCCATCATCCAGAGCAAGCGCGACTACAGCCCGATGCAGATGTTGCGCGAGCCGGTGTTCTGGGTCATGTACGTGATGTTCGTGATGGTCGCCGCGGGCGGCTTGATGGCGGTTGCGCAGCTCGGGCCGATCGCCAAGGATTTCAAGCTCGCCGATACGCCGGTCAGCCTGGTCGGCATCACGCTGCCGGCGCTGCTGTTCGCGTTGTCGATCGACCGCATCATGAACGGGCTGACACGGCCGTTCTTCGGCTGGGTCTCCGACCACATCGGGCGCGAAATGACGATGCTGATCGCCTTCGCGCTCGAGGCCGTCGGCATCTTCGCCCTCTACAACCTGGGTCAGGATCCGGTCGCGTTCGTCATATTGAGCGGCGTGGTGTTCTTCGCCTGGGGCGAGATCTACAGCCTGTTCCCGTCGACCTGCACCGACAGCTTCGGCACCAAGTTCGCCGCCGCCAACGCAGGCACGCTCTACACCGCAAAAGGGACGGCGTCGCTCCTGATACCGCTGTCGAGCCTGCTCACGGCCTCCACGGGCAACTGGCACGCGGTGTTCGTCACTGCGGCGGTGATGAACGCGCTGGCGGCGGTGCTGGCCTGGTTCGTGCTGCGGCCGCTGCGCAGCGCTCACATTCAAAGGGCCAATCAATCCGTGGCCGCGGAGGCGACGGCGTAGGGTTCGCCGCCTCGCACCGGCCTCCCACTCACCCGGTCCATTCGACGCCCTTCGGCCCTGCGCCGGCCGAAGGGCGTTGTCCGTGAAATAGCCGCCGGCCATCTTCCGGCGCTCTTGTCATGGCCGAGCTCGACGCGCTGCTGCATTCGCCCGCCGTCTGGGCGGTGATCGCGACGATCATCGTCGCCGCGCTGGCCCACGGGACGCTGGGTTTCGGCTTTCCCATGATCTGCACCCCGGTCGTCGCGCTCATCGCCGACGTCCGGACCGCGGTGCTCGCCACCGTGGTTCCCAATATCGTCGTCAACCTGATCAGCATCTGGCGCGGCGGCAACTGGCGCGCGAGCCTGGGGCGGTACTGGCCGGTCGCGGCCTGGGTGCTGCTGGGAACCATCTTCGGCACGCACTGGCTCGTGGCGGCCGATCCGCGGCTGCTCAAGCTGCTGCTGGCCCTGATGATCGGCGTGCACCTGCTGCAGGGGAGGATCCGGGGCATGGACTGGTCCCGCCTGCGGCACTACCCTCATGCGTCGGCCGCGCTCTTCGGGCTGCTTGCCGGAGTCCTGTCGGGCACGGTCAACGTGACCGTGCCGCCGCTGCTGATCTACTTCGTGTCGCTCGGCGTCGAACCGGTCGCGATGACCCAGGCGCTGAACCTCTGCTTCCTGGTTGGAAGAACGACGCAGGCGGCAACCCTGGGCGCCGCGGGCCAGTTCGGCGTCTCCACGGTGATCGAGACCGCGCCGCTGACGGTCATCACGGTGGCTGCACTTGCGCTGGGATTCCGGCTCCAGAGCCGGCTTCGGCCGGAGGTCTACCGGGGGATGCTGACGGTCATACTCGCCGCGATGGCCCTCACCCTCGTGTGGCAGGCCGGCGGCGCCTACTTCAGGTGAATCTTTCCCTGGTGCTGCAGACGGCTCAGCGTCTCCGCGCACAGGTTCAGATACGAGGCCAGCTCCTTTTTCGGCAGCCGGTCGGTGAACTCCGGGTGCTTGCGCTGGAACCGGTGCACCCGGCCGGGGGCGTCGAGCAGGTGCAGCGTGATGATGTGCGCCATGATCTCGCTCATGTGCCGCATCACTTCGTACTCGAACACTTCCTTGACGTGAGGGTGCAGTTCGAGGAAGGCCACCCATTGCGGCAGGGAAAGCTTCGCGACGCGCGCCCGGGTCACCGCCATGATGCTGTACGGGGCCGGCGTGTCGAGCCGCCAGGCGGCATAGCTCGTCTCCATGTCGCCTTCGTGCGCGAAGCGCAGGATCATCTCCTTGCCCTGCGCATTGGCGACCACGCGCTTGAGCACGCCCTCGACCAGGAAGTACTGCTCCATGTCGAGCGCGCCCTGGTGCAGCAGGCATTCGCCCTTGCGGTAATCCTCGATCGTCAGGTGGGATTCGAGCGCCACCGCTTCTTCGCCGGCCAGATGCTTCAGGATCACGTTCTGCCGCAACTGAACGCGGATGACGTTTCGGTCCGGATGGTTCGCGACGATATTCATCGGCCTCGGGGCGGTGACGCCCGACGGCGCCTTGCCGGGCTCGGATGATAATTGACAGCGGTCAAGGACATGGCCAACCCTGATCAATATCGTAGTCTGGAAAAGAATCCTTGTTAATCGCGCCGATTCCCGCCCCCCGATCCCTCCCGAGCCCTGCGCCGGCATCACGCGGCGCAACGTAGCATCCTGACGAGCGTCATTGCTTAAGAGCCGTGCCAACAACCTACGGAGCCGCCCATGGGGACCGTCACTGACACGCAAGCCCCCCAATCCCCGACCGCGCCGCCACCCGGCGCGGCAGCGCCGGAGTTGATCAGCGGCGGACAGATCGTGGCCAGGATGCTCAAGCAGGAGGGCATCCGGCACATCTTCACGATTTCGGGCGGCCACATCATCGACATCTACAACGGTGCCCTGGACGAAGGTATCCAACTCATCGACGTCCGGCACGAGCAGGTGGCCGCGCACGCCGCCGACGGGGTGGCCCGCATCACCGGCATCGGGTGCGCTGTCGTCACCGCGGGCCCCGGCACCACCGATGCGGTCACCGGCCTCGCCAACGCCTTCCGTGCCGAGAGCCCGATGCTGCTGATCGGCGGCGGCGGACCGCTGAAGCAGTACCGGATGGGTGCGCTGCAAGACCTGCCGCACGTGCCCATGATGGCGCCCATCTCGAAATTCGCCTCGACGGTGATGACGACCGAACGCTGCGCCGAGATGATGGGCCAGGCGCTGCGCGAGATGTGGAATGGCGCGCCGGGGCCCGCTTACCTCGAGATCCCGCACGACGTCCTCGACGGCAAGACCGACGCCTCGAAGGTCCGCATACCGAAGAACTTCCGGGTGCGGGGCGCCGGCGGCAGCCCGGTCCCCGAGCTCATGGGGGACCCCAATGCGGTGGCCGAGGTCGCCGAGCTGATCGCCCGCGCCGAGCGACCGGTCGCGCTGTTCGGAACCCAGACGCGCACCTGCCGCGCGCACGACGCGGTCGACCGCTTTGCGCGTCACTTCAACATCCCCGTCTACGTGAATGGCGCGGCCCGCGGCACGCTGCCGCGCAGCCACCCGTACAACTTCATGCCTTCGCGCAAGACGGCCTTCGACCAGGCCGACGTCATCATGCTGGTCGGCACGCCTCTCGACTTCCGGATGGGCTACGGCCGCCGCCTGAGCGCAAAGGCCAGGATCGTGATCCTGGACATGGACTACCGCAACGTCGGCTACAACCGGGACTTCGACTATGGGTTGGTCGGAAATATCCGAACGGTGGTCAACGCGCTGTGCGACGCCTCGAAGGGCGATGCCGGGCGCCGGCACGACCCGTTCATCAAGCTCCTGCGCGACGAAGAGGAGCAGACGAGCCAGAAGAACCGCCGCATCATCGAGGCGAACGAGGTGCCCATCCATCCGGTACGGCTGTGTCACGAGATCGACCAGTTCCTGCTCGACGACACCGTCTACATCGGCGACGGCGGCGACGTCGTCACGTTCTCGGGATCGATCGTGCGCCCGCACAAGCCGGGCGGCTGGATGGACCCCGGCCCTCTCGGCACGCTCGGCGTGGGCACCGGCTTCGCGATGGCCTCCAAGCTGACGCAGCCGCAGCGCGACGTCGTGGTCCTGTTCGGCGACGGGGCCTTCGGCCTGACCGGATTCGACTTCGAAACGATGGTCCGCAACAAGTTGCCCTTCGTCGGCGTCGTCGGCAACAATGCGTCGTGGAACCAGATCCGCTATGGCCAGGAGCGCAAGTACCCGGGACGCGGCGACGCCGCCAACGTGCTGGCCGATGTCCGCTTCGACCGCTTCGCAGAGGCGATGGGCGGTGTCGGCTTGCGCGTCACGCAGCCCGACCAGATCCGGCCGGCCCTGGAGAAGGCGCGCGAATCGGGGCGGCCCGCGCTCGTCGACGTGGTGATCAACCGCGACGTCTACTCGAGCGGCACGACCAACCAGACGATGTACAAGTGAGGTTGATGAAGGGGACAGATGACGGCCCCTCGCAGCCGACCAGATAGGAAACCGTTGATGGACAAGGCACTTTCGGGCATACGGATCCTGGACATGACGCACGTCCAGGCCGGCCCGACGTCATCGCAGCTGCTCGCGTGGCTCGGCGCCGACGTGATCAAGCTCGAGCCGCCGACCGGCGACGTCACGCGCGGCCAGCTGCGCGACGTGCCCAACGCGGACAGCCTGTATTTCACGATGCTCAACTGCAACAAGCGGTCGATCACCGTGAACATGAAGAATCCGGCCGGGAAGGATCTGTTCGTCGCCCTGCTGGGCAAATGCGACGTGGTAATGGAGAACTTCGGGCCGGGCGTGCTCGACCGCCTCGGCTTCACGTGGGAGAAGATCCACGCGCTCAACCCTGCGATCGTGCTGGCCTCGATCAAGGGCTTCGGCAGCTCGGGGCCGTATGCCGACTTCAAGGCCTACGAGAACGTCGCGCAGGCAATGGGCGGGTCGATGAGCACGACCGGGTTTTCCGACGGGCCTCCGCTGGTGACCGGGGCCCAGATCGGCGACTCCGGCACCGGCCTGCACGTCGCGATCGGCATCCTGGCCGCGCTGCATCAGCGCAACCGCACCGGCCAGGGCCAGTACGTCGAGGTCGCGATGATGGACGGGGTGATGAACCTTTGCCGCGTCAAGTTCCGCGACCACCAGCGCCTGTGGCACGGCGGCCTGGCCGAGTACTCGAAGCCGACCGAAGGCCTCAAGGCCACCCCGCGCGCCGGCAACGATTCCGGGGGCGGACAGCTCGGAAATGCGATCCGGTGCAAGCCCGGCGGCCCCAACGATTATCTCTACGTGGTTGTGCAGGAGGCGGTGTGGGATGCGCTCGCGCGCCGCGTCGGCGGCGAGGCGCTCGCTGCCGATGAGCGCTTCGCGACGATCCAGAACCGGCGCAGCAACCAGGGCGAGATGTGGCGCCTGCTCGAGGAATTCGCGTCGAACCACACCAAGTGGGAACTGATGAATCTCCTCAACGAGATCGACGTGCCATGCGGTCCCATCCTCGGTACCGACGATCTGGTCGCCGACGAGCATGTGAAGCTGCGGCAGATGATCGTCGAGCTCGATCATCCGCAACGCGGCAAGTGGTACAACGTCGGCATGCCGATCAAGCTGTCCGATTCGTCCGTCGAGATCGAGCGCTCGCCGCTGCTGGGCGAGCATACCGACGAGATCCTGCGCGAAGTGCTGCAATACGGCGACGCGCAGATCCGCTCGCTCAGGGAGGCGGGCGCGTTCAGCAGGGATGCGCCGCAGGGCAGCGGCCAGGGGTCGCGGAAGGCGGGGTGACCGCCCTCGTCGTTGCGTCGCGGGCATGGGATTCCGACGCGACGGAACTAAGTACTAAACCCTAAGCAAATCTGAGCCTGCGTCGACGGACGGCCTGCGCCGGGCGGCGTCGAGACGCGTCTTCCCGCTTCGCGTCTTCGCACGCGACCTCGACCGCGCGATCTGTGCGCAAATTGCAAATCTTGACTGCCGTCAAGGACCGCGTGGTTGCCGGTTCCTATAAGGGTCGCTGCACCGACCCGGCCCGGATTCGCGATGTCCCGACATGCTGCGGCAGCTGGGCATCAGGTGGCCGCGGACAAGAACCCCGACAGTCCGGTGCGGCTACTACTCAGCAAGGAGGCAACACCGATGAGATTTGCCCGGAAGCGGTTGAATGTCGCCTGCATGTTGGCTTTTTCCGCCTTCGCCGGCGTGTGCTGCACTGCCGTGCGCGCGGACGAAGCGGGTGATGCCCGGCAACAGATCGATACCCTCAAGCAGCAGGTCAACGATTTGATGAAGCGGATCGAGGAGCTGTCGGCGAAACAGGAGGCCGCCGCAGCCAAGGAGGAGCAGCGCGAGAAGGAGGCACGGGAGAAGGGGCCGTCGAAGACCGAGGAATTCCTGAAGAAGTTCACGATCTACGGCAACATCGACCTGTCGATCGACGATACGACCAAGGGGCTCCAGGGCTTCTACCAGAACGGCGGGTCGCCGCAGGGCCGGATGGGGTGGCTGCCCGCGATCTCGACCAACCTTTCGTACCTCGGGATTCGGGCCACGCACGAGATCGCGCCGGACCTCGACGTACTGCTCCAGCTCGAAACGCAGGTCGACATCGCGGCTACTGCGGGTACGGTCAATTCGGGCTCCAACAACGACACGGTGGTCAAGGGCGCGCTCACCTCGCGTAACAGCTATCTCGGACTGGGCGGGAAGAGCTGGGGCGCGCTGAAGATCGGCAAGTCCGATGCCCCTTACAAGAACTCGACGGCACGGATGAATCCGTTCTCGGGGATGATCGGCGACTACTCGGTCGTGATGGGAAACAGCGGGGGGGACAACCGCGTCGAGTTCGGCACCCGCCTCGACCATTCGATCTGGTACGACTCGCCGTCGTACGAAGGCGTCACGTTCAACCTCCTGTACTCGCCGGGGCAGAACCGGTCGCCGGACAACAGCAACATCGCGGCCGGCGAGTCGAGCTGCGCGGGCGGAAACGCCCCCGGCAGCGGCGCGCTGCCGCCGTCGTGCAACGACGGGGCGTTCGGGACGGTTGTCAGCGCGAGCGTCGGCTACCAGGGCGGCCCCCTGTACCTCACCGCCGCGTACGAAGTGCACAAGGGGGTCAATCGGACCAGCGATACCATCGGATTCCCGACCACCCCAGCCGGGGATGTCCAGGGCGACCCGAACGACATCGCCGACGAGACAGGGACGAAGGTAGGGGTCCAGTACGCGCTTCCGACCGGAACCACTGTCAGCGCCATCTTCGAGAAACTGAGAAGAGGCGTTCCCGCGTACCTCGACTACCAGAACGAGCGCACGCGCAACGGCACCTGGCTCGCAATCACGCAGATGCTGTCGTCGAAGAACAGCGTGAGCGCCGGCTGGGCGCATGCGTTCCCGACGCCGGGCGACCCGGGCCAGCACAACACGAGCGGTGGCGCCAATCCGGACAACGCGGCCAACATGTACACGCTGATGTTCAGGCACATGTTGGACAAGCAGACGTCGTGGTATGCGGACTGGGCGATGACCGCCAACCACCCGGCCGCGCATTACGACCTCGGCGCGGGCGGGCGCGCCGTGACGACCGACTGTCACGATGCGAGCCAGCTGGCCGCTTTCGACCTCGCCAATGGCGGCGTGGTCGACAGCAACAGCGTCGGTCCGCACTGCTTTGCCGGTGGCAGGCTGCAGGGCGTCTCGATCGGGATGAATTACAAGTTCTGACCCTGGAACCCGGGCTGCTGCAGCGGGGCGGGAGGCGCCGGGCGCCGACCGCCTTTTTTTCGGCCAGCGCCCCCGATCGCCCACTTGGCGCCAATCCCCCGCTCCCGTCCGGGTCCGGGGCGGAAAATTGACTGCCGTCATGGAGTCAATTTCCGGCCCACGCGATGCTACGCGCCGTCTGAAGGTTTCCGTCCCGCGGCGCGCCGCTTGTTTCCGCCGATACGGGGGGCACAATCGCCGATGCCGGCCATGGCGGCCGCGATGGACTTCGATCAGGAGGCACTGCAATGGTCTACGACAAGCTTGCGGTCAGGCGCATCCTCGACCAGGTGAGCCGGGAGCGGCGCTCGAACCTGACTGCGCCCGAGGGCAAGCTGGTCTGCGATGCCTACGGCATCGCGGTGCCGCGGGAAGCCGTGGCAACATCGGCGGCGGAGACCGCCCGGCTGGCGGCCAGTATCGGCTTCCCGGTCGTGCTCAAGATCGTCTCGCCGGAAATCTCCCACAAGACCGAGGCCGGCGGCGTCATGGTCGGCGTCAAGACCGCAGAGGAAGCCGAAAAGGCCTTCGCGACCCTGATGGCCAATGCCCGCAAGTACGACCCGAAGGCCAACCTGCTGGGCGTTCAGATCCAGCAGATGCTCGGCGGCGGGCAGGAAGTCATCATCGGCGCCGTCACCGACCCGTCGTTCGGCAAGCTGGTGGCGTTCGGGCTGGGAGGCGTGCTGGTCGAGGTCCTGAAGGACATCACCTTCCGCCTCGCGCCCGCGTCGAACGACGATGCGCTGTCGATGCTCGACAGCATTGCCGCGGCCCAGATCCTCAAGGGCGTGCGCGGTGCGCAGCCGGTCGACCGTCAGGCGCTGGCAAGCCTGATCGAACGGGTCTCGCAGCTGGTCAGCGATTTCCCCGAGATCGCGGAGATGGACCTGAACCCCGTCTTCGCGACGCACACGGGCGCAATCGCGGCCGACGTCCGGATCGTGGTCGACTTCAACCCGCCGGCGCCTCGCTACCGCCCGAGCCAGGAAGAGATCGTCCGCCAGATGAACCGCATCATGAAGCCCGACTCGGTGGCGGTGATCGGCGCGTCGAGCGAGGAAGGCAAGATCGGCAATTCGGTGATGAAGAACCTGATCAACGGCGGCTATCGCGGCGCGATCTATCCGATCCACCCCAAGGCGACCGAGATCATGGGCAAGAAGGCCTATGCGAGCGTCAAGGACGTGCCGGGCGACATCGATCTCGCGGTGTTCGCGATCCCCGCCAAGCTCGTGGCCCAGGCGCTGACCGAGGTCGGCGAAAAGAAGATTCCCGGGGCCGTGCTGATCCCGTCCGGCTTCGCGGAGACCGGGAACGTCGCGGGCCAGCAGGAGATCGTCGAGGTCGGGCGCAAGTACAACGTCCGCCTGATGGGTCCCAACATCTACGGCTTCTACTACACGCCCAAGAACCTGTGCGCGACCTTCTGCACCGCGTACGACGTCAAGGGGAAGGCGGCGCTGTCGTCGCAGTCGGGCGGCATCGGCATGGCGATCATCGGCTTCTCGCGCTCGGCGAAAATGGGCGTTTCGGCGATTGTCGGTCTCGGCAACAAGAGCGACCTCGACGAGGACGATCTGCTCACCTTCTTCGAGCAGGACGACAACACGCAGATCATCGCGCAGCACTGCGAAGACCTGAAGGACGGCCGCGCTTTCGCCGAGGTCGCGAAGCGCGTGTCGCGCAAGAAGCCAGTCGTCGTGCTGAAGGCGGGGCGCACGGCCCTCGGCGCGCGCGCAGCCAGTTCGCACACCGGCGCCCTGGCCGGGAACGACCGCATCTACGAGGACGTGTTCCGCCAGTCGGGCGTCATCCGCGCGCGCTCGCTGCGCGACCTGCTCGAGTTCGCGCGCGGCATTCCGGTGCTGCCTACTCCGAAGGGGGAAAATGTCGTCATCATCACCGGGGCGGGCGGCTCGGGCGTCCTGCTGTCGGACGCCTGCGTCGACAATGACCTGTCGCTGATGACGATGCCGCCGGATCTCGACGCGGCGTTCCGCAAGTTCATCCCGCCGTTCGGTGCGGCCGGCAATCCGGTCGACATCACCGGGGGGGAGCCTCCCACCACTTACAAGAACACGATCCGGCTCGGCCTGGAGGACCCGCGAGTGCACGCGATCATCCTCGGCTACTGGCACACGATCATCACGCCGCCGATGGTCTTCGCCCGGCTGGTGGTCGACGTCGTGCAGGAGATGCGCGCGCGCGGGATCGAAAAGCCCATCGTGGCGTCGCTCGCGGGCGACGTCGAGGTCGAGGAGGCCGCCGAGTTCCTGTACGACCACGGCATTCCCGCGCATCCCTATTCGACCGAGATCCCGGTCGCGGTGCTGGGTGCGAAGTACAAGTGGGCGCGTGGGGCGGGGTTGCTGCCGCGGGGGTAGGTAAACGAAGCAGACCCGCCAAGAAGTCATCCCCGGGCTTGTCCCGGGGATCCACGCCTGCCCTCAGGGGCCTGCCCCGAGGGTCGGTGTGAAACGCGGGCGCCTATTCCTGCGGCGACGTGGATGGCCGGGACAAGCCCGGCCATGACGATGCGATTGGCGTCCTCCGTGGCAGGCGTCATCGCCCGGGCGAAGTCCCGGGGCCGCGACCGGTAGCGTACTTCGTCCGCGGGCTCGTCGCGCCGCCGCCGTCTACGCCAGCCCCAGCGCCTGCGCCAGCCCGATCCTCTGCAGCTTGCCGGTGGCACCCTTGCGGATCTCGGGCACCAGCACGATCTTGCGCGGCACCTTGAA
>CAZEIW010000112.1:0-22217 GCA_964512305.1 uncultured Burkholderiaceae bacterium | reverse complement strand
GCTGCAAGCCGCCACGGCAGCCGACGCGGCGAGAAGAATGCAAATCGGGGACATGGTCCAACTCCGTTCAAGGGGGCGATCCTTCCTTAAACGGTGGATGTGGGGAGGGGGGGTTAAATCGACGACCCTCACCCCGACCCTCTCCCGCAAGCGGGAGAGGGGGAAGGGCGCAGACGCGCTTACGCCGTGCCGATCACGCCGCGGCGCAACTGGTCGCGCTCGAGCGATTCGAACAGCGCCTTGAAGTTGCCTTCGCCGAAGCCGTCGTCGCCCTTGCGCTGGATGAATTCGAAGAACACGGGCCCGAGCAGCATCTCCGAGAAGATCTGCAGCAGCAGGCGCCGCGCGCCGTCCCTGGTCGTGCCGTCGAGCAGGATGCCGCGGGCCTGCAGCGCGTCGACGTTCTCGCGGTGGCCGGGCAGCCGTTCTTCGAGCATCTCGTAGTACGTCGCCGGCGGCGCCGTCATCAGCGGCACTCCGGCCGCGCGCAGGCGGTCGCAGCTCGCGAGCAGGTCGTCGGTCAGCAGCGCGACGTGCTGGATGCCCTCGCCGTTGAACTTCATCAGGAATTCCTCGATCTGGCCGGTGCTCTTCGAGGCCTCCTCGTTCAACGGGATCCGGATCATGCCGTCGGGCGCGGTCATCGCGCGCGAAGTCAGGCCGGTGTATTCGCCCTTGATGTCGAAATACCGGATTTCCCTGAAATTGAAGAGGCGCTCGTAGAAACCCGCCCAGTAGCTCATCCGGCCGCGGTACACGTTGTGCGTCAGGTGGTCGATGATCCTGAGGCCGTGCCCACGCGGGTGGCGATCGACGCCCTCGAAGAAGACGAAGTCGATGTCGTAGATCGACTTGCCGTCCTCGTACCGGTCGATCAGGTAGAGCGGCGCGCCGCCGATGCCCCTGATCGCCGGCAGCCGCAGCTCCATGGGGCCGGTGGGCATTTCCATCGGCTGCGCCCCCAGGCGCAGCGCGCGCTCGAACGCATGATGCGAATCGCGGACCCGAAACGCCATGCCGCACGCCGACGGACCGTGCTCGGCGGCGAAGTATGCGGCCGCGCTCCGGGGCTCGCGGTTCACGATGAAGTTGATGTCGCCCTGGCGGTACAGCGTCACATCCTTCGAGCGGTGCTGGGCGACGCGAAGGAAGCCGAGCTTCTCCAGCACGGGCTCGAGGACGTTGGGGGTCGGCGACGCGAATTCGACGAACTCGAAACCCATCAGCCCCATCGGATTGTCGAACAGATCGGCCATCTCGATCGTCCTCGATTCGATGCCCTGCCGGATGCGCCCTATTCGGCGACCTGCACGCCGTGCCAGAAGGCGCACCGGCCCTCGATCTGCTTCGCGGCCGGGCTTGGCTTGTCGTAATACCACACCGCGTCGCGATTGACGCGATCGCCGACGACGAGGTCGTAGTAGTTCGCGGTGCCCTTCCAGGAGCAAACCGTCGTCGTCGCGCTCGGGCGCAGGTACTGCCGGTTCACCGAGGCGATGGGAAAGTAGTGGTTCCCCTCGACGACGACCGTGTCCTGGCTCTCGGCGATCACCGTGCCGTTCCAGACAGCTTTCATGATCTCGCGCTCCCGTCGGGCCGGCGCGCGGGTCATCGGGTACGACACGGGCGCCCGCAGCCGATAAAGGTGGGCGCTTAGATTACGCCGGAACGGTCAAGCCGCGTCGGGCTTGGGCGGTGCGATTCCGGTCGCCTTTTCGGGATCACCGGCGGCGTCCGGCATGGCCGGCTCGTCCGCCTTGGGTCGCGCCTGACGCTGCAGCCGCTTTTCTTCCTGCTTCTTCTTGCGGGCCAGTTCGCGCTGGCGCTTCTCGAACGAGTAGTTGGGCTTGGCCAGGGTGTCCTCCTTGCCGTCCGGGACCGTCGGGCTCCGGCGGAATGGGTTAAACGGGCCGCGAACAGCCGCAGCCCGCCGGACACTACTTTACCGCGTCAGATCGGGCGGATCTGCGTCGCCTGCGGGCCCTTGGCGCCCTGCGTGACGACGAACTCGACGCGCTGACCTTCCTGGAGCGACTTGAAGCCGTTGCCCTGGATTTCGGAGAAGTGGGCGAAGAGATCCTTGCCGCCGTCTTCCGGCGTGATGAACCCGAAGCCCTTTGCATCATTGAACCACTTGACGGTACCGGTAGCCATATTCGACTTTACCTATGAGAAGTTTGTGAGGAGTGAATCCGCCAGTTGAGTTTCGGCGGGCAGACGATCAAGAGACGCGGACCTGGGGACAACGCAGAAGCGCGGCCGATCTGACCGGCTGGAGCAACCAAGGAGGGACGACACTCAAACGAACGCGAGAAGGAGTGTAACAGATCTGCAAAGCACTGATTCGATTGATATATACGGGCAGGCTTACGGTTCGGGCAGGCTGAAGTACGCGGCCGTCGCGCCGCGGTTCTGGCGCGCCTTGGCCAGCTCGTCGCGCGCGACCACCCGCAGATGAACCTCGTCGGGCCCGTCGATGAAGCGCAGCGCCCGGCCCCAGGTCCACAGAAAGGCGAGCGGCGTGTCGTTGGTGAGGCCCATCGCGCCGAACACCTGCATCGCACGGTCGAGAACCCGGGTTTGCAGGCGTGGCGCGACGACCTTGATCGCCGACACGTCGATCCGTGCCGCCTGGTTGCCCTGGCGGTCGATCTTGTCGGCGGCCCGCAGCACCAGCAGGCGGGCCTGGTCGATCTCGAGCCGCGATTCGGCGATCCACTCCTGGACATTTGCGTAGTCGGCGAGGTACTTGCCGAAGGCCTTGCGCTCGAGCGCGCGCTCGCACGCCATTTCCAGGGCCAGCTCGCACTGGCCGATCGTCCGCATGCAGTGGTGGATCCGGCCCGGACCCAGGCGCGCCTGCGCCAGCGCGAAGCCTCCGCCCTCCGCGCCGACGAGGTTCGCCACCGGCACGCGGACATCGCGGAACAAAACTTCGCAGTGCCCCTCGACCGCCAGGTGATTGACGATGGGCAGGTTGCGCACGATGGTGACGCCCGGCGACTCGAGCGGAACGATCACCATCGAATGGCGCTCGTGCGCCGACGTCCGGTCGTCCGCGCCCGAGACGCCCATGACGATGGCGAACCGGCAGTTCGGGTGCAGAGCGCCGGTGGTGAACCATTTGCGGCCGTTGATCACGTACTGGCCGCCGTCGCGCCGGATGCTGGTCTGGATGTTGGTCGCGTCCGACGAGGCCACATCGGGCTCGGTCATCGCGAAGGCCGACCGGATCGTTCCCTCGAGCAAAGGCTGCAGCCAGCGGGCGCGCTGCTCGGGCGTCGCCGCCAGATGCAGCATCTCCATGTTGCCGGTGTCCGGCGCGCTGCAGTTGAACGCCTCCGACGACCAGAACACCCGCCCCATGATCTCGGCCAGCGGCGCGTATTCGAGGTTGGTCAGGCGCGTCCCGGGCTCGTCGTCGCGGAGCCCGGGCAGGAACAGGTTCCACAACCCTTCGTCGCGCGCGAGCGCCTTGAGGTCGTTCACCAGTTCGAGTGGGTAGCGGCCGTGCTCGGCCTCGGCCTGCCACTGGCGGTTTGCCGGCAGCACGTAGCGGTCGATGAAGTCGCGCACCCGCGCCTGCAACTCCTTGACGCGAGGCGAGTATTCGAAGTCCATCGCGAACGGCTAGTCGTGCCCGCGCAGGAACGTCGCCAACTCGCTGTCTTCGCTGGTCGCGTGGATCGCGAACCAGCTCATCAGGTCCGACGTGTAGCGGTGCACGGCGTCGATGTCGCCGGCGTCGAACTTGCGGCGCACGTCGGATACGGACTCGAGCAGGTGCTCGTGCGCGCGCTTGTGCCGCTCGTAGTGCGGATAGTTCTCCTGCAGCATGAACTGCTCTTCGGTCCTGCAGTGGCGCAGCAGGTGCTGGTGCAACACGAGGAGCAGCTCGCCGTAGTCGGCTTCCTCGGGGTCGTTCAAGGCGTCGACGATCGCCTGGAATTCCCTGTGCAGATCGTCGATCGGCTTGAAGCCGACCAGCAGCTGATCGTGCCGGATCGACGCGGTGCCTGTGGTCATCGGAAATCCTTTCCGAACTTCTGCCAAACCCGCCGTACCCCGCCATATGCTACGGCGTTCGGGCCGGCACCGACGTTGATCGAGCGCAACAGGCGTTCGCCGCCGCCGCCGCAAGCCGGCCGGACCGGGCACTCGGTTATCCTCTCGCCCGGATCCGTCGGCGGACCGCAAGGCGTCCTTGCCCGCGGATCCCGCTTGCGACCTATTTTCGAAGGTGTCTCGTGAAATCCTGGCTTTCCTGGCCCCTGTTGGCCATCACCGTGTCGATCGCCGGCTGCCTCGGCAACAGCGGCAGTTCCCAGCCCTCGCCCCCGGCCCTGCAGGCGGTCGCGGGCGACGGCACGGTCACGCTGACATGGAACATCGAGCCCGGCGTCGAATACTGGGTCTTCGTCGCCAGCGACCCGACGCTGAACACCCTGAACTGGCCCAACCTGCCGGACGGGCGCGCGATCCCGAACGCCGGGATGCCGACCACGTTGTGCAATGGGACTTCGGGAATCACCGTGCTCAACGGCCTGGCGCTGTATGCGACCGTCAACGCGCGCACCGGAACCTCGCCCGGCGGGCCCGGTAGCCCCGTCGTCTCGGCAACCCCGCGCCCGGCGGGCGACACCTGGCTCAGCGGCAAGGTCACGGGGATTCCAACCAAAGCCCTGGGATTCGCCGAGCAGGCCGCGTGCCCGGCCATGGGCATCTATGTGGCGGTCGGTCCCTCAGGCGCGGTGTCTTGGAACAGCGGCCCCAGCGCGACCGACACCGACTGGAAATCGGTCAGCGACTGGGCAGCCGCGAACTGGCTGCCGGCGGGCGCCACGGCACCGGCGGTCAGCCTCAACGCGGTGACGTCGGTCTTCTCGCTGGTGCCCGCGGCCTTTCGATTCGTCGCGGTCGGCGACGGCGGCGTGTCGGCGTGGAGCATCGACGGCAAGAACTGGAACGTGGGCGTGCCCCCCAACGCGAGCACGACGGCCAACCCCGACAACCAGTCACTGCGCGCGATCACGTTTGCCAGCGGCCAGTTCATCGCCGTCGGCGACGGCGGCATCATCGAGGCGAGCCCGGACGGCATCAACTGGACGAGCCAGAGCTGGCCGGCGAGCGTGAGCCCCAGCAACCTGCACGCGATCCGCTGCCTCGGCGCCGAGTGCGTTGCGCTCGGCGACAACGGCCTGCTCCTGTCGACCTCGGGCGCGGGCTGGGTCGCCAACAACGTCGGCTCCGATACCTTGCGCGCGGTCGCATACGGCAACTTCGACCTGAGCGTTGCCAACGGCGGGGTGGTGGCGATCAACACCTGGGTCGCGGTCGGAGACAACGGCGCCTACGCATACCTTCCCAGCGGCGCGCCCGTCTGGACGATCGGCGCGATTCCGGGGGCGGCGAACCTCGTGGACATCGCGTACACGACGCGCTTCGTCGCCGTCGACGCGAACGGCATCGCTTACACCAACCCGTTCCACGCCGCCAATCCCGGCGCGGGCTGGCAGGTGGCCGCGGGCGGCACGGGAATCGCGGCCCCGAGTTCCCTGATCAGCAATGGGAACCACTACATCGTCGCAGGCACCGACGGCAGCCTCGCCTCGTCGTTTTGAGCGCGCCGCTCACGCCCCGGCATCGCCCGGGTGCCGTCAACGCGGCGGCCTGATTGCCATTGCCAGCAGCAGGCGGGCCTTGCGCCAGTCGCGCCGAACCGTGCGGTCGGTGACGCCGAGCGCGCGCGCGATCTCGGCGTCGTTCAGGCCGGCGAAATAGCGCATCTCGACCACCTGGACCAGGCGCCGATCGACGCGGGCCAGTTCGTCGAGCGCCTCGCTGACCCGGATCACCTCGCCTTCCGGGGCGGCGACCTGGTCGAGGAGCTCCGCATCGAGCTCGCCCCGGACGGCACCGCCACCGCGGCGTCCCGCGCAGCGCTGGCGCGCGAAGTCGACGATCACCGAGCGCATCACGCGCGCCGCGTACACGAGAAAGCGCCCCTGCTCCGCGGCCGGCACGCCGGCCTTCGCGCACCGCAGGTAGCACTCGTGCACCAGCGAAGTCGTATCGAGCAGGGTCAGCTCGGTGCTGGCGAGCCGCGCATGGGCGGCCGCTTGCAGCGGCTCGTACCACCTCGAGAAAAGGCGCTCGAGGGCGGCGTGATCGACGTCGGCGGCGTGGCCCCCGGACTCTCGTGGCGCGTCGGTGGGGGTATCGGCGGGAGTGTCAGGAGCGGCTTGCACCCGCCGATCCTGGCACGTCGGCGGCGCGCCGGTTGCGGAAAATCGGGGCGCTGCGTGGGTGAAAATTCGGTAGCGCCGCCCTCACCCCCGGCCCCTCTCCCGCGGAGCGGGAGAGGGGAGTCAAGGCGCGGCGTCGAGGGCGAGATTGAGCTCGAGCACGTTGACCCGCGGCTCCCCGAAGAGACCCCACTGCCTGCCCTGGGTGTGCTCGGCCACCATCGCCGCGACGCGTTCGACCGGAAGACCGCGTGCCTGCGCCACGCGCTTCACCTGGTACTGCGCCGCCGCCGGGCTGATGTCGGGATCCAGCCCGCTGGCCGATGCGGTCACGAGGTCGACCGGCACCGGTTGCGCGTTGTCGGGATCCGCCGCTTTGAGCGCGTCGAGGCGGCCCTTGACGGCATCGATCAGCGCCGGGTTGAGCGGCCCGAGATTGGAACCGCCGGAAGCGGTGCCGTTGTTCGGCTGCGGCGCCGTGGCCGACAGGCGGCCCCAGAAGTACTTCGGCTCCGAGAAGTTCTGGCCAATGAGCAGCGAACCCACCGGCTTGCCGTCGCGCACGATCAGGCTCCCGGCCGCCTGCGACGGAAACAGCACCTGGCCGATTCCGGTCACGACCGCCGGATAGGCGAGGCCGGTGATGATGGACAGCACCGCGAACAGCGTCACGGCGGGTCTGAGGAGCTCCTTCATCGCATTGTTCTCCGGGGTCAGACGAGCCGGGCCGCGACCAGGATCAGGTCGATCAGCTTGATGCCGATGAACGGCACGACGATGCCGCCCAGGCCGTAGACGAGCAGATTGCGGCGCAGGACGACCGCCGCCCCCAGCGGCCGGTAGCGAACGCCCTTCAGCGCGAGCGGAATCAGCGCGACGATGATCAGCGCGTTGAAGATCACCGCGGACAGCACCGCCGAGGCCGGGCTCGCCAGCTGCATCACGTTCAGCGCCGCCAGCTGCGGATACGTCGTCACGAAAGCGGCCGGGATGATCGCGAAGTACTTGGCGACGTCGTTGGCGATGCTGAACGTCGTGAGCGCGCCGCGCGTCATCAGCATCTGCTTGCCGGTTTCGACCACTTCGATCAGCTTGGTCGGGTTGGAATCGAGATCGACCATGTTGCCGGCCTCCTTCGCGGCCTGCGTCCCGGTGTTCATCGCCACCGCCACGTCGGCCTGGGCCAGCGCGGGCGCGTCGTTGGTGCCGTCGCCCGTCATCGCGACCAGCCGGCCTTCGGCCTGGTGCTGCCGGATCAGCGCCAGCTTGGCCTCGGGGGTGGCCTCCGACAGGAAATCGTCGACCCCGGCCTCGGCCGCGATCGCCGCCGCGGTCAGCCGGTTGTCGCCGGTGATCATCACGGTCTTGATGCCCATCCGGCGCAGCTCGGCGAAGCGCTCCTTGATGCCGCCCTTGACGATGTCCTTGAGCTCGATGACACCGAGCACGCGCGCACCCTCGGCGACCACCAGCGGCGTGCTGCCGCGGCGCGCGACGTCGTCGACCGCCTTCAGCAGGGGCGCGCCGATCTTGCCGCCGAGCCCCTCGACGTGCCGCTGCACCGCGTCCGCCGCGCCTTTGCGGATCTGCCGTCCGCCGATGTCGACGCCGCTCATCCGGGTCTGCGCGGAAAATGGAACGAAGCGCGCGTCGAGCGTCGCCAGATCCCGCTCGCGCAGGTTGAAGCGCTGCTTGGCGAGCACCACGATGCTGCGGCCCTCGGGTGTCTCGTCGGCGAGCGAGGCGAGCTGGGCGGCGTCGGCGAGCTCGGCCTCGGTGACGCCGGCGGCCGGAATCAGCGCGTCCGCCGAGCGGTTGCCGAGCGTGATGGTGCCGGTCTTGTCGAGCAGCAGCACGTCGACGTCGCCGGCCGCTTCGACGGCGCGGCCGGATGTCGCGATCACGTTGGCCTGCATCATGCGGCTCATGCCTGCGACGCCGATCGCCGAAAGCAGGCCGGCGATCGTGGTGGGAATCAGGCACACCAGCAGCGAGATCAGCACCGTGATCGTGACCGGCGTGCCCGCCTTGGCGACGTCGACGCTGAACAGCGAGTAAGGCAGCAGCGTCACGGTCACGACCAGGAACACGATCGTCAGGGCGATCAGCAGGATCGTGAGCGCGATTTCGTTCGGCGTCTTCTGGCGTTTCGCGCTCTCGACCATCGCGATCATCCGGTCGATGAAGGCCTCGCCCGGGTTGACGGTGACGCTGGCGACGATCCAGTCCGACAGCACGCGCGTGCCGCCGGTCACGGCCGAGAAGTCGCCGCCCGCCTCCCGGATCACCGGCGCGGATTCGCCGGTGATCGCGCTCTCGTCGACCGACGCCACGCCCTCGATCACCTCCGCGTCGGCCGGCACCATGTCGCCGGCCTCGATCAGCACGACGTCGCCGCGGCGCAGGTCGGTGGCGAGCTGCAGGAACCATTTCGATCCGTGCTTCGGCTGCTCGAGCTTCTTGGCCCAGATCTCCTTCTTCAGGCCGCGCAGCGAAGCCGCCTGCGCCTTGCTGCGGCCTTCGGCGAGCGCCTCGGCGAAGTTGGCGAACAGCACCGTGAACCACAGCCACAGCGCGATCGCCAGGATGAAACCGGGGGCGGCCTCGCCCTGCCCGACGAGCGACTGCACCCACAGCGCCGTGGTCAGGATGCTGCCGACGAACACGACGAACATGACCGGGTTGCGCCATTGCACGCGCGGGTCGAGCTTGAGGAACGAATCGACGATCGCCGGCCGGATCAGCACGGGGTCGAAGAGTTTCAAGGTCTTGCGGGTCACCCTGATCTCCGATGGAAGACTGACTGCAACGCTCCCCTCTCCCGCTTGCGGGAGAGGGGATAGGTACCCATAGCGGTCACCGCGGCCACAGCGCCAGCTGCTCCACCACCGGCCCCAGCGCCAGCGCCGGCACGTAGTTCAGCGCGCCGACCAGCAGCACCGTGCCGATCAGCAGCGCGACGAACAGCGGCCCGTGCGTCGGCATGGTGCCGGCCGTCACGGCCAGGCGCTTCTTCGCCGCCAGCGAACCGGCGAGCCCCAGCACCGGGACGATCACGGCGAAGCGGCCGAACCACATGTTGATCGCGGTGGCGACGTTGTAGAACGGCGTGTTCGCGCTCAGGCCCGCGAACGCGCTGCCGTTGTTGTTGGCGGCCGACGTGAATGCATACAGGATCTCGGAGAAGCCGTGCGCGCCGGGGTTGGCGATCCCGGCCCGCCCGTCGGGCGACATCACCGCGACCGCGGTGAGCGCCAGCACCAGCACCGGGGTGGCCAGCACCGCGATCGACACCATCTTCATGTCGAACGATTCGATCTTCTTGCCGATGTACTCGGGCGTGCGGCCGATCATCAGGCCGGCGATGAACACCGCGGTGACCGCGAACACCAGCATGCCGTACAGGCCCGAGCCGACGCCGCCGAACACCACCTCGCCCAGCATCATGTTCCACAGCGGCACGAAGCCCGCCATGGGCAGCAGCGAATCGTGCATCGCGTTGACCGCGCCGCACGACGCCGAGGTCGTGATGGTCGCGAACAGCGCCGAGTCGGCGATGCCGAAGCGGGTCTCCTTGCCTTCCATGTTGCCGCCGGCCTGCAGCTCGCTCGCGCCCTGGTCGACGCCGAGCTTCGCGATCAGCGGGTTGCCCTGCTGCTCGTAATGCATCGCGACCACCGCCATCACGACGAAGATCAGCGCCATCGACACCAGGATCGCCCAGCCCTGCCTGCGGTCGCCCACGATGCGGCCGAATGCGAGGCACAGCGCGCCCGGGATCAGGAAGATCGACAGCATCTGGACGAAGTCCGACAGCGGCGTCGGGTTCTCGTACGGATGCGCCGAGTTGGCGTTGAAGGGGCCGCCGCCGTTGGTGCCGAGCATCTTGATCGCCTCCTGCGACGCGATCGGGCCCATCGGCAGCGTCTGGGTCGGCGTCTGCGCGGCCTCGGTCACCGGGTTGCCCTGGGCGTCCTTCACCGGCTGCCCGGCGGCGTCGAGCTTGGGGTTCTGGTAGTGCGTGACCTCGAGCGTCGTGACGTCCTTGTAGGCATCGAAATTCTGGATCGCTCCCTGCCCGACCAGGAACAGCGCGTAGACGATCGAGACCGGCAGGAGCAGGTACAGCGTGCACCGGGTCAGGTCGACCCAGACGTTGCCCACCGTCTTCATGCTGTGGCGCGCGAAGCCCCGGATCAGCACGATCGCGACGACGATTCCCGTCGCGGCCGAGAAGAAGTTCTGCCCGACGAGCCCCAGCATCTGGGTCAGGTAGCTCATCGTCGATTCGCCGGAGTATCCCTGCCAGTTGGTGTTGGTCGCGAAGCTGAGCCCGGTGTTGAACGAGGAGTCCGGACTGACGTTGGCGAACGCCTGGGGATTGAGCGGCAGCCACAGCTGCAGCCGCTGCAGCGCGTAGACGAACAGCACGCCGATCGCGTTGAACAGCAGCAGGCCGATGGCGTATTGCAGCCACGGCATCTCGGCGTCCTTGCGCACCCCGCACAACCGGTAGATCAGGTTCTCGACCGGCGCGCCGATTCGCAGCACCGCGACCGGGCGGCCTTCCATCACGTCCGCGAGGAAGGCCCCGACCGGCACCACCACGGCAAGCAGCAGCACCAGGTAGAGCAGCAGCGTGATCCAGGCATGCGCGGTCATCACAGATCCTCCGCCCTGACGAGGGCGACCACGAGGTAGACGAGCAGTCCGACCGCGACGACGCCGCTGACGATCGTGAGCCAGGTCACCGCGGGCCGCCCAGCTTCGCGCAGCCGATCGCCAGCGCGACCGTCAGACCGAAAAACGCGAGGATCCCCAGCAAGTACGCGATGTCCATCCTTGAGCCCCGTATGCACTCGTTGCAGGGCACGGAGCATATGCGGGGCAGCGCAAATTTGTTGTAGGAAGCTGCGGCCGCGTTATCAAAATGGCGTAAAAAGCCGCCCCTTGCGCGCGTTCAATGGGATCACCGGAGAAGATTTCGGAATAGACTCGCGAGCAGTTCTCGTTCACAACGTGCCCGAGGGGGGATCGCAGTGCCGGAGCAGCGCTTGGGCGCGAGGGGAACCGCCGCGCGGTTCGCTCCGTGGGCCGTCGTCCTGGCCGTCGCGCTGCTGGTCGCAGGCGTCGGCGCATTCGTCGGTCAGCGGATCCACAGCGCTCTGGACGCCGCGACGATGCTGGGGCGCCCGCACGAGGTGCAGACCGCGCTCGAGCACATCGGCGCCTCGATCGATATCCTCGACGATTCGGTGCAGGACTACATCATCGAGGGCGCCGCGGGCAGGCGGATCCTGTTCCAGTACGAGGACGCCGCCCGCCAGCTCAGCGCCAGAACGGCCGAATTGACGGCGCTGGCCGGTTCCGCCATCCCGGCAGGCGACCTCGCCGAGGTCGATCGGCGGATCGCGGAGGTCCTGAGCGCGAGCAAGGCGGTGATCGATGCCGGCGCAAGCAACCGCGCGGAAGCGCTCAGACTGCTGGCCGAGGAAGGCCGCGCGACGAACATCGCCAATCGCAAGCTCGACGCGCTGGTGGCCGCCCAGCTGCAGCTGCGCCGGGCGCGCGAGTGGTCGCTGCGCAGCGACGTGGAGCAGATCGCCTGGGGCCTCGGGGCGACGGCCGCGATCGTCCTGTGCATGCTGGTCGCCGCGATCGTGCTTCTCGAGCAAGACCGCCGCCGCCAGGCCGAGGTCCGGGACCGCCTGAACTCGGAGAACCTCCGCCTGGAAGGCGCGGTGCGGGAACGATCGGAGACGCTGGCACAGGCCAATCGAGAGCTGACCTGGTTCTCCCGGCGCGCGCTGCAGGTCCAGGAAAAGGAGCGGCGCAACCTAGCGCTCGAGCTGCACGATCAGATCGGCCAGGAGCTGGCGGCGCTGGTCATGACCCTGACCCGCAGCGACCAGGAGCTGGCGCCCCTCGTGCAGCCGGAGAAGCGGGCGGCCCTGCAGGCCGGCATCGAGATCGCGCGCGCGGCCTATGGCGACATTCACAACCTCGCGCTCGAGCTGCGGCCGGCGATGCTCGACCGGCTCGGCCTGCTGCCGACGCTGCAATGGTATGCGCGGCAACAGGCCAAGTTCGCCCGCTGCGAGATCGTCGTCGAGGCCGACGAGTTCCCCGCCGGGCTCACGTCGGAGGTCCTGACCGCCGCCTATCGGATCGTGCAGGAGGCCGTCAGCAATGCGGTGCGCCACGGCAACCCCCGCCGCATCGAGATCCGCGCCCGCTGCGTGCACGACCGCATCGAGCTTCGCATTCGGGATGACGGCGTCGGCTTCGACCCGGACGCGACGGTCGCGCATCAGGAGCCCCGTCTCGGCCTGGGCCTGATCGGGATCCGCCAGCGCGCACACGACGCCGGAGGCGAGGTGGCGATCCGTTCGGCACCGGGCTCCGGTACCGAAATCGTCGCGTCGCTGTCGCTGCCTCCGGCGCTCGAAGACGGCGCGGGAGGTGGAGCGCCCGGCGGAGCTTGAGGCGGCGTCGGTTCCGGTGGCTCAGGCGGTCTCCGGGATCGAGAGCATCGCGATGATCTGCGTCCCTTCTCCCGGCTTCGACCGGATCGACAGGTGGCCGCCGGCGTCCTCGGCACGCTGGCGCATGCCGATCAGGCCCAGCCCGACGCGCGGTTCCTGCTGCTCGGTCACACCTGCCTGATCGAACCCCGACCCGTTGTCGCGCACTTCGAGCTCGATGCAGCCCGGCCGATGGCGGGCGTCGACCTCGATCCGGGTCGGATTGGCGTGCCGCACGGCGTTGCTGACGGCTTCCTGGACGATCCGGAATGCCGCGATCAGGATGTTGGGCGGGATCGATGCCGGAAGGACGTCGGCCTCGACGGCGATCTCGCAACCCGACTGCTTCGCCTGCTGGCGGGCGTACCACTGCAGCGCCGGTATCAGCCCGAGACGGTCCAGCATCGCCGGCCGCAGATCGAGCGCCATGTTGTGGACGTCGCCGTAGGTGGCGCGGGCGATCTCGATGCTCTCCTGCAGCGCGTTCTTCAGCTCGGCCGGTCCCGCCGGCGCGAGCTCGCGCTGGGCGCGCGTGAGGCGCAAGGTGAGCGCGGCCAGCTCCTGTCCGATCTGGTCGTGCAGCTCGAGCGCCAGGTTGCGCCGCTCCTGCTCCTGGATCTGCAAAGCCCGCCGGGCGAACCAGGCGAGCTCGCGGTTGGCCTGCGCGAGCGTCTCGGAGCGCTCGCGCACCGCGTCTTCGAGACGCACGTTCTCGGAGCGCAGCGTGTTCTGCGCGTCGGTGGTGCGCCGCCGGTCGCTCTCGATCAGCACGAGCGCGCCGGCCAGGACGCAGATCACGATCGTCGCGGTGGCGACCAGCCCGCCGAGCATCTGCGCCACGTCCCAGCGCAGGGCGCGCTCGCGGGACCGCAGGAGATCCTGCTGCCCCGCGATCGTCGCGTCGAGCTTGCGATTGGCGGCCACGACCGCCGCCAGGCCTGCCTCGTTGAGCCGGCCGGCCGGTTCCACCCCGGCGGAACGGCGCGCGTCGATCACGGCCCGGCTCGTGGACAGGACCTTCGCGAGCGCGGTGTCGATCTCCGACAGGTCGCCGGCCGACAGGCCGGCAGCGGTCAGGGACGACAGCTCGCTCTCCTGCGCCCTGAGCGCGCGCACGGCATCCTCGTACTGGAAGCGCATCCCCTCGGCACCGTCGATGATGTAGTCCTGGACCGAGTCCTCCAGCGCGTCCAGCGTTCCCTTGGTGTGCTCGAGCGCCGTCTGCACCTCGTGGGGGCGCGCGATCAGCCTCGCGGTGTCGATCGCGCTGTCGATATGCAGCGCAACGTAGATGCCGACGCCGACGAGCAGCGACGCGATGACCAGGGCGATGCCCCAGGAGACGGTCCGCACCGAAGGCGTCTTCATCGGGCCACGAACTCGCTGCAAGTCGGTTGCGGCCATCATAGTCGGGTCGGCCCCCGGAGCGGGCTAGGGCGCCAGCCAGTCGCTGTCGGCAACGAGCCCCGTTCCTTCGGAGGCGGCGAACCGGACGAGGTAGCCTCCCTTGGAGGCGAAGTGCTGGTTTTCCGCGAGCGTGAGGCGCGGGTAGTAGCCGGTCACGACGCGGTGCTCGACCATCGATTGCAGGCGCTCGATCAGGTAGGGGCGAACGAAGGTGTCGACCATGTGGCTCAGCACCTCGGAAAGCAGGCCGCAGGCCAGATAGGTATCCGCCTGCACCTGCTCGTCCACCACGGGGATGTTGCGAATGCGGAACCAGGCGAGCGGATAGTCAACCCGCACCACCCGCTTCTGCGGCAGATCGAACGGGTAGGCCATGTCGGTGCGCTGCCGCCAGCTCGCCGGCAACGGCGCCCGCTCGAGGCCTCCCATCAGACCCGAGATGAACACTGCGCCCTGGGGTGGATCGGCCAGCGACGCGAGGTCCGGCGCCCGCAGCCAGAGCACCAGGGCGTCGGCGCCGGCAGCGGCTCGCACGGCCTCCGAAAGCCCCCCGCCGTCCGGCCGCAGCACATGGTCGTGCACGGTGAGGCCCCGGCGTTCGAGGTCCGCCGCAAGCTTCCTCGCGGCCGGCCCCCCGCTGTCGCCCACACGATAGATCTGATGCACAACCGGGGCCGGCGTGCGGGCCGAGTCATGAATCTTCGCCGCGATCAGGTCCGCCTCGAGCAGCACGCCTCGAGACAGGTACAGGTCGTAGAAGTCGTCCTGCGATTCGACCGGCACCTCGACGTTGGGGAACAGGCACGGCAGGCCCCGCCGTTCGCAGAACTCGTGCACCGGCGCCCAGTCGCTGCCGCCGACACCCGAGACCACCGCCAGCACCGGCTCCCTGTCGAGTCGCTCGGACAGTTGTGCCTGCCACGTTGCGGGCGGCCCCGTAAGTTCCCACACGTGCAGCTGCCACTGCCGATGGACCATGAACATCGTGCGGCTGTACTGCGTCCTGCCCGAAGCCTGCAAGCGCGCGCTCGGCACCATCTGGCGCGAGTTCCGCTCCGCGAAGTATTTCTCCAGCACCTCGAGCATGCCGCGCCGCTTGGCCGGATCGGCGTCCGGCGTGACGATCGTGGCGAAGTGCAGCACCGTATCCGTGACGCCGGGCACGCGCGCGGGATCGAGCGTCTTCAAGTAGGCGATCAACACCGCCATGTCCACATCGCCCAGGGCGAAGCGCGGCATCAGGTAGCTGAGCGGCTGGCCCTCGGAATCGATCCCTTCCCGGATGGCCCGGGCCAGCGTCGAGTCGGTATACGGTTCCCGATCGGCGCGCATGCCATCGACGTAGGGAAGGTCCTTTTCCTTGTGGCCCTTGTGCGTGCCGAACAGGTAAGGACCCGCGATCGGGGGAATCGCGCCGGGCCCTGCTGCCGCAACGGGAGAACTCTCCTGGTGCGCCACGCCAAAGCCGCTGCGCTGGTGGCAGTTCACGCACGCGGCTTCGGCGCCCCTGATGGCGGGACCGCCCGCCTCCCGGGTGGCCTCGAGCGACGCGCCGGAGCCCAGCACGCCGCTTCGGTAGATCGACTCTCCCGCCGCGACGATCCGCTCGGCCGATGACGCGGCACTTGCCCAGCCGACCGGGGCGGCCAGCGCGAATGCGACGAAGGCCGAGGCAGCGGCGCCCCGAACGTTCATCTCGGCGCTGATCCCGGCTCCGGGTTGGCCGCTTGCGGGGTCGGCTGGCGACCCGGGAAGACCGGCGCACCAGGCGCCGGCGTCGCCCCGATCGTCACCATATGGCGCCGGCTCGGGCGGCCCGGCCGCCCGAACACGCGGTCATCCAATGCCGGGTTCAGCGCGATTCTTTCGATCACCATCTTGTCAGGCACCTTGCCTGACGCCGCGCTGATTTCGAGCACGGAAGGGATCTGCAGGCCCCCGATGTCCTTGTAGCCGCCATAAGTGATCGCCACCGTCGCCGGCGCCCCGGTTGAGCTGTAGGACGTCCGGATGGACTTGATGTCCAGGAAGGTCTGTGCATCGATCCAGACCTCGTGACGTTCGCCCGAGGCAAGCTTCAGGCTCAGGCGATAGGCCTTGCGCCCGTCGACCTCCTCGACACCCTGCAGGCTGACGGTGGTGCCCTTCGCCTCGTAATCGATCAACGGGCCATCGATCACCGGCTCGCCCCGCGCGAACCTTATCTCCTGGGGCGTGTAGGGCTCCACGTCCGGGCTGCCGTCGCTGCCCGGCCGCACTTTCCACCCGTGCGTTCCGTCAAAGATACGCACCGATCTCTGGCCGACCCCGGTGATCTCGAAGCGCGTCTTGTCGGGACGCTTTTGCTGCAGCACGAAGGGCATGCTGGACATGGGAGCGCCGGGCCGCTCCATGTGACCAACCCAGATCATCGACTGGATCTTCCGCCAGGCCTCCAGGCCGCCGCGGGCGGTCACGTTCTTCTCGATGATCTGTTGTGCGGTCAACTCCGACGCGGGTGCCGATTCCGCCACGACCGCTCCTGCCGTGGTGCCGACAGCAAGCCCCAGGATCGCGATCATCCGTCGCATGGTCTCGTCCATCGATCTTCACCCCCGGATTCTCAGACCCCGGGCTTCGCAAACCGCGTGTCGTCCAGCTTGGGGTTCACGGCCACCTTCTCGACCGTCATCTTGTGGGTCTGGCGGACCCCGTCCACCGCCGTTTCGAGCACGAACGGAACCATCAGTCCCTGGACCGGCCTGAAATCGCGCTGATAGACCCACACGTCCCGCATACGGCCGTCAAACCGGCGCGGCGATCCATCGATCTTGACGTCGAGAAAGCTTTGCGCGTCGATCCAGACATGCTGCACCCTGCCATCCTTCATGGTCAGCTTCAGCTTGTAGGCGTCGCGGCCTTCGACCGGCTCGATCTTCTCCAGTTCGACCTTGGTGCCCTTGGCGGCGTAGTCCACGAGCGGACCCTCCACCGGCGCTCTCTGCGCCTCCGACTTCGCCTCTTCCGCCGTAAACGGCTCCACGTCGTTCCGATTCAGGAACGGGCGCAGCTTCCAGCCATTCCTGCCGTCGTAGACCTGCACCGCGGTCTTGCCCGCGAAGTCGATTTCGACCCGGGTCTTGTTGGGGCGCTTCATCTCGAGGCGAAACGGGAGCTCCACCTGCTTGCCCGAGTCGGCTTTCTCGGCGGCCGCCGCTTCGGCTTGCGCCTTCCTGAGGTCCGCTCCGCGACCCGCGCGCGCTGCCTTGAGCGAGCGGGCCAGCGAGTCGCCGCTGCCCGCTTCCAACCTCCCGTCGACGGCCACCGCCTGTACGCCGCGCCAGGCCTGCAACCCGCCGCGAGCCGCCACATGCTTGTCCACGATCTCGGCGGCCGTCAGGCGGGGAACCGCTGTCCTGGTCTCCGACGCCTTCCTGTCCGCGGTCTTTCCCGCCGGCGCTTTCGACTCCGCAGTCTTGCCTTCGGCCGCGAAGCCGACACCGGTCCCCAAGGTTAGCGACAGGCCCAACCAGACCAGGGCGCCTCGAAACAAAGCCACTTTGCACTCCATCGACTCGACTCCTCAATCCACCACGAGCCCGTCGGCCCGAAACTTTCCTATCACCACGTTGACGCGATCGCCCCGCTTGACCAGCCTGCCCTTGTTCGAGAAAGCCATCCAGTACGACCTGCCCGCCTCCGGCGGCGCGGTCTGGCGCAACTTGCCGATCTTTTCCATTTGCGGAATGACCAGGCTGACCCCCGCGCGTGGATCTTCGAGCGAGGGTTCGGCGCCTTTGTCGTTGAGAATCTTGGCCTTGACGGGATCGAGCACCCGGTAGCTGAACCGAACGACTTCCCCCGACTCCGCCCACCTGACGCTCAGGGCCTCGACGCCCCAGACCAACCGGTAGTACTGCCCGGCACGCCCGGCAAAACGGTCCGGGCGATAGCGAGCCGCTTGCGCGGGCGCCGGCGCGCCCTTCGCGGGCGGCGTGGCAGCCTTCTGATCGCCCTGGGGGGGCGACTGTGCAGCGGCCATGGAGAGCGCAATGCTGCCCACGACGATGGCTAAACACTTTCTCCAAATCCGATCCACAGGCTCGACCTCGGTAGGTTTACCAGGCGACATGCCGACCGGCCGGACCGCGCCGCCGGTGGGTCTGCTGACGACACCTCGGCCTCTGCCGATCCTACCGTGCAGCCGCCGACGGTGAAGCGCTGAAAAGCCTGACCTGCACGCCGCTAAAAAACCGATGCCGCCCGTGTTGTTCGCGAGCGGCATCTTGCCCAGCTTTGAAACAACTGCCTTCCTCTACCGCCTCGATCCCCAGGGGCCGGGGAAAGCGCCCCTGGGTTGATCGAGTTCCCTAGTTCGCCGTGCCGGTCAGCGTGACCGAACCTGGCGCAGTCCGGCCTCCGTTGGCCGTGAACGTGCCCGTCTGGGCACTGCCGGCGATGTCGGTGGTGGGCGGATGGAACACCACGCCGATCGTGCACGAGGAGCCGCCCGCCAAAGTGGTACCGCACGTTCCCGGCGTCGCCGTCGACCTTCCGAAGTTGGTCCCGTTCGTGAACGTCGGCCCGACCGTCAGCGTGCAGGTCGCCGCAGCGCCGCAGGCCGAGTTGTTGGTCAACGTCACGAGCGTCGTAGCGCTTGTGCTGCCGCGGGTCACGCCACCGAAGGCGATGCTCGCCGGGCTCAACGTCGGCGTCACGACCGTGCCGCTGAAGCTGACCGTCGCCGTGCCCGCCGAGTCGGTGATCGTCAGCGACCCCGTCTTCACACCTGCCGTGGTGGTACCCGGACGGAACGCCACCGTGACGGCGCAGGTCTGTCCCGGCGTCCTCGTGCCGCTAAGCGCAGCCGTGCAGGTGTTCGCCGTGATGACGAAGGAGCCCGAACTCCCCGCTCCGAATGCCGCAGACGTCGTGATCGTGATGTTGACCGTTCCGGTGTTGGTCAGCGTGAAGATCTGCGTCGGTCCGGTGGTGGTCACGCCGCGGGCCACGTTCGGGAACGTGTACGGGCTCGGGCTCCACGCCTGGCTGGCGGTGCCGCCGCCGGCGCCGGCGAGCTCCACCGCTCCGATGTCGAACCCGCCACCTTGCGGCCGGAGGTTACCGAAGAAGTCCGTGCCCGGCGCCGCGATGCCGCTGGCAGACGCGGCCCCCACATCGACGGTCGGCGAAGCCGCTGTCTCCGCGTAATTGCCCAGCAGGGCGCCGCCACCGTAGTTCCCATCGGTTCCCAGCACCGTCGGATTCGTCAGCGACAGCGGACCCCAGGCCAGGTTGATCCAGTTGTTGCCTTCGTCCACGGTCGCCGCCGGCGTCAGGTTGAAGATCGGGTTCGGCACCGTCGCGTCCGAGATGCCCGGAGGCACGTAGTAGCCCGCGGCGGAGCAGCCCGTCCCCGGCGTGCAGACCGTCGCATATTCCGGCGGAATGCGCGAGCCGTTGCAATACTGGCTGACCACGGCCGGGTTCGCCGCGATATTGCCGGCGCCCGTGTAGCCCGCCGTGCTCGTCAGGTCCGAGAACGTCGGAGCCAGCGTGAGACCGGAGCTGTGGTTGCCCGAACCGGTGTCGCCACGAGCGCCGAGGTCCCAGTAGCTCGATCCGCTCAAGCATGCGCCGGTGGTTGCCTGGTTCAGCGTCGGCACCAGCGATACCACGTTCTGCTGGTTCTGCGTGCCGGTGCCGAGCGTGCCCACCTGGATGTTGAACGCACGGTTCTGCCAGAACACATCGTTATAGAGCAGCGGCACCGACCACACGCGGCAATTGCCATTGCTGGCCGAGGTGCCGGTGAAGTGCCCGGCAGGGCAGGTGATCGTCGCCGGCAGATTCGCCGTGAAGACCGCGCTGTTCTGGATGCTGACCAGGCCGGCTGGCTGAGGCGCCGAGGCCGTGCCGCAGTTGGACGTGCAGGTCGGGCCTTGCGAGCTGGCCAGCGGCGCACCCAGCGTATTGAACAGAACGCCCGAGGACGCCGTGGTGTCGTTGGACATGATCGTGTTGTTGATGATGTTCACGTTCAGCGAATCCAGCAGCGAGATTCCCGCGCCGTCCCAGCCCGCCACGTTGTTGGCGACGATATTGTTCGTGAAGGTGACCGAGTTCCAGTTCGCCGGCGTGGTCGGGAAAGCCGTCACGTCCCCGCCATTGACCTGCTGGAACATCACGCCGCCGCCGCTGCCGCTCTCGGCCGAGTTGCCCATGATCAGGTTGCCGTTGATCACGAGGTGCGGTCCCGTGCCGTCGCTCGGCGTGATCGAGTTCGGCGCAGGCACGCAGTCCTGGTCGGTCGTCGCGCCGCAGGTCGGATCGGCATCCGGGGCTCCCATCACCAGCAAGCCGCCTCCGTTGGCCGGAATCGTCGGGTTCGTGCTCTGGTTGAAGATGATCGAGTTGTGCTCGATATCCCCGTTGTAGCTGAACCCGATATGACCCACACCACCGCCGTCACCGGTGCTCAGGTTGCCGCAGACCCAGTTGTACTGGAACTTGTAGAAGTCCGAGCCGGTGCAGATGCTGACGCCACCCGCTCCCGCCGGCGTCGCCGAGAACAGCTCGTCGCCGGTCGAGGAGTTCAACGCGATGTAGTTGTTGTGCATGTTCACGTTCAGGTTGTGGCAGTACGGCAACTGGATCCCCGCGACCGTGCTGGTCTGGCAGGACCCGGGAGCCGCGTTGGTGGCGCTGCCCTGCAGATACGAAGGCGGAAACTCACCCTGGCCCAGGTTGATGCCGCCCGAGAGCGTGCCTGCGTTGTTGTAGACCCGGTTGTTGGCGATCTGCTCGTTGTGGCCCCAGCCATGGACGAAGATGCCGCCGCCGCCCTGCGAGCTGTTCGTGATGCCCAGGCCGTCGATGCTCGACGGGTTGCACCAGAAGTTGCTCTTGAACGGATTGCTCGTCTGGGACGTTCCGCAATTGGTGTTCGTGAGCAGCGTGGTTCCGGTCGGGAAGCCGCCCAGCAGCGTCGGGTCGTACTGATTGGCTCCGTGGAAGTCCACGCCCTTCGACAGCACCGTGAGAGCGGCTCCTTCCAGCGCACCCATCAGCGAAGGCTCCTGCAGCAGCTCGGCCAGGTTGCCGTTAAGGCTGGCGTCCCAACCGACGGTGGCCTCCAGGGGCAGCCGGTCGACCGCCCCCAGCTGCGCTGCCGGGCAGCTGGCGCCGGTGCCATACGCATCGAACGGATTGCTGGCCGTCACGGGCGAGCCGTTGGTGGCCAGGCCGAACAGGCAGGTGACGCGGACACGCCAGGTGTCGATCTTGCCCGCCGGGTGCGGATTGGCGTTGATGATGCTCGAGACCGCGCCGACGCCCTGCAGCCGGAGCGGCTTCCACACCAGCAGCATTTCCTGGTGCGCCGACTGCGAGTGGATCGCGCCGGCGGTCGTGCAGGCAACCGTCGCCCCGGCCGTGGTGGTGCAGGTCGGGTCGATCATCAGCATGTCGCCCGGCGTGGCGGTGTCGATCGCCGCCTGGACGCTGGCGGTGGCAGCGACGTGCGTCGGCGCCTTGCCGCCGATCGTGACCGTGACCGTGTCGATCGACCGCTTGCCGTTGGCCGCCGTGATGACCAGCTCACCGCACTGGGCGGCGCTCTGCCCTTGCTGCGTGATCCCGCAGTTCGGCAGTACGCCGGTAGGAACGGTGCCCGTGATCGTCAGATCGCTCCAGCTGACACCGGTCAAGGGGTGCGCGACGCCGTCGGCGCCGACCAGCGCCACCGTGCCTGCCGTGGTACCGAAGCCGTAATGCCGGTTCACGAACTTCTGGTTGTACGGCGCGGTGTTTCCGGACGGGCCGACGTAGCCGTAGTTGTTCACCGGCACGTCGCCGAGGGCCGTGATCGTCAGCGTGCCGCCGGCGGCGCTGACCCAGGGTCCGACTCCGGTGCCGTCGACCTCCTTGATCGCCGGCGTCGCATCCGGGTAGGCGCAGTCGGGGTTGTTGTAGCCCGCGCCGGCGAACGCCGAGGTCGGCACCACCGGCGTATCCATGTACTGCGTCTGCCCCGGCATGAACGGGATCTCGTAGCAGAAAT